>CAVEUC010000023.1:0-19628 GCA_963619035.1 Lachnospiraceae bacterium GAM79
ATAAATATAAAGACGAATAATTCTAAATGTTATTCTTGTAGAGAGTTAGTGTTTGGTGAAAACTAATAGAATGAATTAGAAGTCTCATCGTTGTTATAAATATTTAAATTGAGTGTATTTACTAATTGTAAATAAATTAAGGTGGTACCACGTGAAAGCGTCCTTAAATTGAACGCTTTTTTATTTGGAGGAAAGAATATGTACAATCATTTAGAAATTGAAAAGAAATGGAGAGAAATTTGGTTAGCTAGAAAAGAGTACGCTTGTGATACTAGCGATTTTTCTAAACCAAAATATTATTGTTTAGATATGTTCCCTTATCCTAGTGGACAAGGTCTTCATGTAGGTCATCCTGAAGGATATACAGCTACTGATATCGTATCTAGAATGAAAAGAATGCAAGGATTTAATGTTTTGCATCCAATCGGATGGGATTCTTTCGGTTTACCTGCTGAACAATATGCGATGAAGATGAATAAACATCCTGAAGAATTTACAATGCATAATATCGATAACTTTAGAAGACAAATTCAAATGTTAGGTTTTAGCTATGATTACGATAGAGAAATCTTTACATGCAAACCAGATTATTATAAATGGACTCAATGGATATTTGTTAATATGTTTAACGATAATTTAGCTTACGTCGATTATAAACCTGTTAACTGGTGTGCTGAACTTGGTACTGTTTTAGCTAACGAAGAAGTTATCGATGGAAAAAGCGAAAGGGGAGGATATCCAGTTGTAAGAAAGCCAATGAAACAATGGATGTTAAAAATCACTCAATATGCTGATAGATTAGCAAATGATTTAGATGGATTAGATTGGCCAAAATCTACAATCGAAATGCAAAGAAACTGGATTGGTAAATCAAAAGGTACTGAAATTATTTTTAATATTGAAAATAGTGATGATTCATTTATCGTATTTACAACTAGAGCTGATACATTATTTGGATGCACATATTGTTGCTTAGCTCCTGAACATCCTTTAGTTAAAAAACTCGTTACTAAAGAACAAGAAAAAGAAGTAAATGATTACATTGAAACTGTAAGTCATAAATCAGATATTGAAAGAACTGGAACTAACCAAGAAAAAACAGGTGTATTTTTAGGAGTATATGCAATTAATCCTATAAACAATACAAGAATTCCTGTTTATATTGCAGATTATGTTTTAGCAAGTTATGGAAGTGGAGCAGTTATGGCTGTTCCAGCTCACGATACAAGAGACTACGCTTTTGCTAAAAAACACGATTTACCTATTATTAAAGTTATTGAATCTGATATTAGTAAAGAAGCATATGTTGATGATGGAAAGCACATTAATAGCGACTTTATTAATGGATTAAATATTGAAGAAGGTAAAGAAAAGATTACTGAAAAACTTATTGAAATTAAAAAAGGTAATTATAAGATTAATTACAAATTAAGAGATTGGTTATTCTCAAGACAAAGGTATTGGGGTGAACCAATTCCAGTTATTGAATTTAAAGATGGTAGTATGATTGCTGAATCATTAGATAATTTACCTTTAATTTTACCTACACTTGATGAATATAAACCTAGTGGAACTGGTGAATCACCATTAGTTCATGCAAAAGAATGGTTACATGTAAATGTAAATGGTAAAGAAGGTTTAAGAGAAACTAATACAATGCCTCAATGGGCTGGAAGCTGCTGGTATTATATTCGTTATATCGATCCACATAACGATAAAGAAATCGGTGATAAGAAATTATTAGATCATTGGTTACCTGTTGATTTATATATCGGTGGTCAAGAACATGCTGTTTTACACCTTTTATATGCTAGATTCTGGCATAAATATTTATATGATAAAGGTGTTGTAAGTTCAAAAGAACCATTTAAACGTCTATTCCATCAAGGAATGATTTTAGGTGAAAATGGTGAAAAGATGTCTAAATCTAGAGGAAATGTTATTAATCCTGATGAAATCGTATATAAATATGGTGCAGATAGTTTAAGATTATACGAAATGTTCATGGGACCTTTAGAAGCAAGTTTACCATGGTCAAACAATGGACTTGAAGGTAGTAGAAGGTTTATTGAAAGAGTATATAGATTAGTAGATGATGAAACTTTAAAGAGTAAAATTGTAGATTCAAATAGCGGTGAATTAGATTATATCTATAACTTTACTGTTAAAAAAGTAAGCAGTGATTTTGAAGCATTACAATTTAATACAGCTATTTCTCAAATGATGATTTTTGTAAATGAATTATATAAAGCTAAAACGATTTATAGAGAATATTTTGAAGGCTTTATTAAAATGTTTGATTGTATTTGTCCTTTTGTTGGTGAAGAGATTTGGAATAGATTAGGTCATGAAAATTTGATTACTTTTGAACCTTGGCCAACTTATGATGAATCTAAATTAGTTTTAAATGATGTAAAGATTGCAGTTCAAATTAATGGTAAATTAAGAGATACAATCGTAGTTAAAAAAGATGAAGATGATGAAAAAGTTAAAGAAATCGCATTGAATTCTATAAATGTAAAACGTAATTTAGAAGGAAAGACAATTAAAAAAGTTATCGTTGTTAAAAATAAAATTGTCAGTATTGTTGTTATTTAAATTGAAACCGATATTTTAAATGTTATAATTTTAAAGTAATAAAATCACGGTACTTAAGATAACTTAAGACTGTAGAGGAGGGCATTATGATTTTATGTATTGATTGTGGCAACACATTAATTAAATGTGGTGTTTACAATGAAGGAAAATTAGTTCAATTTTTCTCAATCGATTCTAAACAAAATAAATCGAGCAGTGAATATGAATTGATTTTTGCTTCTTTAATCAAAAAGGATAATGTGATAACTGGAGCAGTGCTTTCTAGCGTTGTTCCTCTTTTAGTTAATCCTTTAATGATGGCGATCAAATCGCTATATGGTATTAATACTTTGCTTATTACTAAAGCAATTAAGACAGGAATTAATATCAAAATCGATTATCCTAACGAATTGGGAAACGATCTTTTATGTGGAGCAATTGGAGCTAAACAAAAATATGGTTATCCAGTTGTAGTAGCAGATTTAGGAACTGCTACAAAGATGTATGTGATCGATAAAGATGGGAATTATATTGGTGGTATGATAACTTCTGGAATGGAAGTTAGCATGAAAGCACTTGATAGTTCTACAAGTTTATTGACAGAAGTATCTTTAAAAGCTCCTAAAAAAATAATTGGTAAAAATACTATCGATTCTATTAAATCTGGAATAATTTTAGGTCAAGCTTATATGATTTCTGAATTTGCTAGAAGAATGGAAAAAGAACTTGGATATTCTTTAAAAAGAGTGTTAACAGGTGGTTTTAGTAGTGAAATTAGAAATGAAGTTGTTTGTTTTGAATATGATCCACACCTTGTTTTAGATGGATTATATTATGTTTATCAATTAAATAATAAGGAGTAATTTATGAGTAATACAATTAAAAAGACTACAATTAAGTCTTTAACTTTCGATGCTTTATTTTTAGCTTTAATTTTCGTTTTTGCTTTTGTTCCATATTTAGGATATATAACAATTGGCCCATTAGCATTTACAACAATGCATATTTTAATAATTTTAGGAGCTGCTCTTTTTGGAGCAAAAAGAGGTGCTTTATATGGTTTTTTCTTTGGATTAACTTCGTTTATCGTAGCTTTCCAATATCCTGGAACTTTGAATTATATGTGTATTAATCCATTTATTTCTATTTTACCAAGAGTTTTATTTGGTTTTATTAGTGGATTAGTTTTTGATTTTATTAAAAAGTTTGCTTCTCAAAAAGTATTTAATGGTTTATTATTCCCACTTTGTGGAGTATTTACTTTATTACATACAATACTTTATTTTGTATGTTTTTATATTTTTGGATATCTTGATGTAACTCATATTTGTCAATTATTAGGTATGGATTCATTGATTGATTATTTAAGACAATATCAAGGTGGTTTATTAGGATTTATTGCTGCTTATATGACGATTGGTTGTTTATGTGAAATCGGTGCAGCTATTGTTATTGTGCCTTTAGTTTATATACCAGTATCTAAATTCTATAAAATCGGTGCAGTAAATAGCACTAAATTTGAATTTAATCAAAAGAGTAATGTATTTTATGTATCGTTAATCACGCTAATTGCTTTAATTAGTGTTATAATTTTTAGCGTGATAATTTAGGAGATTAAATATGGCAGTTGATTTTAAAGAATTAGTTAAACCTTATAAAGATGAAGCGTTAAAAACATTAGTTGAAGATTTAAAGATTAATAGTGTTTATGATGAAACTACTATTGAAGAAGGAAAACCATACGGAAATGGCGTTTATTCTTGCTTTAAATTGCTTAAAGGAATAGCTTTAAAAGATGGTTTTGATGTTGATACTTGTGATGGACATTGCCTTGAAATAAGCTATGGAAAAGGTGAAAATTTAATTTATATTTTAGCTCATCAAGATGTTGTTCCTGTAAATGGTGAATGGAATTATCCTCCATTTAGTGCAACAATTGCTGATGATAGGGTTTACGCTAGAGGTTCAAGCGATGATAAAGGTCCTGGAATAAGCGCTTATTACGCTTTAAAAGCTTTAAAAGACAACGGCTTAATCGATGATTATAGAGTAAGATTGGTTTTTGGTGGTGATGAAGAAAGAGGTTCAAGCTGTTTAACTTATTATTTTGAAACATTAAAAAAAGAAGATCCAACTTACGGATTTACTCCTGATGCTGATTTCCCATTAATCTATGGAGAAAAGGGTATCTCAAATTATGTTTATGAATCAAAATATAAATTTAACGGAATTAAAGAAATCGATGCAGGTGTTGTTTCTAATGCTGTAATCGATAGCGCTAAAGTTGTCGTTTATGATAACGCTCCACTCGATGAATTTTTAAGTAATCATAAAGATATTAAATTCTATAAAGAAGATGAAAAAACATTCGTTTTCCTTGGTAAAGCAGCTCATGGTAGCTTACCTGAAGAAGGATTAAATTCTGGAATTCTTCTTTTAGGGATTTTAGGTGAAGTTTACAATAATCCATTTTTAACTTTATTATGTAATGAATATCAAGATCCATTCGGAAAGAATATGAATGTATATTTTGAATCTGAGGATATGGGGAAAACTACATATAATGTCGGTTTAATTAAATATAAAGATGAAGAATTTAAGATGACAGTTAACTTTAGATATCCAGAAAATGTTGATCCAAATAAAGTCATCGCATCAATTCAAGAATGTTCACCATTTCCAATTAATATATTATCAGTTACTGCACCTTTATATTACAATCCAAACACAACTCCATTTATAAAAGAATTAATGAAAGTATATAAAGAAGAAACTGGAAGTGATGAAAAACCTCTTGCAATCGGAGGAGGAACTTACGCTAAAGAAGCTAAAAATAGTGTAGCTTTCGGTTCTCACTTCAAAGGAAAAGAAGATAATATTCACGCTGCAAATGAACATATTGATTTAGAAGATTTCTATAATTCTATGCCAATTTATGCTCACGCGATTTACGCTTTAGGAAAACTTAAAAAATGAGAACGAAATTTAAAAAACGGGCAGTAGATTACTTAACTGAATCTTATAAAAATCAAATTGTATTAGATAGTTTTTCTAGTGAAGAAATTAAAAAATATATAGGAAATAGTGAGTTATTTTTAGAAATTGGACCTGGAAAAGGACAATTTATCTTATCTTTAGCTAGTAGGAATTTAGATAAAAAATTTATCGTATGCGAACTTAACGATACAATAAGTGGAATGTGCTTAAAAAAGATTGATGAATCCGAACTTGAAAATGTTAGATTATGCGCAGATAATTTCTTTAAATTAGGTGAGTTGTTATTAGCAAATAATATTAAATTTGATGGAATATTTTTAAATTTTAGCGATCCATGGCCTAAAAAAAGACATGAAAAAAGAAGATTAACTAGTGATCCATTTTTACTTCAATATGCATCATTATTAAAAGATGATGGATATATTTATTTTAAAAGTGATAATGATGAGTTCTCAACTTACTCATTAGAACAATTTAAAAAATTTAAGTTTGAAATTATTAGTGAAGAATATTCTTATGACGGAAATGAAGAATTTGATGCACCTACAGAATTTGAAACAAAATTCAAAAATCAAGGAATTCAAATTAAAAGATTCGTCTTAAAAAATAATAGTAATGTAATTAAAAATAGTGAGGATTTAATATGAAATATGGAGTTTACTACAATCACGAAACAATAGGAGACATCCTTTTAATTGTATTTGAACCTAATATCATTCCAAATAAAGTTATTAAACATGATAATGTTGTAGCTTTATATAATAATGATAAATTAGTTGGATATAATTTTTTAAATATCAGTGAAGATATTAAAATTAAAGCTGATGGATATATTCCTGTAATGAATGATAAAGTTATCGATGTTTTAAATTACATTTTAAAGAACCACAATTTAGAACCATTAGATTATTTACATGAATCTGGTTTTAAAGTAGCTTTAATTAAAGAGATGGAAGACCATCCTGATAGCGATCACTTACATATATTAAAAGTAGATGTTGGTGAAGAAAAATTATTAAATATAGTCTGCGGTTCATATAATGCTAAAGTTGGACTTAAAGTTGTATGTGCTTCAAATGGTACATTTATGCCTAATGGTCAACAAATTATCGCTGGAGAAGTTTTAGGCGTATTTAGTGAAGGTATGCTTTGTAGTGGTAGAGAATTAAATATTCAAGGATATGAAAATAAAAAGGGGCTTTATATATTAGGAGATGAATATAAAGTCGGTGATGATTTCTTTAAATATTAAAAAAATGTAAATAAATGAAAAATTTTTCAAAATAAACTACACTTATTTTTTTATTATGCTAGAATAAAACTGAACAAAGGAGAATGACTTATGGGATATGATAAATCTAGAGTTACGATCTATGAAGTCGCTCAAATGAGTGGTGTCAGTTTAGCGACAGTTTCAAGAGTAATTAATAATAGTGATACCGTTAAAGAAGAAACTAAAAGAAAAGTTATGAACGTAATTAGAAAATTAGGTTATAAACCTAGTGGACTTGCTCAAGCGTTAGCGACCAATAAAACCACAAACATCGGTTTGATTATTCCTAGCGCAAATTACGTCTATCTTTCTAATCTTTTAAATGGAATTTGTGAAGTTTGTAAAGCTAAAGGCTTCTCTTTAGAAGTATTTACAACATCTCATTCTAGAGAAGATGCTACGAATTGTTTAGAAAAAGCAATTAAAGAACATGTTGATGGAGTTATCGTCTTCGATGATGAATTGAATGAAGAAGATTATAAAGTATTAAATAACTATGATGTTCCAGTATTAGTTATCAACAATGATATTTCAGGAAATAAAATAGCTTCCATTCCATTTGGCTATGAACACGCTATTAAAAAAGTAATCTTAGATTATTTTGCTAAAGGCGATAAACAAATGACTTTTTTACATGTTCATAATGGTGGTAGATTATTAAGAAGAGTTGAAAACACTTTTATTAAAGTGCATAAAGATAACGATAAATTGTACGATATCATGAACTGTGATGATAGTTATCAAAGAACATATCATGATTTCATGGAAAGATTTAAAAAGAAGAAGAAAGAATATGTTATCGCTTATAGAGATTCTATCGCTGCAGCCGTTTTAAATGCTGCGACAGATAGTGGGCTTACAGTTCCAGGAGATATTGAAGTTTTATCGATAATTGGAACTAAATATTCGAATATTATCCGTCCTCAAATATCTTCTATGAATATCGATATGCAAGAAGTTGGTAGAAGGGCTGTCGATATGTTAGTTGATTTAATTGGAGATAATCTTCAAGATAAAGTTTATAAATTTGAATCTACATATATAAAAAGAGAATCTACAAAAATTTAGGAGGAAATATTATGGATTTTTATGATAAATATATTCGTTCAGTTTTAGATTACCCTATTAAGGGTATTAATTTTAGAGATATTACACCATTACTTGCTGATGGAGATGCTTTCCATCAAGTTATCATGGATTTGAATAAGGAATTACCAAATTACGATAAATACGATAAGATTATCGCTGCTGAAAGTAGAGGTTTTATCTTCGCTGCTCCATTAGCTAGCATGAATTCAAAAGGTTTAGTATTAGCTAGAAAAGCTGGTAAATTACCTTTAGTTGGATATAGAGCTACTTATAAATTGGAGTATGGTGAAGCTACAATCGAGATTCCAAAAGATGCTATTAAACCTGGTGATAGAGTTATTATTATGGATGATTTAATCGCAACTGGTGGAAGTGCTAAAGCTATGGTTGATTTAATTAAAATGGCTGGTGGAATTCCTGTTATGGGGTTGTTCTTAATTGAATTAAGAAGCTTACAAGGTTATAAAAAGTTAGGAATTCCTGTAATTTCTATTGTAAATTACGGAATTCATAGTGGAGATTATCTTCAACTTCAAAATACTCGATATTCTATGGGTAAGTTTATTGAAAAAGTTGATGAAAACGATATTAAAGTTGAATATGAAGATGGTACAAGTGAAATCGTATCTAAAAATAATATCGTAAACTTAATACAATTTGAGAAAAATGGAAGGTTAACATATATTCGTTATAGAGATTAATTAGGAGATTTTATGCAAAATATTATTGACGATTTAAATTACAGAGGTTTAATCAAAGATTATTCAAATGTTGATGAAGTAAGAGAATTATTATCTACTCCTCAAACGATTTATTGTGGATTTGATCCTAGTGCATCAAGTATGCATATCGGTAATTTTGTTATGATTTCTATTTTAATGAGATTACAAAAAGCAGGCCATAGAATCATCGCTGTTGTCGGTGGTGGAACTGGAATGATTGGGGATCCAAGCGGAAAATCAAAAGAAAGAAACCTTCAAACAGTAGAAGGTGTTAAAAAGAATACTGAATGTATTAGACAACAATTAGAAAGATTCTTAGATTTAAGCGATCCTAAAAAAGGTATTTTATTAAATAACTACGACTGGTTAAGTCAAATTAGCTTATTAGAATATTTAAGAGATTACGCTAAATATTTTAATGTTAACTACATGTTAGCAAAAGATATTGTCGCATCTAGACTTGATGCAGGTATTTCTTTAACTGAATTTACATATATGACTCTTCAATCTATCGATTTCTTAAAATTACATAGAGAATATGGAGTTAATATTCAAATCGGTGGAAGCGATCAATGGGGTAATTTAACTGCTGGTCTCGATTTAATTAGAAAATTAGATGGAAGCGAAGAAAAAGTAGGTTGTATGACAGCTCATTTAATTACTAGAAGCGATGGTAAAAAATTCGGAAAGAGTGAAGATGGAGCTTTATTTTTAGATCCAAAACTCACTTCTCCTTATAAACTTTATCAATTCTTCTTCAATCAAAGTGATGATGATAGCATCAAATATTTAAAGGTTTTCACATTCTTAACTAAAGAAGAGATTTCAAGTATTGAAAAAGAACATTTAGCTAATTTAGGCCAAAGAATCGGTCAAAAAGCTTTAGCTTATGAAGTTGTTAAAATTATTCACGGAGAAGAGAAAGCTATCGAAGCTAAAAATATGAGCGAAGCTTTATTTTCTGAAAGTTACTCAACTTTAAGCGAAGAAAATTTAAATGAATTATTTGCTAACTTTAAAATTCAAGTTGAAGAAATTAAACCTTTAGAAGATTTACTTATTCAAATTAAAGCAGCAAGCAGCAAAAGAGAAGCTAGAGAATTTATTAAAAATAACGCTATTTCAATTAACGGAAATAAATGGAATGATCCTTTAAAAGTTGCTAGTAAAGAAGACTTTTTATTTAATAAATATTTAATTGTTAAAAGAGGTAAAAAGAATTATTATTTAATTGAAGTTAAATAATATTTATGGCGATTACTATACCAGAATTTTTGTATAATCTACCAATATTAGATATATGTATATTGGTATCGCTACTAATTGCTTTAGCAGTTGGTATATTTAATGGTGCTATAAGGAAGATATGTAGAATATGTTTTATTACAATTTTATTTGTAATATTATATTTTACTTTTATTCCTTTTTTAGCTGATTGGATAGAATATTATAGTTTTTCTACATTTAATTTTGTATTAAGCTTTACTTATCAAGATGTTACCTTTAAAGTTTATTCGATACATGATTTATTTGTTTTAATACAAAATTTAAATATTGATTCTGAGATTTTAGTAAGCTATTGCAGTGCTTTAACTAAATCTATTGCAGTCATAATTTGTCTTCCAATTATATTATTTTTATCAACTCCTTTTACGTGGATTATTTTTGATTGTGGAATTAAAAGAGCTATTGTTAAAAAGATAAAAAAGAAGGATGGTATCGTAGATAAAAAAGTAAAAATAAAATATAAACCTAAATGGTATTCTAGATTATTAGGTGGATTATTAGGTGTTATAGAATGGTCATTAATCGCTTATATTTACACTCAACCATTAGGAATATTCACATCTGGATTAAGTGAAGTTATAATCCCTTCTTTAGTTGAAGGTCAAGATTTATATACTGTTTTAATTAATAGTTTCAATATGGAGGCAAGTAATATTAATTTAATTCATGATTTATTATTAGTTATAAATAATGGATTTAATCCAGGAAATACATTTGTTTTTAAATATTTAGTTAATGGAGAACAAGGTATTTGGTTAGCAAAAGGTGTTAAAACTGTAACTGAAGGAGATGAAACAAATATTGTTCCTTCTTCGATTCAAGAAACTATTAAAGAATTATACGCAACTATTATAGAAAGACTTAAAGATTTAGATACGAGTAGTACGACTTCTTAATAATTACATTAAAAATAAAGATATAAATTTATAGGTCTTTTACATAAAATTTATTAAGAGATATAGATATTATATTTGTATAAAGATTTTTTAAATTCTATTTTTATTTAAAATTAAATTTGATAAAATTTTTAAGAATTTAATAGAGGTGGTTTATATATGGGACATGAAGATAGTTACTGTGGTTATATTGAAGTTATTACTGGACCAATGTTTGCTGGTAAAAGCGAAGAATTATTAAGAAGAATAAATAGACTTATATATGCTAAAAAGAAATTTTTGGTATTTAAACCAAAAATTGACGATAGATATAGTAAAGATGAAGTAGTATCTCATCAAAAAAGAAGTTATAAATGTATTCCTATTGAAAAGAGTAGTGATATTTTAAAATATGTTACTAGCGATTTAGATTGTGTTTGTATCGATGAAGTTCAATTTTTAGATAATGAAGTTATCGATATTTGTGAATCGCTTGCTAATAGAGGTATAAGAGTGATTACAGCTGGATTAGATTGTGATTTTAAAGGAGATCCTTTTCCAATTAGCGCAGCTCTTTTAGCTAGAGCTGAAGATATTACGAAACTTACTGCGATTTGTTCATGTTGTGGAAGACAAGCAACAAAAACACAAAGATTAGTTAATGGGGAACCAGCAAGCGATAAAGATCCTGTTGTTTTAGTTGGAGCAAAAGAATCTTACGAACCTAGATGTAGAAAATGTCATGTTGTTAAACATGATTAAAGTGATTATAATCTATTAATATTTATAAAAAATATATTGATTTTATAGTATATTTAATATAATATTTTATCTACTGGCGAATATGGTGAAGTAGTTAACACAACCGGCTGTGAACCGGTCATGCATGGGTGCGATCCCCATTATTCGCCCCATTCTAAGTAAAATATGTTCGATATTAAGATATCGAACTTTTTTTATGCATATTTAATTAAAGAATTTCTATTATATGGTAGAAAAATTTTATATTTTAAATGGTTTTAAAATAATAATATAATATATATGTTGTAATTATTTTTAATAAAGAAAGGAAATATTAATTATGGCAGACAATGAAATTAAAGAAGTTGAAACAAAAAAAGAATCTAAAATCAGTGTATTTGTTAATAAACACGGAAAGAAGAAATGCATTATAGTTGGTTCTTGTGTAGTAGCAGGAATAGCTTTAATTATTGGATTATCTGTTGGACTTACTGTAGGTAAAAAAGGACCTGTTGAAACAGTTACAGGTAGCACCCCAGTATTAAGTGCAGATAAAAAAACATGTACTTATGGCATTTATCCTCAAACATATGTATCTGATGCAGGAACAATCTCAGCTTTAAACGGATTAAAAGAAACTGAAAGCAATGGTTGGTATTTATATAACGGCTATTATTATGCTAAAACTGATGCAAAGCTTTATAACAGTGAATGGATTTATAAATTTAGTGATGGAACTAAAATTAACAATGGTGAAACATATTGGTTTAGATGCGATTTAATTCAATGGAACGTTATTAAAAGTGGTGATGATTCATATATGTTATTGAGTTCTTATTTATTAAAAAATCAAATTTTTAGTAGTAAAACTGAAGCAACAGGAGTAACATATAAAACTTCAGATGTTAGAACATGGTTAAATGCTGATTTTTATAATAGTGTTTTTGCTGATAATTCATATATTCAAACAACAGAAGTTGATAATAGTGCTGAAACAACTGATAAATCACCTAATAAATTTGCATGTGAAAATACTCAAGATAAAGTTTATTTATTAAGTTATAAAGATTATTTAAATGCTGATTATGGATTCGATACATCTAAAGGTAGAAGCACTACAAGAGCTTTCAAAGCAACAGATTACGCTATCGCTTGTGGAGCATATACTACTGCTAATTTAACCGATGGAGGATTTAGTCCAGAAGGCAATGTTCTCACTCGTTCAATATCGAATGACTATGGTAGTAGTTGTTATGCTATATGGCTTTATGAAACAGGAGAAATTGAAAATCACTATTTAAGTTGGTCTGATACTAGAGCATGTGTTCAACCTGTTATAAATATTTCAATGAATAAATAATTCATAAAATTATATTTTATTTATTTAAGTATATTTAAATTATAATAAAAAGCAGATGGAGTTATTGATGATTCTATCTGCTTTTTTATTAAAATATTTTGAATTATTTATTGAGAATTTTTGTTAAAAAAAAGAATTATATTAGATTTTATTTTTATTTTTTTGCCAAGTATCGGATTGAATTTCGCCAATCGTCGGAATAGCTTTAAAAAAACTAAAATTTGTAGATTTAAATAAGAAAATATATAAGAAATTATTTTTATAAAGCATTAAAAAACGTTAAAAAATATAGGGATATTTATCAAGATTATCAAATGGAATTAGAAGAATATAAAGAAGATAAACATATAAGATATTATTTTAAAACATGTCCTGTTTATGAATTTGCTAAAAATCATGATTTATTAGATATTTTACCTGCATTATGTAATGTTAATTATAAAGGAATGGAAGTATTACATTCTAAATTAATAAGAAAATGTACATTAAAAACATCTTCAATTTGTGATTATACTATTGTTGGTGATAAAGATGAATATATAAAAGAACATGAAGAATATATCTATAAAGATGGTGGAATTTACAATAAATAATATATTTAACAATTAGAAATAACTTTAGCTAATCCGCCTAAAGAAGTTTCTTTAAGTTCTTTAACCATTTTATCTCCAGTTTCTTTCATAGCTTTAATAACATTATCAAAACTAACTTTATTTTTTCTATAAATAGCTATGTTTTTACTATATAAATAAGATGAATAAGCGTGAATTGAAGCGATTCCATTTCTTTCTATACAAGGAATTTGAACGTATCCTCCAACTGGATCGCAAGTTAAACCCAAAAAATGTTCCATGCTAACTTCGCTAGCATATTCGATTTGATATACGCTTAATTTATCTAAGTAAGCTAAAGAAGAACTAGCAAAACAACTAGCAGAACCTATCTCGGCTTGACAGCCTAGCATAGCTCCACTTATAGAAGCGTTTTCTTTAATAAAATTACATATTAATCCACCAACTAAAAAAGCTTTAGTAATTTCATCTATAGAATAATTATTATATTTATATTGATAATATAAACAACTTGGAACAACTCCACTAGCTCCGCAAGTTGGAGTAGTTACGATTATTTTTCCTAACGCATTAGCTTCGCTAGTAGCGTAAGCAAAACTAGTTAATAACATAGTCCTTTTTTCAAATTCATCAGGGATTTCAATAGCTTTTTTAAAAATTGATGAAGATACAGTTTTTAATCCTAAAGATGGTAAATCAACACTTTGAGAATTGATCATCTCTTCAATTAAATTAAATGAATGAATAACTAATTTTTTTGCATATTCAAAAATATCTTCACCTTCTAACTTTTCTATGACTTCATAAATATCATCAATCTTATTTTTATTTAAGTATTCAGTTAAGCCTTTAAAGTCACTAAAAGGATAAACATCTTTTACTTCGTATTGTTTATCTTCTTCTTTAAAAGCTCCTCCTCCGATTGATTGATATCTTTTAGAGATTATTTTATTATCATTTAGAATCGCTTCTAACATCATCGTATTAGGATGTTTTAAGTTATTTAAATCATAATTAAATACTATCTCAACATTTTTATTATATTGATTAAAAATATTTTTAATAACAAAATCTGTATGGTGACCAACTCCAGTTAAAGCGAGAGAACCATATAATGTTACCTTATAATTAATTACATTATATTCTTTTGTATATTGTAAAAAATCTTCACAGATTCTATAAGGTCCAATAGTATGACTAGAAGAAGGACCTGGTCCTAATATTAATAATTCTTTTAATGATTTCATGTATTGATTTTAAGATAAAATCATAATTTTATAAAGATTTATTTACCAAAATTAAATTTGAAGTTAAATATTTAAAATAATGTTTGATTATAGTTATTAAAAATGTGTATATTAGAAATAAATAAAAAGGAGAAAGCACTATGAAAAAGAATAAATTAATAAGTTTATCCATTGCTTCGTTATGCGTTATGATTTTATCTTCTTGTGGTAATTCAGAATCAAGAAAATGGAACTACACAAAAGAAGATATGTCTGAATTTATGTATTTAAATGCTGATTTAAAAAATAATAATGATAATACATCAACATTTAGTTCAGATACTGATTTAGCGATATTTGATGAAAATATCGATGGTGATGATGTTATTGTTTTTGATGTTGATAAAGTAAAAGAAGAATTAGAAAAGAGTAATAAAGATTATGCTGATTATTCTGTTTTAAAAGCTGCTTCTGTTAAAGTAACTAATATTAAAAATTTAGATGATAAAGATGGATTTGATATAACTTTTAATAGTGGTACTTCTACAAATTATGGAATGTTATTACACTCTTCTGTTACAACTGAAAATAAATATTTGATGGTTGATAAATATGCTAGTAATAATAAACAAAATAGCGATCCTCAAGCTGAATTTGAAGAGAAGTATGTTTCAGGTTCATTCTCATGGGAAGATGGCGGAAAATTCACTTACAATTTAATTAGTAATATCGGTATGATTTTAGTTGGTGTTGGTACTGAAAATCCTGCTGCTATCGCTGGTGGTATCTTTGGTATTTTAGGTACTATTACTGAAAGTTTTTCTAGTAGTGGTCCTACGATGAAAGATATCATGGATCAATTAAAAGAAACTGATAGAAAAATAGATGAATTAAGTGCAAAAATAGATAGAAATACTCAACAATTAGCAGATGAAATCGTTAGGGCTGAAGCTCTTGTCGATCAAGCTAATTTAAACACATTAAATTTAGCTATTAATGATTTTGCTACAAATAGCATCGCTAATATCAATACTTTTAATAGAAATTTTGCTGATGAAGTTGGAACTTACTATAAAGAATATGTTAAAGTACCTCAAACAGTAAAATTGGAATTAACTAAGAATGATAAAGGAGAGTATGTATCTACTCCATTAGGAGAAATGAAAGCGACTACAACATGCAATTTCTCAATAACAATCAATGATTTTAAACATGCAAAAGAGCATTTAGAAAATCATAGTAATATCGTTCAAGAAGGTTTCATGGACGAACTTAATAAAGATGTTGATGAAGTCATCGCTACAAGAGGTGATTTACCAGAAGGAATCAACAAAGAAAACTTACGTTATTTTGTAACTTCTATGATTTATGAAGAATTTGTAAAAAAATATTTCTCAGAACATAAAGATAAAGCACAAGAATATCGTAATTTAATGATTGAATACGCTCAAAGAATCAGTGGAGCAGCCGGAAAAATTTCAATATTATCTAGTTATTTATCACGTTTACAATACATGTATAATTTTGCTAGTGAAATTAAACCATCTGTTTTAACATTATCTGCAAATTTATTAAAAATATTAGACATGAATACTGCTAGAGCATCTCAAGCTTGTTTATTTGCTGAATATGATTCTACAGAATTAGAAAAAGAATATAAAACATCACGTGAAGCAATTCAAAAATTATATAAAAACGTAAAAGAAATGAAAGATTCGTATTCTTTTACTACAATGGCTCCATTAACTGGAGGGTTCTATTATAGTCAGTATGATGTAAGTTATTCAAATCCAGGAAATCATTGTACATTAAATGTTAAATTTAAAACAACTAGAGTTGAAAAAAACGGATTAAATCCTACATATTTTGATGATGATATATCAAAACATTATAGTTTAAGTCCAATTCAACATTCTAGAATTTCTACTAGATGGAATTTATTAAGAAGTACTGGGGCAGCTTCAACTGAATTAGATTATCTTCATTATTTAGCTAATTCTAGCGTTATTTCTCAATATTCTATTAACGCTTGTGAATATTACCAATCTTTACATATAGCATTAAGTGATGCTTATAGAATCTTAACAAGTGAAAGAACTGAAAGAGATTTAAATAGCAACGATTATAGATATTGGATTTATTGCATAGCTCAAGGAAATCCTGGTGGAGATTATTTTATTAAAGATAAATTTTATAATTATAGAGAACTACATACTTCTAATTATTGGGCAGGAAAAACATTTGAAGCAAGCTTTGTAGATGCAGCTTCAGGTAAAGCTATTGCAGGAACTTCTAAAATTTGTTCTTGGGCAAGATATGCTGAAAGTCACTGGTATTGGAGTAATGATGAATATTGGGCATTTATCAATAAAGACAAAACTAATTATTATTTTGATGTTGGTGTACTAGTAGAAGAATAAAAATATTAAAAACGACAATATATCTTTAATAGATTAATTGTCGTTTTTTTATTATAAATCAGTAAAAATACTAAAATATTTTTTAAAATGTTACTTTCCCTTAAAATAGTTAATTTTTAACGATTGTAAATCGTAATATTATATTGAATTAAAATAACTTTTTTGTAATTATTTATTTAGAGGTAAAACTCTTAAACATATATAATTGGAGAAATTTAAAAAATGAAAAAGAAAAAAGTTATTTTAATTTTTGCTACGTCTTTTTTGCTATTTGGATGTGGTGAAACAAAAGTTGATCATGATTATTCTACAACATGGACAAAAGATGATACATATCATTGGCACGATTGTACAATTGAAGGACATGATGATACTGATGAAAAAGCAAGTCACACGTTTGGAGAATGGACTACTTTAACTGAAGCTGGTGTTCATAAAGATAGAGTTGATCACCGTTTATGTAGTGTATGTAATTATGAAGAAAAGAAAACAATAAGTGATACAGGTATTCATAGCTATAATCTTAATGAATGGAAAAAAGATGAAACTGGACATTGGCATGAATCAACTTGTGAACACGATACACCTTTGAAAGGTGATTTTAGTGAACATAGTGGTGATTGGACAGTAAAAACTGAAGCTACATATACTTCTAATAGATTTGAAGAAAGAGATTGTAGCGTATGTGGATACCATGAAGAAAAAGAGATAGAAAATAGTAAACTAAATAAAAAAGAAAGAGAATTATCTGTAGGTGAAATTACTGGATTAGTTTATAACGGATTAGAACAAGGTATTCCTGATTCATTAATTACTAAAACTAATGATTATGGTGGATTAAAGATTGAATATCGAGAAAAAGGAACAGAAGTTTATACTAAAGCAGCTCCTGTCGATGCTTTAACTTATGAATATAAAGTTACCTTAAATGGTACAGAAGAATGGGAAGAAAAAGTTGTTACAGGTGAATATACAATCGCTAAAGCTACTGTAAATATCAATACTACAAAAACTAGTTTTACCGATAAAACAACGACATCAAGTTTTGGAATATTATTGTATTCTATTGATGTATCTACAATTTCGAATAACGCTTTAGATTATGTTAATGTTTTTGCTCCTAATAAATATGCAGTTGGAGGAGTACATTCTATTCCAACAAGTGAATTAATTTTAGATAATAGTAATTTTGAATTAAATATTGAAGGATTAAGTAGTATTTCTTTAATTAATTACGATACTAGTGCGTTTATTGCTGATATAAGCGATATATTCTTTATTACAGGAAAAGGTACAATTATTGAAACAACAATTTACCAAGGTACTTTAAATAAAGGTGATAGCATTTATATTTATGAACTAGATAAAACAGCAGTTGTTGAATCTATTTCAATGTTTAGAGCAGAAGTTAGTAAAGCAACTAAAGGACAAAATGTAAGTTTATTAGTTCCTAGTTTAGATAAAGACGAATTAGAAAGAGGAATGACTTTTACAAAATCAAGTGAAGATAGATTAAATACTTCTTTAACTATATCTTCTACTTTATATGTTAAAACAAATGAAGAAGGTGGACAAAAAACACCTTTAATGGCAAATTCAATAAGAACGCTTAGATTTAATGGTGCATCTACAACTTATTCAGTGAGAATTGTATTTTCTAATGAAGATGGATACGTCTTACCTGGTAATAGTGTCGAAGTAATGATTGAATTTGGTGAAAAGATTCCAAGTTGGGCTAATAGAGAGTTTGATATTTTAAATGGTAGTAATGTAATAGCTACAGGAAAAGTAAAAGAGCAACATAATCATAGCGATAGTTTTGTTACAACTGGAAATTGTGAAAATTGTGATATTACTCATCAAGAAAATTTAACATTAGATTCTAATGATACAGCTGTTTCTAGTGAAAGAGAATATCTTTATAACGAATTTATGATATATACAATTACATTACATGGTGAAGGAAGAGGAACTTCTGGAACTGGAGCAACATATAAATTTACTTTAACTGATTCAACTAACTTTTCAATGAAAGTGTATTCTACATTAGTAGAAGTAAAAGAAGTTACTTTGGATTCTGATAATTGTCTTAAAGTAAGCGGATCTAGTAATACGTTTGCAATTTATAAAATTATTGTTTCTAGAAATGATGTAGTTAAGAATAATAATTTTAGAAATACATTAACAATTGCTAAGCAATAAATACTAAAAAAATGTTAAATAAAATGGGTTAAAACCCATTTTATTTATGCATAATTTTAGAAATACGGGTCAGTTTAAAAGCAAAATATGGGTCAATTTTTTGTCAAAATATGGGTCAGTTTAAAAGCAAAATATGGGTCAATTAAATGAAATTCTACCGATAAAATCGAATTTATTTATGTTTTTTTGATATCGAATATTCTATATAATTTTTATACACTTTATATGTAAGAGTGCTATAATTTTTAATTGTGTTTAAAATGTTCAAAATTAAACACTTTTATTAT
>CAVEUC010000024.1:0-23366 GCA_963619035.1 Lachnospiraceae bacterium GAM79
AATTAGAATTATATTTTTCTTTAATTAACGAATTTAAAACATTTTTAAAACCACTTATGTTTAAATTAATACCCTTGGTTTCAATTGCATTCAATAAGTCAATAATAAAGTCAAATCCAAATTCTTTTTCTAATGTAAAAATAAACATCGCATCAGAATATCCTGCTTGAGCAAATGTCTTTACGCATTCCTTAATTATATAATTTTCAATAAAGGAAATTGAATTTACTGGCAAATTTATAATCTTAAAAGTTGCCCACACAGCAAGAGCTTCTTTGAACCACGATAAATCAAAATTACTCAAAGTGTTATAATTGTTTTCAATAGAATGAAAATATTCATGAACAATAGTTTCTTTCAAAGTGTCATCCAAATAACTAAATCCATAAAAAGTAAATGTATTAAAAGATTTATTTGTTAAAAAATATCTATTTGCAAATGTTTCTCCAACAATTGAATCATCTCTAAAGAATGGATTTAAATAAACTTCAATTTTTTTATTTTTTTCAACATTTAGATTATTTTTAAAACCAAGACTAGCAAAAGAGTTCTTAGTATAATTTAAATAATCGACCATCTCAGATATTTTTTCACTATCAGTATAATTTGAATTGTAATGAATTTTAAACTCATTTGATAAATCATAAACTGAATCGTATTCAACATTTTTATAATCCTCACTAGATAGCACCTGTTTAGTATCTAAAATTAAATTATTGCTAGGTTGAAGGAAATTATTATGATTACCAACAAACGAACATAAACATAATTCTAAAATTGTTAGATACATTATTTTTTTCATATTTTCCTCCTTAATCTTCATTATAAACAACAATTAGTTTTTAACAATAAAAAATTTAAATACAACCATAATTTTCTTAAATAGTCATTCCACCATGAATTTTATTATTATCTAATCTTGCACCATCAACTCTAGAGCCTGAATTAGTTTTAACTATATTTTCATTATAACCACTCCAATATATTTTATTATCTTTTAATAAGAACACATTTAAATATGTTGTTGTTAATATATCATTTAAAAATAATTTGTTGGACTCATTTCCATTAAATGTTAAATCTTCTCATTTAAACCACACGAAACATTTGATGTTATCTAAAAAATAACTAATTATCTAAATCGTTAAAAAGTTAAAAATAGTTAAATTATCATATGATTTTTCACATTAATAATTAAAATAGTATAGAAAATTAATCGTTCTATTTGAAGATTCAAGTTGTTAAATTTCTTCTATTAATTCACATTCAATATTAATAACTTTTAATCAACTTTTTTTATTATCTTTCTTTAAAACAACTTTACTTTGGCTAATTGATTTTATGTCTAATAACCCTAAAGAACGAGTTCTGTCTTTTCTATAATCCTAATAAATATTTTTAGGATATAAATCAGAATTATTTTTTACAAAGATATTCATTTTCATATTTGGCGGGCTCTAGAGGAATCGAACCTCTACCTTAGGCTTCGGAGACCTTTATTCTACCATTAAACTAAAAACCCTTGGTGCAGGAAAAGAGATTTGAACTCATACGGATTGCTCCATTAGCTTCTGAAACTAAAGCGTCTACCAATTTCGCCATTCCTGCATATATTAATTATAAAGTAATTAAATCAATTTGTGGATTTATTTAGATTATATTTTTATTAAAAATTACTAATAACTATTGATTTTTTAAATTAAATCATTAGTATTAATTCGTGAATACATTAGGAGACTTATAAAATGAATTATGACATTGTTATTGTTGGAGCAGGTCCAGCAGGTTATTTTAGTGCGTATGAATTGGCAATTAAAAACCCAGAATTAAAAATTTGTTTAATCGATAGAGGTTTAGATATCTTTAAAAGAAGATGTCCAGTAATGCAACATAAAATAGAAAAATGCCCTCAAAATAAAGATGGTATTAGAGAATGCTATCCAGCTTGTTCTATTACCAATGGTTTTGGTGGATCAGGAGCTTATAGCGATGGAAAATTTAACATCACTAATGAATTTGGTGGATGGCTACAAGATTACATCGGAGATGAAAAATTATTAGAATTAATAAATTATGTAGATGATATTAATTTAAAATTTGGTGCTACAAATGTAATCACTAATCCAGATACTCCTAAAGTTAAAGAAATTGAAAGAAGAGCAATCTCAGTCGGTGTAAAATTATTAAGAAGTAAAGTTAGACACCTAGGAACAGAAGAAAACCTTAAAATCTTAGAAAGAATATTTAACTTTTTAAAAGATAAAATTACTATGATTTTTGAACAAGAAGTTACTGATATTGTTGTAGAAAATAAAGAAATTAAAGGTGTTACATTATCTAATAACGAAACAATAAATTCTAAATATGTCTTTTTAGCTGTTGGAAGGGAAGGTTCTAAATGGTTAAGCGATATTTTAGAAAAAAGAAAGATTAAAATGACACAAAATCAAGTAGATATTGGTGTTAGAGTTGAAACATCCAATTTAATTATGGATGAAATCAATAAAAATCTTTATGAAGGAAAATTTGTTTATAGAACAAGCGTAGGAACAACTGTTAGAACTTTCTGCTCTAATCCTAGTGGACATGTTGTCGTTGAAAATTACGAAGGTGTTATCAATGTTAATGGTCACTCATATAGCGATTCTAAATTAGGAAGTCAAAATACTAATTTTGCTCTTTTAGTATCCCACCACTTCGAAGAACCATTTAATAAACCAAATGAATACGCTTTAAAAGTTTCTTCCTTAGCAAATCAATTAGCATGTGGTTCTGTTATAGTTCAAAGATACGGGGATATCCTTCAAGGAAGAAGATCTACTAAAAAAAGAATTAGCGAATCTTTCATTAAACCAACTTTAAAAGAAGCTGTTCCAGGTGATTTAGGATTATGTTTACCATATAAAACTATGAAATCGATTATGGAAATGATACAAGTTTTAGATACTATCACTCCTGGTATTGCTACTGAACATACATTACTTTATGGTGTTGAAGCTAAATATTTTAGTGCTCACCCTGAAATAAGCGATGAATTAGAAGTAAAAGAAATCAACAATTTATTTGTTGGTGGAGATGGAGCTGGAATTACAAGAGGTTTAGCTCAAGCTGGCGCTTGTGGGGTATATGTTGCGCAAACTATTTTAAAAAGAGAGGGTAAATAATATGGTTTTTGTTATCGAAGGCTTACAATGGGGTGATGAAGGTAAAGGAAAAATTACCGATTATTTAGCTCAACATATGGATATTGTCGTAAGACATCAAGGCGGAAACAATGCGGGACATTCTTTAGTTGTAAATAACGTTAGATACGCTTTAAAATCTCTTCCTAGTGGAATTATCTCTCCTAATATTATCAATATTATAGCTAATGGATGTGTTGTAAATCTTACTTCCATGTTAGAAGAATTAAATGTTTTAAAATCACAAGGAATTACCAATTATAATCTTTATATTTCTAATAGAGCTCATATTATCATGCCATACCATATAGATATGGATGGAGCGTATGAAGAATTACTATCTAATAATAAAATCGGAACCACTAAAAAAGGTATCGGTCCATGTTATATGGATAAAGCAGCTAGATTAGGAATTAGAGTTGGTGATTTATTAGAAAAAGAATATTTAAAAGAAAGATTAAACAATGTTTTACCTATAAAAAATAAAGAATTAGAAATGTTAGGTAAAAAACAATATTCAGTTGAAGAATTATATGGTATTTATTCTAAAATTGGAGATGAATTAAAATCACATATTATTGATACTTCTAGATTTTTATTAGATTCAATAGATCAAGGTAAAAAAATATTATTTGAAGGTGCTCAAGGAGCTATGCTTTGTATTGATAACGGTACATATCCATTTGTCACTTCTTCTTCTCCTTTAGCTAATAGCGTTTCAATAAACGCATCTATACCTTCAAAATCAATTGATAAAGTTGTTGGTATTATGAAAGCTTATACAACTAGAGTTGGAGCTGGCCCTTTTGTAAGTGAATTAAATAACGAAATTGGTGATAAAATTAGGGAAATAGGCCATGAGTTTGGAACTGTAACTAAAAGACCTAGAAGAATTGGTTATTTAGATTTAGTTGTAGTTAAAAATTCAATAAGAATTAGTGGAACAAATTATATTGCATTAATGTTATTGGATGTTTTAACTAACATAAAACCTTTAAAAGTATGTGTAAATTATGAATTAGATGGAAAAATAATAGATTATATCCCTTCTACAATCAGTGAAGTTAATAGATGTAAACCAATTTATAAAGAATTTGATTCTTGGGATGAAGATATTTCAAAAATTAAAAATTATGATGATTTACCACTTAATTGTAAAAAATACATAGAATTCATTGAAGAGTATACAGGTATAAAAGTAGCATTTATTTCTGTAGGACCAAAAAGAGAAGAAACAATTATAAAAGAGGATATTTTTAATGATTAGTCGTTACCAAACTAAAGAGATGAAAGAAATCTTTTCTTTAAATAATAAATTTAAAAAATATTTAGATGTAGAATTAGCTCTTGTTTCATATTTACATTCTATTAATAAAATTAACGATACTGATTATAACAATATAATGAATAAAGCATCATTCGATTTAAAGGGAATTGAAGAAATTGAAAAAGAAACAAAACATGATGTTATTGCTTTTACTAGAAATGTATCAACTTATTTAGGAAGTGAGAAAAAATGGATTCATTACGGGTTAACTTCTACTGATGTTGTGGATACAGCAAATGGTTTAATTTTTAAAGAAGCTAATGAAAAACTATATGAAAAGCTTCTTCTTTTAAAAGAAACATTAAAAAATAAAGCTATCCAATATAAAGATACTCCTTGCATTGGAAGAACCCATGGCGTACATGCTGATATAACTTTTTTTGGTTTAAAATGGGCATTATATTTTGATGAATTAAATAGAGATATCGAAAGATTTAATACTGCAAGAAAAGATATCGAAGTAGGAAAAATTAGCGGAGCTGTTGGAACTAGCGTCTACCTTCCTTTAGAAGCTCAAGATTATATTTTAAATAAGTTAAATTTAAATAATGTTAATATTTCTACTCAAGTACTTCAAAGAGATCGCCATGCTTATTACATTTCTTGTTTAAATTTAATTTCTGGATTACTTGAAAAAATAGCTACTGAAATAAGAAATTTGCAAAGAACAGAAATCCATGAAGTAAGCGAATATTTTAGTAAAAATCAAAAAGGAAGTTCTGCTATGCCACATAAGCACAATCCAATAGGAAGCGAAAATATTTGTGGGTGTGCTCGTATGATGAGAGGATATATGATTCCTATTTTTGAAGATATGGCTTTATATCATGAAAGAGATATTTCTCATTCATCTGTTGAAAGAGTCGCTTTAAACGACGCAATAACTTTATTAGATTATATGTTAAAAAGAATGACTAATATTATCGATTCTTTGATTGTTTACCCTCAAAATATGCTTAAAAACATATCATTAACCAATAATATTATATATTCTCAAAGAATATTAACAGAATTAATCAATAAGGGATATAGCAGGGAATCTGCATACGATTTAATCCAGCCAATAGCAAATGAAGCTTACGAAACTAATCAAGACTTTTTCAATTTAATAAAAAAGAATAAAGAAATTTCTTCTTTATTCTCTAATGATGATATTGAAAATTTTAAAAATTTAGATTTTTATCATAAAAATGTTGATGAACTTTATAAAAGAGTAGGTATATTATAAAGTTCCAAATATTCTATCTCCAGCATCTCCTAAGCCTGGAAGAATATAGCCATTTTCATTAAGTTTTTCATCAAGTGAAGCTAAATATAAATCAACATCACTATGTGCTTTTTCTAATGCTTTTACGCCTTCAGGAGCACCTACTAAACACAATAATCTAATATTAGTAAATCCTCTCTTTTTAAGCATTGTAATTGCATCGATTGCACTACCACCAGTTGCTAACATTGGATCGCAAACTAATACAAGTGGATTTTCAACATTAGGCATCTTGCAGAAATATTCAACTGGTTTTAAGGTTTTTTCATCTCTATATAAACCTATATGACCAATTTTAGCTGTAGGTAACATATTAACAACACCATTGCTCATTCCGATACCAGCTCTTAAAATTGGTACGATAACAATATTATTTTTTAATTTTAATTTATCGATTTCACACCCAGTTGGAGTTTTAATCTTTCTTCCTGAAGCTTCTAATTCAATATCTTTAAAAACTTCAAAAGTCATTAATGAAGAGATTTCATCTAATAATGTTCTAAAATCTTTAGAATTTGTTTTTTCATCTCTCATTTTATTTAATTTCATCTTTATTAATGGATGATCTACTACATGTAACATAAATATCTCCTAAAAAATAGTTATAAAAAAGGCCACTAACAAGTGGTCCTATTATTAAGCCTTTGTAAGGAATAAGTGATCGAATACTAAAATCCAAATGATATCGATAACTTCTAAAATCCAGCCCCATCCAACAAATGTGTAAAGAAGAGCAGCTACAAGATTTAATACAGTTTTCTTTTCAAATACTGCACTCCATCTAACAATAAGTTCACAAATCCATCCAACAAAAGGGATAATTAATAAAACGATTTGTAACCATTTAGGTAAACTAAAGAATTTCTTTGCCATAATTCATTTCCTCCATTGTTTTGTATTATACTCTCAATAAATATTTTTTTAAACACAAAATACAAAACTTTAATATGTATTTTATACAAGTTCAAAAATTTGATAACTTATAACCTTTTCAATATCTTCTACCTTTATTTTAATTTGGTAGCCGATTTTACCACCACTAAAATAAATATATTCTTTATCTAATAAAGAAATATCAAATGTTGTTTTAAAAAACTTCTTCATTCCAACTGGAGAACATCCTCCATGAATATAACCAGTTAATCCTAATAATTCTTTAGATTTAACCATTTCTATATTTTTTTCTTCAACACTTTTAGCAGCTTTTTTTAAATCTAACTCTTTATCTACTGGAATACAAAAAACATAATGGTTATGACTTTTTCCTACTGTTACTAAAGTCTTAAAAACTATAGAAGGATCTTCGTTTAAATAGTTAGCAATCTCAACTCCGTTAGTGTAATTTTTATCAGTATAGTCAACTATTTCATATACAATTTTCTTTTCATCTAATAAACGCATAGCGTTAGTTTTATTTATCTTTTTTTCCATATTTTTACCTTATAACAACATCATTACATCCGTTTTTAATAGCTAATTCCTTATATTTTTCAATATAATCATCATTAACTACAACTTTACCAAATCTATCAACACCTTCTTTTCTTACACCAAAATATCTATATTTAATTAATTTATATCTAGTCTTATCTTTAATAATCTTGCTTACATTATCAACTGTAAAATAATTATTATCATCTTCATTGGGTAAAATAACCGTTCTCACTTCTTCTAATTTATTTTTACTTAATAAATAATTCATATTACTGATTACTACTTCGTTAGATTTTCCAATTATTTCTTTATGAAATTCATTATTATAACTTTTAACATCTAACATTACTCCATCAGAAATCTCTATTAAATCCTGCATATTTTTATATTCATAGCATCCATTAGAATCCAATAAGCAAGTTAAACCAAGCTTCTTAACTTCTTTAAATAATTCTAAAATAAAATCTTTATAATTAGTACATTCTCCTCCACTAACTGTTATTCCTCTAATAAAAGGTCTTACTTTTTTTATATGTTTTACTAATTCTTCAACAGAATAATATTTAACTTTAGGGGAAGACAAGTGTTTACAAACTTTTATGCATGTATCGCAATTAACGCATGATTTATCATCCCAAATCACTTTTTTATCAATAATTTTTAAAGCTTTCTTAGGACAATATTTTACACATTCTCCACAATTTAAACATAAATTAATAGTTTCAGGATTATGGCAATATAAGCATTTAAAAGGACAACCTTGAAAGAATATTACTAATCTATTTCCAGGACCATCAACATTAGAAAAATTAATAATTTTATTTATTAGAGCCTTTTCCATATATCTTTCTATCTAAAGCGTGTCCCTTTTCTTTAGCGCCTTTTCCAAATATTGTGCAATTATTTATAGATTGTTGACCATTATTTAATTTATCAATTTCACTCTTTTTAACTAAATAACCAGTTACTCTAACAACATCATTATCAGCACTATAAGCTGTAAAATATCTCATTCCACTATTAAATGCACCTTTAATAATATCTAAAATAGCATCTTTAGAATTATCCCAAGTTTGATCTAATTTAAAAATATCTCCAACACCACAAGGAAAATATTTATGTAATTTACTTTCTAAAGAAATATGTTCGAATAATTCAGGTTCATAACCAACAGGAACTCTACAACCTGGAGCATCATCCAATCCATCACTATCAATACCAACTTGAGCATGCATTTGATACTTATTATCACATCCTGAACAATATAATCCTTTATGGGAATTAACAATATTTTCAATAGTTTCTAATACCTTTTCTGCAAGTTTATTAGCTTCTTCATTATGCCCAAAACCTAGTGATTTATCGTCTATTTTAAGTAAATTATTGACACATTCAGCAACTCCAACAACTCCGACCATACCAGTGAAATTTTCTCTTTCAACAAAGCCTTCTTTTACTAAGAAATTAGATTTAAAGAAAGATGATTTTTCTACAATAAATTTAATTCTTTGATCAATATTTCTTAAAATTAAATTAACATATTTTGGTAATACCACTTCAAAAAAGTCATCAATATTTTTAGCTTCTTTACTTATTTCGTAAAGTCTTAATCTAGGAAGAGTATAACCACCTCCTTTAACATTTAACGCGTTATAACAGCTTGCAATAGCATATTCATTATTTTTATGTTCTTTTGAATACATCATATGATTTGCAAAAGATGGCTTAGAGGTTTTTAACATTGCATCAATACAAGCTAAAGCAAAATCATCGCTTGTAACACCTTCTTCATATAATAAAGTTATATTAGGCACAGCTAATTGCATTTCTTTAGTTAATTTTAAAATAATTCTAGTAATCTTACTATCTTTAGGACCAATATTAGCATGCACAAAAGAATCACATAATGTTTTATCGATATGTTTTAAAAACAATCTTAAAACTTCTTCTGTTTCTTTTTTATCTGCATCTTTTTCAAAAGGAGCAAAAATTTCAGTAAAGTTTCCTAAATATACGGGATACGAAGTAATTGAAGGAATATGTTTATAAAAAATTAAAAGATTATTAATTGTTTCTAATAAAGTTTTTGGTTTTTCTAATTCTAAAAATTTACAACCTTTATCCATTAAAATTTTATAATCAGGAAGAATATATCTAGGTCTATAAGGAGCATATCCTTCATTTAAATCACAAACCTTTCCTTCTTTTAAAGCTTGTATCCATTCTTTATCTCTTTTTAATGTTTTATCTTTACTTTCAGCAAGTCTTGCTAACGCTAATACTTGTTGAGAATAAGTTAATGATTCATCACTAATAATTTTTAAAACTTCGCTCTTTTTCATATTCTTTAACTCCTTAATATTAACTATTTATGTGTTAACTTTTTATAATCATTTTCATCTTCTTTATAAAATTCTTCTTCATCCAAAACTTCGAAATCAACTTTTTCTATCTGTTTAACATCTTTATTTTTACTTTTATTTTTAAATAATTTATCAAATATATTCTTTGTTTTTTCATCGCTATCTTTTACAACCTTTTTAATTTTTAAAAAGAAATTAGTAATACCTTTATCCATCATTATTACATCATCTTTTGAAAAATTTTCTACAATCTTAAATAATTCTTCTACAAATTCTTTCTTTTCTTCTCCGTTTAAAGAATTCATCCTATCAGTTACTAAAGCTTCAATTTTATTAGATAAAAAATTAAATTTTTCTAATTTAACTAGTGATTTCCCTTCTATTTTCCAATTATAAACATCATGTTGATATAAAACTTGCTTAGCTGAATCGACTATATTTACATCGTAATTACCAATTAACAATCTTCCAATTACCGAACATACTGGAGCATAGAATTTAATCTTATTTTTAATACTATAAAAATTAGAATTAGAATAAAATTCTTTATTAAATCCAGGGGAATCATACGCGTAAATATATTTAATTAAGCTACTTTTCTTCTTATTTAACATCGAACTAGAATAAATTGCTAAATTACCACCCTTAGAATGTCCTACAACATAAACTCTTTTAAATCTAGTGAAATTTAAAGCCTTATCTAAATATTTAAAACTCTCTTCTTGGCTAGGAATTTTCTCTAGATAAGCCATATTAAAATCTTCTTTCCAACCAGTAACACTACCATCAGTACCTTTAAAAGAAACTATTAAAAACTTATTATTTTTATCTTTATTAAAGAAAGTAACTGCAGCGAATTGCTTAGTATTTTCTTTTAATTTTATATCTACAAAATTTCTTAGATATATATCTTTATATCTTAAAGATGATCTAACTAAATCTAATAATTTTAAATCGCTTTTATTTCTAAATCTTTTCTCATATCCGTCTTCTAAAAATATATTATTTATAACATCGATGAATTTGATATTCCCATATTTTCTTTTACTGACAAATTTTTCAAAATTAATATAAGAAAACCTAGCAAAAATCATCCCATCTAATTCATTAAAATCTTCTTTGGTAAATGTGACATCTTTATTTTTTTCAAAATAATTAATAATATTTTCCATATTTTAATTATAAATCAATAAGCAAAGAGATTTAATAAATTTATTATTTTAAATTAGAGAAATTAATGAAAGCGTTTTCATAAAAAATAAATTTGATTATTTTTTTAAATAGGAGCATAATAATAAACCATGCTAAAAAAATCCAATAGCATGAAATATAGGAGGTGATAAAAATGAGATCTTTATTACGTAAAGAAAATAACAGACTTCATAATCGTAACTCCAAAAACGTAAGACCAAACAGAAATGAAAATGGATTTATGACTTTTGTAGCTGATTATGTAAGATTTAATGACTTTAACAGTCGCCAATAATCTTAAAAAGTCTTAATAAAGGATTGTTAAATCAACAATCCTTTTTATTTTGTTTCAATAAGCAAATCAGCTTTAGAAAAAATATTAAATGTTGAAAAATAATAGTTCTCTAAAGGGATCCGCTTATTTTTAAAATTCATATAGTTGTCTTTTTCTCTTTTTCTTAATCTTTCTTCTTGTAAAGTATCACTTATTTTTAAAACAATTGCTAAATCGTAGTATTTTTTAAAGTAAGGATGTAAAGAATAGCTTCCTTCAACTATTGTAACTTTATTATGTTTAATAATTTTCTTTTCTTTAAAAGTTCCATTAGAACACGAATAAGGTTCGCTAACTAAATCTTTTTTAATATTTAAAACAATATCTTCGTAAAATTTTTCATAATTTACATTTCCACCTGGTTCTTTTAATCTTACTTCATTTCTTTTATTTGGTGGTAAAAAATAATCATCAAGATGAATAACATTTCCGTTAAAATAATTATTTATTTCTTTAGCTAATGTTGATTTTCCACTTCCTGACATACCATCAATTACAATAACAACTTCACCTTTTTCATCGATAATTTTATTCATTAATTCGATAATTTTACCAATATCCTTCAATTTATTTACCTCATTAACATTATACAAACGTAAACAATTATTTAAAACGATTAAAATAACTTAATTTCATTCGAAACATAAATAAATTTTAAATAAAATCTTTACATATTTTATTTCAAATAAGAATCAAAAAAAGTATTTAATCTATTTGAATATTAAAATTTTAATTAATATTATATAAGTATCAAGGAGAAAATTATGCCATATATTACAACAAAAAATATTTTAAGCTATGCACGTGACCATAAAATCGCTCACGGTGCTTTTAACGTTAATATGCCATGTCAAGCTGAAGCAATAATCGAAGCTTGTGAAGAAATTAGAACTGCTGCTATTATTCAAGTTGCTGAACCAGGATTAGCATTTATAGGTGGAAGAGTAGATTTCTTAAACGGTACATTAGAAGAAAAGAAATTAGGAGCTAAAAGAATTGCTAAATTCGTTAAAGAAAGAGCTGCTAAATCAATGATCCCAGTTTCACTTCATTTAGATCACGGAAGAAGTTATGAATCATGTAAAGCTGTAATCGATGCAGGATTTAATAGTGTTATGATCGATGGAAGCTCTTTATCATACGAAGAAAATGTTAAATTAACTAAAAAGGTAGTTGCTTACGCACATAAACATAATGTTAGTGTAGAAGGTGAATTAGGTGTTTTGGCTGGTGTTGAAGACCACGTATTTGCATCAAATTCTACTTATACTGATCCTATGTTAGTTGTTGATTTCTTTAGAAAAACTGGTGTTGATTCATTAGCTTTAAGTTATGGAACAAAACACGGAGCTGTAAAAGGTGATAATGTTGTTTTAAGAAAAGAAATCGTTATCGCAAGTATGGAAAATATGTTACATGCTTCAATCGATGGAACTTTAGTAAGTCATGGCTCAAGTATGGTTCCTCAATATATCGTTAATGAAATTAACGCATTAGGTGGAGCTGTTAAAGGACACGGAATCCCTCTTGATCAATTAAGAGAAGTAATTCCAGCAGGTATTAGTAAAATCAATATCGATACTGATATTAGATTAGCTACAACAAGAAATATTAAAGAATATTTTGCTAACCATCCAGAAAAGAAAGAAGGAAGCAAAATTTATAACTTATTAGAAGAAAAACCAGAATCATTTGAATATAGATATTATTTAAAAGAATATATCAATGAACTTCAAACTGGTAAAGGTATTAATGAAGAATTAAAAGAAATCATCCCATTAATCAAAAAAGGTGCTAAAGAAATCGTCTTAACCGCTTCAGTAGAATTTGGATCAGTTGGAGATGCTCCTTATATTAAATAAATAAAAAAATAATAATTAAAAGACCTAGCATTTGCTAGGTCTTTATTTTTTATCAACGAAAGTTATTACTTCTTTAGGTTCTCCTACAAGAGGTTTTAACCAATCAATAAATTCTTTACTTACATCATGTTTATCTTCACTCATATATTTTTCAGGGAAAGAAGCTTCAGTTAACATAACTTTCTCAATTGGTATTAAAATAGGTTCAATTTTATATGGATTTGATGAAATTCTTTTAATTCCTGCCATTACTCCATTAATATCATTTAATGCGGCATTTGCAGCTGTTTTTCCCATCAATAAAGCCTCTTGAATATCAATATCACTAACTAATGATGAGGAGCATCTACAAATTAATCCAGGTTTTTCACTTCTTGCTTTTATACCTAATTTAGAGATAACTAAAGTTTGTAAATAACTTCCAACATCTCCAAAATATGTTGCTCTATCAGTTTTAAAAATAGGTTTTACAACAGGTACACCATTTTTATCTTTTAAACCTTCGCTTGCCACGACGATTACTCCACCATATTTTTCATGTTTTTCTTTAACTAATTTTAAAAATTCTTCTTCATCGAAAGGAACCTCAGGAAATAAAATTATGTGAGGTGCATCATTTTCGTTTTTTCTAGCTAATGCACTACTAGCTGCTAACCAGCCAGCATTTCTTCCCATCACTTCAATAATAGAGACGTGAATTGGTAAACCTTTTACGTCTTGTGCACAATCTGAGACAGTTTGCATAATATATTTTGCACAACTTATAAATCCAGGAGCGTGATCTGTAATTGCAATATCATTATCGATAGTTTTAGGAATTCCAACACATGTGATTTTATAATTTCTTTTTAAAGCATGTTTATAAATATTTCCTATTGTATCCATACTTCCATTACCACCAGTAAAAAGTACATATCCAATATCGTGTTTAATTAAAATATCTACTATTTTCTCATATTCTTTTTCATATAAAGGAAAACGAGATGTACCAATTGCACTTCCAGGAGTATTGATTAATAATTCTAAATCTTTATCACTAATATTAGTTAAATCAATAAAATCTTCATTCATTAAACCGGCGCTTCCAAATCTAGCAGCGTAAATTTTACCATCAAATCCCCTCTCTTTTAATTCTTTTATAGCTCCTGCTAAAGAAGCATTAATAACAGAAGTAGGTGCTCCACCATGACCAATAATTAAATTTTTCATAACTTGTTATTCTCCTTTTTTATATACTCTTTTTCCGTTTATATAGCTTTCAACTAAATTATAATCTTTATCTAAGATAAGAAAATCAGCATTCTTTCCTTCACTAATCGAACCAACTTTATCATACATTCCAACTAATTTTGAAGCGTTACTACTCCAAATTTTAATCGCCTCTTCATCTTTACAATTTAAGAATTCTTTTATATTTTTAAATCCTTCTAGTGCATTTAATGTAGATCCAGCTCTTACGTCACTTCCTACAATTTTACAATCTTTACCTTTAACATAAATTGGAGTAAATCCAATAAAATAATTACCATCAGGAAGACCAGCACACATTAAAGAATCTGTAATTCCTACAACTTTATCATACCCTTTTATCTTAACGATTAATTTAACCATTTCTGGATGCACATGCACTCCATCAGTAATCAATTCATTATAACAATCTTCATAATACCAAGCAGCTGCCAATATAGAAGGTTTATGTTGATGAATTGGAGCCATAGCATTCATTACATGAGTAAAGTTTTTTGCTCCAGCTTTTATAGCAACAGTCGCTTCATCAAAAGTAGCTCCAGAATGTCCTAAAGACACAATAACACCCTGTTTTACTAACTCTTTTACAAATTTTTCACATCCTTCCAATTCAGGAGATATTGTAATATATTTAATCAATCCATGAGCGTGTTCTTGATATTCATTAAACTTTTCAATTTTTAAAGGTTGTAAACAACTTTCAGGTTGAGCCCCCTTATATTCTTTACTTAAGAAAGGACCTTCAATATGAATACCCTTAATAACAGGATTAGTTTTACTTAATTTATAAATCATCTCTAATTTAGAAAAATAAATTTCATCAGTGTCAGTTAATAAAGTTGGAAATACGCTAGTAACACCACAAGATACATAAAAATCTAATATTTTTTGCATTTCCTCTAAGCTTTTTGCACTATTAAAATCATAACCAGCTGCACCATGGGTATGAACATCAAACAATCCAGGAATCAATAAATAATTTGAGTAATCTTCACCAATTCCGTTTGGTAAATCACATACTTTTTTAATTTTTTTATTAAATTCTATATCTGTTTTTTTATATCCATTTTCTGTTAATACTTCTATATTTTTAAAGATCATAATTATAAATTCTCCTTTAAAATTTAAATTTATTATATCATACTTTATTATGTAAAAAATAATATTAAACTAGCAAATTTTAATATAATTTCGAACGAAACAAAGAGGTATTATGTATGGAATTTATTGAGAATAAAAACTTCAAAATGACAATTAATGATATTGGAGGTTCTTTATGTTCTTTAATTGATAAAAGAAATAATGAAGAATTAATTCATCAAATTAATGATGGAGGATGGCCAGTTCAAGACGTTATGATTTTTCCTTTAATCGGACAATACGAATTTGTAGTAGATAATAAAACCTACAATATGCCTACTAGACATGGTTTTATAAGAAATAAAAAATTAGAATTTAATAAGATAAAAGAAAATGAAATTGTTGCAACATATAATTCTACTGATGAAGATTTAAAATACTATCCACATAAATTTAAATACGAAATAACATATATTTTGGATGAAGACAAATATATTTTAAGTTTTAAAATCACTAATTTAGATACTAAAACAATGCATTATTCTCTCGGAAATCATTTAGGAATTAGAACCAATAATAAGTGCTATATTGATTTAAAGAACAATCAAGATATCCTACTTTTAAAAGACGGATTAATAGATTTAAATGAACAAAAATTTGAATATAATAAGTTTAAATTAGAACCTGAAATATTTTCTAAATATGATACTTTAGTTTTTAAAAACAATACTAAAGAGTTAAAGTTAGTAACCATTACACATAGATTTATTTATAGATTTGAAGCTCCATTAATTGCTATTTGGCAAAATCCTTCAACAAATAATTTTGTATGCATCGAACCTTGGTGGGGAATCGCTTCTTATCTAAATAACGAAAAAGAGCTTGAAAAAAGGGCCTTTATTGAAAAATTAGACCCTAACAATTCTAAAGAATATACTTCTTCTATAACTATTTTATTAAATTAATCGACAATTTCTAAATTAATTCCTTTATCTTTAAAGAAATTAAAATATTCACTACTAATATACTTATCAGTAATTAATTTAGAAATACTATTTTGAGAAAATTGAACTAAAATACCCATCTTATTAAATTTAGACGAATCTGTTAGCATTATAATTTTTCTTGCAGATTCAGCCATATTTTTAATTGCTTCAGTTCTTAAACTGTCACTTCCCATAAAACCGATATTTTTAACAAAACCATCTGTACCGATAAATATTTTATCTACGAAATATTGTTTAACATTAAGTCTAACTAAAGGTCCAACCATAACTTGAGAATCGTTTTGATATTCTCCACCTAATAAAATAATTTTATTATTTCCAAGCTTAGAAGCATGTTCAACAATATATATAGAGTGAGTAATAATTGTAACATTAGGTTTAGTTCTAGCAATCTCTTCAGCAAGTAAGGCACAAGTAGATCCACTACCAATCAATACAGTTTCATTAAAATCAATCAATTCAGCAGCTCTTTTTGCAATTTTAGTTTTTATATCATAATTAACGGATAATCTATTTCTAATATCTACACTATTCTTTTTCATAGCGTAACCATGTTGTCTTGTAATAACTCCATAATTAGATAATAAATTTAAATCTTTTCTTATTGTGACTTCACTTACTTTTAACTCTTCTGCTAATGCATTTACTGATACTTTATTACTAGAATTAACAATATTAACTATTGCACTTTGCCTCTTATTCATATTTTACCTCTTCTTTTTCAATTATATACTTTCGTTTCAAAATGTAAAACGAAATTTTTAAATAACAAAACGAAAGTAATAAATTTTCATACAATTTCGTTTCATTTTTATAAAAAGTAAATTTAAAACTTAAAGTTTCGTTTGAAACATTAAAATATTACATTCAAAATAAAAATATAATTTTTCTAAAAAATTCGAAATTAATATATTGAGTTTTGATTAAATAACTGCTAAATTACTAAATGTAAGGGCTTACATTATGAAAACAATATATTTAAATTTAAAAAGATTTGACATTCCAAAATCAATTGGAGGAGTAAATAACATAGGGGCAAACGAAAGTTACGCTTCTCAAATTACAAAGTATATAGAAGAATTGACTGGATTTAATTTTGTTATTTATTTCCAAGAATCAAACTTATTACCTTCACTTAAAGAAGCAAACAAAACTAGAATCGGATGCCAAGGCGTCCACTATGAAGATGTTGAATTAGGAAAGAATTTCGGTGCTTTCACAACATTTAGAACAGCTAAATCAATGACTTCAATCGGAGTTAAGGATTGTTTAATTGGACATTGTGAAGAAAGAAAGCATTTAAATTACATAATGTCGCTCGGCGGAAATAACGGAGATATAAATACTATCTTAAATCAAGAAATTAAGATGGCTACAAAAGAAAAGATGAATGTTCTTTATTGCATCGGAGAAAAAGCTGAAGAACAAGAAAATAAATACGAAGTATTAAAAAAACAAATTGAAGTTGGTTTAAAAGATGTTGATTTAAAATATATCACTATCGCTTACGAACCAGTCTGGGCAATCGGTCCTGGAAAAACTCCACCAGATAAAGAATATATAGAAGATATAGCAAATTATATTAAGTCATTAGTTAACGTTAAGGTTGTCTATGGTGGCGGACTTAAAGTAGAAAATGCAAAGATGATCGCTTCTATCAATAGTTTAGATGGAGGCTTAATTGCATTAACAAGATTTGGAAAAGATTTCGGTTTCAACTTAGAAGATTTTAGTGAAATCGTAAATACATATAAGAAAGGATTATAAACATGGATATTAAATTAGAATATGGTGATGGCCAAGTAAACGTAACTCTACCTGATAAAAATGTAGATGTTTTTGAAATAGGTGTCACTGTAAAAGATCCTGAAGGATTAAAAGATGTTAAAGCTGCAACTTTAAATGCAATTTTAAATCCTATCGGAGTCGAACCAATCTCTAAACAAGTTCATAAAGGAAGTAAAGTTGTTATTGTTTTCCCTGACAAAGTTAAAGGTGGTTTCCAAGAAGATTCACACAGAAAAACTGCAATACCTCTTATCATCAACGAATGTTTAAGTAACGGTGTTGAAGAAAAAGACATTATGCTTATTTGTTCTAATGGTTTACATAGAAAAAATAAACCAGAAGAAATTAGAAAAATATTAGGTGATGAAATTTTTGATAGATTTTATCCAAAAGGACAAATCATCAATCATGACTCAGAAGATTGGGATCATTTAGTAGATTTAGGACATGAACCTCAATTTAATGCTAAAGTTGTTATTAATAAATATGTTTATGATGCTGATGTCGCTTTCTTAATCGGTCACGTACAAGGTAACCCTTATGGAGGATATAGCGGCGGTTATAAACACTGTGCTACTGGTATTTCTAACTGGGAATGTATTTCTTCCCACCACTGTCCAAGTGTCATGCATAGAGATGATTTTGTACCAGTTTCATATCACTCATTAATGAGACAAAAATTCGACGCAATCGGTGATTGGATGGAAAAATGCATGGGTAAAAAATTCTTTACAGTCGATGCTGTTTTAGATAGTTTCTCACATCAAATCGCAGTATTTGCTGGATATGCAAAACTTATCGAACCATTAACATGGGAAATTGCAGATAAAAGAACATTTGTTAAATGGGCTGATAAAAAATACGATATTATCGTCTTTGGTTTACCAAACGACTTCCAATACGGTACAAGACAAGGAAGAAACCCTATCTTAGTTGAACAAGCTATAAGCGCTCAAGTCATTAGACTTAAAAGAGTTATGAGCGATAATCCTGTAATCATCGCTTTAGCTCAATGCGACGGCGACTTCGGAGATGAAGAATTCCCTGCAATGAAACCAGTTTATGAATATTTCCAACAAAATGGAAATACACTTCCTGAAATAGAAGATTACTATAAAGTAATGAACGATCAAAAATACTTTGATATGTATAGATTCAATTATGCATTCCATCCATATCATTGCTTCTCAATGACTTCTTGTGCACATATTGCAGAAAGAGATTGTAAAGCAGTTTATATCGTTGGAGCTAAAGCACCTGGAACCGCTAGAGAAATGGGTATGAAAACAAGATCTAGTGTAATGGAAGCTATAAAAGATGCTAAAAAATATGTTGGTGAAAATCCAAATATCTTAGTACTTCCAATGACTTTCAAAAGACCAAGCGTCCATTTATGCATGAAAGATTCTAAGGAGTTCTAATTTATGTTAAGTAAAGATTTTTTATATATAAAGGGCGAAGAAATTAAACACGGAAATGTACCAATTGATGTATTTCCTACAAAAGAAGATACATTCAAAGCTATGGCTCAAGAAATGGTAGATTGCATTGTTGAAAATAACAAAAACAACAAGAAAACCTTATTCATTTGTCCATTAGGTCCAGTTGGTCAATATCCATATTTTGTAGAAATGGTTAATAAAAACAACATTTCTTTAAAAAATGTAACATTTATAAATATGGATGAATATCTTGATGAAAATAAAGAATTATTATCTAGTGATGATCCACTATCTTTCAAACATATTATGTATGAAAAATGTTATAATAAAATTAACAAAGAATTATTAATGGATGAATCACAAAGAATATTCCCTACAAAAGATAACGCTGCTTTAATCGATTCAGTTATTGAAAAACATAATGGCGTCGATATCTGTTTTGGTGGAATTGGTATTACAGGTCATATGGCTTTTAATGAACCACCATTCGAAAATGAAAAAATTACTGAAGAAGAATTTATAAACTCAACTGTTAGAGTTCAAAAAATATCCCAAGAAACACGTGTTGTTAATTCGATGGATGAATATAATGGTGCATATTACTTAATGCCAGAATATTGTGTTACAATCGGATTAAAACAAATCCTTAACAGTAAAAAAATTAGGTTATATTGTTTTAGAGATTGGCATAAATCAGTTGTAAGAAGAGCATCATTTGGCCCTTGTTCAATAGATTTCCCTGCTTCTTTATTACAAAAACATAAGGATGCTAGAATTGGCATTCCTGAAGACTTAGCAAAATAAGGAGAGAAATAAATTTATGAAAAAATTAGAAAAACCTAAATTTATTCAAAAACAAATCGATAAAAAAGAAGCTGAAATTGAAAGCGTTGATGTTTCTTCTTTATCAAAACCTATCAACGATGCTGCTACTAGCGGCCCTAAAAAGATGAAAGATTTCACATTGTGGGCTGGATGGAAAACTGCATTAGTTGGTTTAGCTGGTGTTATATTTGTTATCTTTGTATGGTGGCTTTACGCTTATATAAAAGTTAATGTAATGAACGGTACAAGCTGGATTTCAGATCCTTGGACAGTTCTTCAAAGATTTATAGATATGGCCGGAAGAGAAAACACATATTTATGGGAACATTTAGGAATGTCTCTTCAACGTGTTCTCATAGGTTATTTAATTGCTATTGTAACATCAATTCCAGTTGCATTCGTTATGGCGTGGTATAAACCTGTTAGAGCATTCTTAGATCCATTTATTCAATTCTTAAGATGTATTCCACCAATCGCTTACGTTCCAATTGTCGTTGCTGCATTTGCTTCTGGAAATCCTGAATCAGCAAAATACTTCATCATTTGGATGGCATGCTTCTTAACAATGACTGTCACAATTTATCAAGGTGTTAGAAACGTCGATTTAACTTTAGTAAAAGCTGCTTATACATTCGGTGCAAGAGATAGAAACTTATTTATGGGAGTTATCGTTCCAAGTTCATTCCCATTCATCTTAACTGCTATGAGATTAGGTATTGGTGCTGCTATGACTACTCTTGTTGCATCTGAACTTACTGGTACAACATTAGGTTTAGGTTCATTTATCAATACACAAGGTAGTGCTTTAAATATGGCAAGCTGTGTTATGGGTATTATCGTTCTTGGTATTTGTGGTATCTTACTCGATAAAATCTTATTATTTGTTGAAAAACGTCTTACTAGATGGAAATAAAATTTAGAGGTAATTATTATGAATGAAAATGATATTGTAATCGATATAAAAGGCGTTAGAAAAGTTTATCCTGTAGAAAATGGAGATGATGTTATCGCTTTAAATGGTGTCGATCTCCAAATTAGGAAAAATGAATTTATTTGTGTTGTTGGTCCATCAGGATGTGGTAAAACAACCTTATTAAATATTATTGCAGGTCTTGAACAACCTACAGAAGGCGAAGCTACAATTCATGGAAGGCCAATTCTTGGACCTGGCCCAGATAGAGGTGTTATCTTCCAACAATACGCTTTATTCCCATGGTTGACTGTTAAAAAGAATGTTATGTATTCTACAAAATTCATCAAACATTTGGTTCCTGTTCTTAAAAAGAATAAAGAAACTGGTGAATTTGAACAAGTCATGACAACAGATGAAAATGGTAACGAAGTACCATTAATGAAAAAGGCAAAATACACTAAAGTTGAAAGAGAAGCTATCGCAAGAAAATACATCGATATGGTTCAACTTAACGGATTTGAAAATAAATATCCAAAAGAATTATCAGGTGGTATGAAACAACGTGTTGCTATCGCTAGAGGATACGCATTAAACAGTGAAGTTTTATTACTTGATGAACCATTCGGAGCTCTCGATGCTCAAACTAGATCTCAATTACAAGAAGATTTATTAAGAACTTGGGAAAAAGAAAGAAAAACTTGTTTCTTTATTACACACGATGTTGATGAATGTGTATTACTTGCTTCTAGAGTAATTATTATGAGTGCTAGACCTGGTCAAGTTAAAGAAATCATCAATATCGATCTTCCATATCCAAGAACTCAAGCTACTAAACTTGAACCAAAATTCCAAGAATATAGAAACTATATTTGGGATGTTGTTTACAAGATGTATCTTAGCAGTTCAAGACATTAATTAAGCCAATACAAACGCAAGTTTGTTAAATAAATTAAAATATAATAAAGGAGAACAAAATGAAAAAAATTAATTTATTAGTCGCAGCATGTGCTGTTGGATTAACAGCAGGTGCAATGGTTAGCTGTAACGGAACAGACGACTCAAATTTACCTGTCGTTAGAGTAGGTTTACATGCTAACTTAGGTGCTGGAGCAGGTTATTCAGCATATAATAGAGGATTCTTTAAAGCTGAAGGTGTAAAAGTTGAAGTTACTGTTGGTGCAGGACCAGCATTAGCTACACAAGTCGTCAATGGTGATCTTGATGTATCATTCATGGGTGGCGGTGTTGCTTGGTATTACTTTGCTAAAGATACTCCAAAAATTAAAATGGCAGCTTTAGATAACTTAACTGATGACGATCGTTTAATCGCAACCACTACTGGTAAGGGTAAAGATTTAACTATCAATTCAACATTAAACGAAATCGGTGAAGCTTTAAGAGGTGCTAGTGTATTATGCGATTTATCTGCTACACCTAAAGAATTCTTAACAAAAGTTATCGATGGAGCTAACGCAACATTCGAAGATAGCAAAAAACTTTGGTGGTCAGATGGAACAACTAAACTCCCAGCTGGATTACCTTCATATGCTGCTGAAAACGAAGTTAAAGTTGAAAGCGCTACAAACACAAACGTCGCAGTTTCAATGCAAGGCGGAAATTACGATTTCTGTATCGCATTTGCTCCTGTTTCATCAACATTAGAAAAAGATACAGCTAAATATAAAACAGTCTGTAAAACATCAACACACTTCTCAGAAAACTACACTCCATCAACATGGGCAGTTAACACAAAATGGTTAGCTAATAATGAAGAAACATTCAAAAAATTCATGAAAGGCCTTGTTAGAGGTATGAACTATAGACATGACAATCCAACAGGAACAACTGAAGATATTGAGGCTGTAACTGCTGGACAAACAACTGCTGCAAGTATGGCTACAGATATTGCTGTTTGGCTTAACGCAGAACAACAACTCGAATTAGATTCAACAGGAAAAATGAAAAAATATGCTGAAAACATCAGACAAGGAAAATTATCCAACGAAAATGTCGATGCAAATGTTACAGTCGAACAAGCAACATGTTTTTCTTATTTAATTGAAGCTTGTAACGCTTTAAAATAATTTAATATTTGAAATATTA
>CAVEUC010000025.1:0-11200 GCA_963619035.1 Lachnospiraceae bacterium GAM79
ATATATTTATTTATTGTGTTAATAAAAATATAATATAAAACATGAAAATTAAAGAATTTATATTAGCAACAACAAACGAACATAAAGTAAAAGAATTTCAAGAAATATTTAAACCATATAATATAACTATTAAATCTTTAAAAGATGAAAATATATTTGTAGAAATAGAAGAGAATGGTGAGACTTTTAAAGAAAATGCTTTAATTAAAGCGCAAGCAATTTCAAAGCTTACTAACAAAATAATTATCAGCGATGATTCAGGAATAATTATTGAAAAAATGGGAAACAATATGCCTGGAGTTTATTCACATAGATTTCAAGATTCTCATGGTGGAGTTAAAGAAACTAATGAGTTTATCATCAAAAACTATGCTAAATCCCCTGCCTTTTATACATGTTCAATATGTGTTTTAAATTTAAAAGAAGAACCTTTATCTTTTGAAGGCTATATGTACGGAACTATTAATGACAAAATAATAGGAACAAATGGTTTCGGTTATGATCCTATTTTTATACCTAAAGGATATGATAAAACATTAGGAGAATTAGATGAATCTATAAAAAATAGCATTTCTCATAGAGATAATGCTATTAATTTATTTTTAAATTATTTAAAAGAAAATAATCTTATTTAGTACTCTTATAATAAAAATAAAACATGACTCCACCTATTGCTAGTGGAATTGCCATAAATGCGTAAACCCAATTTATTTTAGTAATAAATCCTGCTATTAAAATACCAATTAATACAACAAAACATACACTAATTGTAATTAACGATACTTTTCTTAATTTTAAGAATTTTTCATCTGGAACAAAAATTCTCATATCATCAATTTCTTTAACATCTAATTTCTCGCTAAAATCTTCAACTTTATTTAAATCGTAAGAATATACACCTAACCCATTAACTTTAAATGTCTCGTTTTTAATTTTATAAGCTAATTCGTATTGCTTTCTAAAGTTTTCTTTAAAATTACCATCAACTTCATTTACAAAATCATTAAATTCTTCATCATCAACAAGAGTTAAAGTTTCCTTAAAATATTCTAATAACGATATGATATCCTCATTATTTTTAACATAATACTTTAAATAATCTAAATTTAAAAATATACCTTTTTCAATCAATCTACCATTAGCTTCTCTATAATAAGTACCAACATATTTAACCAAATCTTTAAGAAAATTAAGTAATAAAAATGTATTTTCTTTATCTAAAACAATATCGTATTGTTCAAATAAATCTTTACATTCTAAATATTTAAAATCATCAAAAGTAGAAGAGATGATTTTATTCATACACATACCAGAAATACTAGCAATATCGTTAGGTTTATATTCTAAACATTCTTTATATTCTTTAAATGATTCTTCAAAATTAAGTTCATTAAAAAGCTTTTTCTTAGCATCATTTTGTAAATATTTATATTTTTTAATTAATAAATTTTCACCATCAACAGTGTTAAATTTATATGTACAATGTTTACAATAAGATGTTTGATCACCTTTTTTAGAATCGATTACTTTACCACAATTAGGACAAATTATTTTCATATCAAAAATTATAACTTAAAAATTAAATTAATAAAAGATTTCATATTTAATCTTTAAACTTATTCTCCTCACTATATTCAACTGGTATTTCGATATTATATTTTTCTAACAAACGATTTTGTTCATTAAAATATTTTCTAAAAGTTTTAAAATATCCTTTAGTATTTTGGTTAACAAAACATGGATCTATTTCACTATTATTTGCTAACTTCTTATAATCAAATTTTCCATTAACTTTCCATGAGTTCATAAAGCCATAATTAATAGCATTAGTAGGACAATTCAAAGTACATCTCATACACATCGCACATTTAGAAGCATGAATTTTTATCTTATTTTTATCGTTTCTAAACATTGCTTTTGTAGGACAATTATTGATACACATATTGCAATTAATACACTTTTTCTCATCTACTTTTACAAAAGGAGAATTTAATTTAGGAGCTAAATATTCAATTCTTCCAACAAAAGAAAGTACTCTTTTTGAAAAAGGAAATGATATATCATCATGTTCACCATTAATTAATCTAATAACAGTCATTTTACATAAAGCATCTAAATATAAATACATTTGTTTTTTAAGTCTATTATCATAATCAAACATGATGTTATAAGGCATTATAAAATGTTTTTCTAATATCAATTCATATCCTTTTTTCTTCAAATATCTATAAATATGATAACTAGAAGAATCATTAAAATGAAATGGCTCCCCACTTACTTTATAAATAAATAATTTCTTATTATCTACACTTTCAAGTTTTTTTAAAAATTCTACAAATACTTCTGGAACATTAAAAGCATGTATTGGATATCCAATACCTATTAAATCATAATCATTAGGATTAGGATGATTTAAATTACCTGAATTAAAAACATAATGATCAACTTCTACATTATATTCTTCAAAATATTTTTTTATAAAATTACCACAAATTTTTGTGTTTCCTGTACCAGTAAATGTATATAAACAAACTTTCATCAATAAAATTCCTTAAATAAGATGAATATATTTTAAATCAAATCCAATAAATAGTCCAATTTATACAATTTTGCTTCATTTATTAATATTTTATATTGGAGTTTTATTTAAACTTGTGTTATATTTATTTAGCAATCACGGAGTAATACCCAAGTGGTGAAGGGGCTTCCCTGCTAAGGAAGTAGGTCGGGTAACTGGCGCGAGAGTTCGAGTCTCTCTTACTCCGCCATTATAAAAAATTTGGTTTGATGTTCTTATCAAGCCTTTTTTTATTTAAAAATTTTAATAAATTTAAGAATTTTAAAAACAATAATCTTTATTTTAAAATAATTAACTATTAGCATTAAAAAGTTGATTAACATATCTTTCTTTGTTTTTATATTTTATAAAATATAATTTTTTAGTTATAATTTAATTAGTTTTTAAATTATAAATAATTTAATTGTGAAAGGAGTCACAAATGGAACAATTAGAATATAAAACAAGATATGAAAATGTATTAAAAGGACATAAATGGGAAATAGCAAATCCTAAAGAGATTATCCTCATCGTTACAGGTATGGCTGAACATAGTGCAAGATATGATCATTTTGCTACTTTTTTGAATAGACATGGTTATTCAGTGTATTGTTTAGACCATTTTGGACAAGGAGAAAATGGAGAATTAGGTAGACCAATCGAAGACTACTTCACTAAAGAAATCGAAATATTCAATGATTTCATCTTAAAATTAAAAGAAGAATATCACGTTGATGTTAATATTTTTTCACATTCTATGGGAAGTTTTGTAACTCAAGGATATATCGAAAAATATTCTAAAAATATCAAGCGTGTAGTTTTATGTGGAACAAACGGAAGAAATCCTTTAGTTAAATTTGGTAAAGTCATTTCTTCAATGGTTGTAACTAAAAAGAATAAGGACCAAGATGCAAAAATGTTACATAATCTTTCAATCGGAGCTTATGAAAAAACTGCTAAAGGAGCACCTAGTCAAAATGCTTGGATATCTTTTGATGAAGAAAATGTTAAAACTTATGATGCTGATCCACTTAGTGGTTTTAAATGTTCAAACGGATTCTTTAAAGAATTCATGAAAGGTTTATCTACAATTCAAAAAACTAAAAACGTTAAAGGCATCTCTAAAGATTTAAAAATCTTCATTATCGGTGGTGATAGTGATCCAGTAGGAAATAATGGAAAAGGATTACAAAACTTATATAACTTATATTCAAAAAATGGTTTAAATGTAAAATTAAAAATCTATAACCATATGAAACACGAAATCTTAAATGAAAAAGATAAGATGACTGTATATAACGATATTGTAAGTTTTTATAAAGATAGGTAGTCTATGAAAATTAAAAAAATAGTAAGCGTTTTAGCTATATTTTTAGGTTTAGCATCTTTATCAAGTTGCTCTATTTTTGATTTCATTTATAGAAAAGAATTTATTTTAGATGGTGGGGCGACTGTTGAAGTTACTTCAGGTGAAACATTTTCAGCTACAGAAAATGTAATTAAACCGGATGATTATGAATATAAACTTACAATGAAAGATTATGAAGAAAATTCTATCTATAATGTTAAATATTTACCATCTACTGGAGATGCAAAATTATTAGTAATTCCTATTGATTTATCATCAATTTTACCAATTAGTAAGCCATATCCAGCAACAAGTACAGTTAAATCAAATATCAACGAAACTTTCTTTGGTTCTGGTTCTAATTTATATTTTGAAAGTGTAAGTTCTTTCTATCAAAAAAGTTCTTATAATCAATTAAATATTACAGGAACGGTAACCGATTGGTACGATGTTTCAAAAAGTGGTTTTAGTTCTCTTTCTGGTATTAATAGTGAAGATGCAGTCATTAAAATCATGAACGATGCAATAAATTATCTTAATATTAACACTAGTGATTATGACGCAAATAAGGACGGATACATCGATGGAGTTTGGTTAGTTTATAACTATTACGATTATATAACTGCAAAAAGTAAAGGTATTTCAATAAATTCAAATTATTGGGCCTATACATACTGGGACCAAAATAAAAAAACGCCATCCGTAACTAATCCTGTTACTAATTGTTTTGCATGGGCAAGCTACGATTTTATTTTAGAAAAAGGTGTTAATTATGTAGATGCTCATACATTTATTCATGAAACAGGTCACATGTTAGGTTTAAGCGATTATTACGATTACAATTCTAAAATATCTCCATTAGGAGGAGTCGATATGATGGATGCTAATATTATCGACCACAATTATTATTCAAAAATGTTATTAGGATGGGTAAAACCATACATTGTTACAGGTGATTGTTCAATCGTATTATCCACAACAAACGATAAAAACAATTTCTTCATTATTCCATATAACGAATGTTCAATAACTAAAGCTAATAATAAATATTATTTCAATCCATTTGATGAATATATGCTTGTAGAATATTATTCTCCTACTGGATTAAATAAAGTTGATTCTGAAGTTAAATACGCTAACGGCTATCAAGGATATCAATCTAGCGGATTTAGAGTTTATCATGTCGATGCTAGATTAATAGCAATAGAAACTTCAAAAAGCGGATATACTGCAACTTACCTTTCTGATGAAGATTTATCAACAGGATTATATTTTTTGAGAAGATTCTCTACAAATACAGGAAGTGGAAGTAATGGTGAAAATGAAGAGAAAATATATGCTGAATTAAGAAATCTCAATGTTAAATTTTCAAATTTTCACTATAGCAATTATTATAATGAAATTATGTTAATAGATAAGAGTGGAAGATATTCAAATTACACTAATCCATTTGTTTCAACTACAACTGAAAAGATTGTTTCTAGTGACGATAAATCTTTATTTACTAAAGGTGATAATTTCTCTATCTCCACATATTCTGAAGCTTTTATAAACAGTAAATTTAACAATCAAAAAACATTTGATTCTAATATTAAATTTAATTAAATATGCTTAAAATTATCATTTTAATATTATCAATTATATTCGGATTTTTGATCGATTTCTTTTGTTTTAATAACTTTTCTTGGTACTATCAAATACTAATAACTATAGGATTTACCATCTCTTTTTTAATAGCATTAGTAGTTTTATTCTTCATACTATTCTTTTTTGAAACAATATTTGAATCAAAGAAAAAGAAAAGAACAAAACAAAGTAGGTACTATAGAAATTTATTAAGATTTTATAGTAGATTTCTATTAGCTTTATTTAGTGTAAAAGTTGAAGCTAATGGTATAGAAAAATTAAATAAAGATGAAACATATTTAATCGTTTCTAACCATAGATCAAACATTGATTCTTTAATTATAGATTTATATTTAAAAGATTTTAAATTGATATTTATAGCTAAAAAATCTCTTTTTAAAATACCTTTTGTAGGTAGAATGATTCATGGATGTGGATACATCAATCTCGATAGAGATAATTTAAAACAAGAATATTACGCTATTAAGGATTCTATTAACTATTTAACATTAGAATCAACCTCAGTTGGAGTATTTCCTGAAGGTACAAGAACAAAAAATGAAGATTATACTTTAAATGAATTTAAAGCAGGAACATTTTCTATGGCAAAAAAGAGTCAAAAACCTATAGTTTTATCAGCTTTAAGATATACAGATAAAGTAAATGAACATTTATTACTTAAAAAACATAAAGTGTATTATGATATAATAGAAGTAGTTCCTTATACAAAGTATAAGGATATGACTACTATAGAAATTGCTAAATATTGTAAAGACACTATTGAAGAATATTTAAAAAGGAGCATTTAATTATGAGATATTTATTATATAATCCACTTTCAACAAAAGCTTTAACTACTAAAGAATTAAAACACACAATAAAAGAATTAGATGCTTCAAAAGAATTAAAGGTTATCGATGTAATCAAATTAGAAGATAAAAAAACATTTTTAGATTCATTAAAAGAAGATGATGATATTGTAATTTGTGGAGGTGATGGTACATTAAATCACCTTATAAATGATTACGATTTCTCAAACTTTAAAAACAATATCTACATCTATAAATTTGGAAATGGTAACGATTTTTTAAGAGATATCAATTCATTTAAAGAAAACTTTATTTTAATAAATCCCTATTTAGTTAACAATCCAACTGTTATTATCAACGATAAAAAATATAAATTTATAAACGGAATTGGATTTGGAATTGATGGCTTAGTTTGTGTAGAAAGCGATAGATTAAAAAAAGAAGGCAAAAAAAATATCAATTACACAACTTTAGCAATTAAATTAGTACTTAATAAATATAAAAAAGTTAACGCTCATGTAGAGGTTGATGGAAAAGTATACGATTATAAAAATGTATTTATCGCTTCAGCCATGAATGGTAAATATTATGGCGGAGGAATGAAAGTTGCTCCTGATCAAAATCGAATGTGTGACACAGTTACAGTATGTATTTGGCACGATTTAAATAGAATAAGCGGTTTGATGTTATTCCCTAAAATATTTAAAGGGGAACATGTTAAAAATAAGAAAAAAGTTACAATTTTAACAGGAAAACATGTTAAGGTGACATTTGACAAACCTACTGCTTTACAAATCGATGGAGAAAGTCACGACAAAATTTTAAGTTACGAAGTTTATAAATAAGGAGTTTTAAAGATGGAAAAGAATAAATTTTATATAACAACACCAATATATTATCCAAGTGGAGAACCACATATCGGACATGCATATTGCACAACCTTATGTGATGTTTTCGCCAGATATCAAAGAGAAAAACATAAAGAAGTATATTTTTTAACCGGAACAGATGAACACGGTCAAAAAATTCAAAATAACGCTACAAAAGAAGGTAAAACACCACAAGAATATGTCGATAATAAAGTAGCTATTTTTAAACGCTTATGGGAAGCAATGCAAATTAGTAACGATGATTTCATTAGAACAACCGAAGAAAGACATATTCACGTTGTTCAAGATGTTTTTAGTGAATTCTTAAAAAATGGCGATATTTATTTAGGAAATTACGAAGGATGGTACTGCGAACCTTGTGAATCTTTTTGGACAGAAACTCAAGTAGGTGAAGAACATCTTTGCCCAGATTGCCATAGACCTGTAAAAAGAGAAAAAGAAGAAGCATATTTCTTTAAAACACAAAAATATTTACCTCAATTAATGGAATATTTTTCAAAAGATGGAGCTATTTATCCTATAAGTAGAAAAAACGAAATGTTAAATACTTTCATTAAACCTGGATTAGAAGATCTTTGTGTTAGTAGAACAACATTCTCTTGGGGTGTACCAATTAAAGAAAACGAAAAACATGTCGCATATGTTTGGCTTGATGCTTTATGTAACTATTTAAGTGCATTAGGTTATAAAAGTGGTGATGACAAATTATTCACTAATTTTTGGCAAGATGAATCAAGTGAAATCATCCATGTTATCGGAGCTGATATTACAAGATTCCATACGATTTACTGGCCAGAATTTTTAACAGCACTCAATTTAAGATTACCAGATAAAGTATTTGTACATGGACTTATTATGATGAAAGACGGAAAGATGTCTAAATCTAAAGGAAACGTAGTATCTCCATATCCTTTAATTGAAAAATATGGTGTTGATGCAGTTAGATTCTATCTTGTAAAAGAAGTTATTTTTGGACAAGACGGAACATTTACTCCTGAACAATTCATAGAAAGAATCAATGTCGATTTAGTTAATAACTATGGAAATTTAGTTAGTAGAACTGTTTCAATGATTTTAAAATACTACGAAGGAATCATCCCTGAATTTAAAGAACCAAAATATGAATACGGAATTGATTTATATAAAAATATCAAGGAAATGATAGTAGATTTTGATTCTAAGATGAAAGATTTACATATTACAGAAGCTTATAATTCCTTATTTGCTACACTCGATAAAGCAAATAAATATATCGAATTAACTACTCCATGGGTTTTAGCAAAAGAAAATAGAGATGAAGAATTAAAAGAAGTAATGTCATTATTATCTTACTCAATTTTTGTTGCATCTATTTTATTAAAACCAGTATTAGTCACTAAAGCTAAAGAAGCTTTAGACTCTTTAGGAGTAAGCGAAGAAAATCAAGATTATAATAACATTAATAAACCAGCTATATTATCTGGATTGAAAGTTAATAAAACTGGAATCTTATTCCCAAGATTAGATGTAGCAAAAGAAGTTGAATACGTTGCTAATTTAATGAAAGGTATTCAATAATAATGGTGTTAATAAAACCAATCGATACAGGTTTTTTCCCTTTTTATTATGAAAGTGAAGAAATACACAGATTATCTTCGTCATCTTTACCTGTTTTAACTATTATGACGATTGGTTTTATTATCTTTCCATTTATTTATTATCTATTTTATAAACATAGAAAAAATCAAAAATTATATGATTGGACAATGTTTGGTATAGGTATATTTTTGCTTTTATTTGAAGGTTTTAAACAACTAACATATGCAAAAATGTTTCATTATTTACCAGGGCAAGAAAACTTTGGTCATTACTATTTAAATGTATTACCTCTTCAATTGTGTTCAATGCACATGTTTTTATGTCCGTTAATTCCATTTTTAAAAGGTAAAGCTAAACAAGATGTTTCAATGTTTATTGGCTTATATGCATTCATCGGTGGAATAGCAGTATTACTCGGTGGATTAGATTTAGTTTTAGGAGGATTTCAAAATCAAGATGGAATATGGTTTGGCGATTGGGGATTAGTAGTTCATACTCTAGTTTGGCACGTCATATTGATGAATTTAGGTGCGATAGTATTTGGATATTATCATCTAGGAAGCTTAAAAGTAAAAGAATCCATAAGATTAATTAGAGTTCCTTGGATTATATGTATGGTATTTATGGTAGTTAGTCAATTTCTAAATGTATTATTACCATATTGTCTAAATTTTAATAAGTGGGTAGAAGGTTTCAATTTATGGAATTTCTCATGGATTTACGGATTCAATTTACCAGTATTAAAAGAATTTTGTAGAACTGATCCAGCTTGGATTGGTGGAATTATAGGAACTATTCTATATGGAGGATTGCTCTATTTAGGTGCTTTAGTAGTTTTACTAGTAATCATCACATTTAAAAATATTATGATCAGATTTAAAGGTGTAAACCAAATTGTAAAGGATGTTAAGATTTAATTATGAAAAATACAAAAGAATATTATGTAGGAAAATGTATTGATTTTACTCACGATGGTCAAGGCGTAGTTAAAATCAATGGTAAAACAACATTTGTACCTTCTTTATTAATCGGAGAAGAAGCAGAAATAGAAATTCTTTATAAAAAGAAAGATTTTGATGTAGGAAAAATACATAAATTAATCACTAAATCTAAATATAGAATAGAACCAAAATGTAAATGTGCAACATCTTGCGGAGGATGCTCATTTCAAAATTTAGATTATAAAAAAGAATTAGAATATAAAAGTGAAGTTAGTAAAAATATCATCAATAGAATCGGTGGTTTTAACTTTAATCATATCGATATTACAGGAATGGATGAACCATATTATTATAGAAACAAGATTCAAGTACCATTTGGATACGATAAGCAAAATAGATTGGTATATGGATTTTATAAATTTAAAAGCCACGATATAGTCCCTATTAAAGAATGCGTAATAGAAGATAAAGTACATGTAGATATTTTAAGAAACATTAAATATTTAATGGAATCTATGAAAATAGATGCATATAACGAAGACTTAGATAAAGGTGAAATTAGACACATTCTTTTAAGAGTTGGTAAAGTTAGTAAAGAAGTGATGGTAGTTATCGTCTCTAGACATAAATCTTTTAAATCTAAAAATAATTTTGTAAAAGAATTGGTTAAATTATGCCCTAATATTACTACAGTTGTATTAAATGTTAACGATAGACAAACTAATGTTATATTAGGAAACTACGAAGAAACATTATTCGGTCCAGGATTCATCTACGATACTCTTTTAGGTGTTAAATTTAAAATATCCAGTAAATCTTTCTATCAAATCAATCATGAACAATGTGAAAAATTATATGCAAAAGCTCTATTAAATGCTGAATTAACTTCTAAAGATGAAATTTTAGATGCATATTGTGGAATTGGTACAATCGGTCTTATAGCAAGTAAATATTGTAAGAATGTAGTTGGAGTAGAAATTGTAAAAGAAGCGATAGAAGACGCTAAAAACAATGCTAAAATCAACAATATCAATAATGCTAAATTCATATGTGATGATGCAAGTAACTTCATAATTAAAACTAAATTTGATTGCGTATTTGTAGATCCACCTAGAAAAGGATTAGATCCAAAATTTATACATGCTTTAATGGTTAAAAAACCTAAAAAGATCATATATATTTCTTGTGATGTAGCTACATTAGCGAGAGATTTAAAAATATTCAAAGAATTATACGATATTAAAAAGATTGAATTTGTTGATATGTTCCCTAGAACTTATCATGTGGAGACTATTGTGTTGCTACAACGAAAAACGGAGCGAAATTAATCAAAATGCTTGATTTTGATCAATTCTATAGGCATATCGTGTTCGAAAAAGACGAAAACGGGTACCTTGAGAAGAGGATAGAGCAGACCATCCCAGTGAGTGTATTTTACTACCTGGGTTGAG
>CAVEUC010000026.1:0-6446 GCA_963619035.1 Lachnospiraceae bacterium GAM79
AGTGCTATAATTTTTAATTGTGTTTAAAATGTTCAAAATTAAACACTTTTATTATTTATAAGAAGGTTTATATATATGAAAACAAAAGATATGACTAGTGGTAATTCTTTTTTAGTATTACTATTATTTTCTATTCCAATGGTCCTTTCTGTAACTTTACAACAACTATATAATTTAGCAGATAATTTTATTGCAGGGCATTTTATTAGTTCTATAGATAGCTTTGATGCTGTAGGAATAGTTTATCCAATAACAGTTGTATTTTTAGATATCGCAGTTGGTTTTGGAGTAGGGTGCGGAGTTGTAAGTGCTAAATTTTTTGGTGCAAAAGACTTTAAATCTTTAAAAAAGGCTTCAAATATCGGTTTAATTGGAACAATAGTATTAGGGTTATTTGTAACTATTTTAGGATATGCGATTATTTATCCTTTATTAAAAGCGATGGTAGATACAAGTGAAGGTGACGGTTGTTTTAACGAAGCATTACAATATATGTTAATTTATATTGGTGGAATCATATTCTTATTTATTTATAACTATGCAATGTATATGTTTCAATCTTTTGGAAATTCTAAAACCCCATTATATTTTTTAATATTTTCTACATTGCTTAATGTAGGCTTAGATTTATTATTTGTACAACCCATTAAATTAAATAGTGCAGGATTAGCATTAGGTACTGTAATATCCGAAGGAATAGCTGCTATTCTTTCTTTGATAGTTTTATTAAAAAGCATTAAGAAAATGGAAAGCGAAAAGGTAGAATTGTTTAATAAAGATATATTTAAACAGATTGTTTTAATTGCTATTCCTAGCATATTACAAGGGTTATTTATTTCGATTGGTGGAGTTTTAATTACGACAATTTTAACTTCAATTGGAGGGAATTATGTAGCTGGAGGATACTCAGCAGCATATAAAATTTGTTATATTGCTATAAATATATTTACAGTTTTATGTAATGCATTAAGTAATTTTGTATCTCAAAATGTTGGAGCTAATAAATATAATAGACTTGTTGAAGGATACTATTCTACATTTTTATTATGTGGTATATTTTGTGTAATCGCTATTGTTACAATACTTCCATTTAATGAATTTTGGGTAAAGTTGTTTGTATCTAATAAAGATGATTCAAATGTTGATTTAATAATTAATTCAGGAAAATTATTTATTACATGTGTTGTTCCGTTTTTTGTTTTTATAGCTATTAAAATACCTATTGATGGTATTTTAAAAGGATCAACAGATATGCTTGGTTTTACTCTTGGAACATCTTTTGATTTAGCTATCAGAGTGATTGGTGCGTTTATTTTAGGAAAAATGTTTGGATATGAAGGAATATTCTTTGCTTGGCCATTAGGTTGGGGTGTTGGAATGATAATTTCTATAATTATGTTTTTCGTTGCTAGATGGAAGAAGAAGTGCAACTACCCAAGTGATTTAAAGTTTAAATTAGAATTTAATAGAAAATAAAAACCATCAGCGATTATGCCGATGGTTTGTTTTTTTGTTTATTTATAATCTTTAACGTGAAGAATTGTCTCTGCGTTTTTAATTCTTTCATTAGATGGAGGAAGAGTATCTTTTAAAGGATAATCTACTTTTAATAAATCGTATTTAAATTTACCTAAACTATGATAAGGAAGAACCTCAACTTTTTTAATATTTTTAAATTGAGATAGGAAATCATGTGTTTTTTCTAATAATTCATCATTATCAGTAAGATTAGGAACTAATACATGTCTTACCCAAATAGGATAGTTTTTTTCATCTAAGTACTTAAATAATTCAAGGACATTTTTATTATCTTTACCTGTTATTTTTTTATGTAGTTCAGGATCGATACATTTAATATCTAATAAAAATAAATCGGTTACAGATAATAATTTATCAAATTTTTCTAAAAATGTTTTCTCGTTTCTAAATGTAGCTCCGCTAGTATCGATTGCTACGCTTACTCCATCGTTATGGAATAAAGTAGCTAATTCAATAACAAAGTCGAGTTGTGCTAGTGGTTCGCCTCCGCTTATTGTTACTCCTCCGTTATTTTTCCAATATGTTTTATAACGAATTAATTTTTCATAAGCTTCTTTAGGTGTTATCGGATTCTTTTTAGAAAATTCCCATGTATCAGGATTATGACAATATAAACAGCGGAATGGACATCCAGCTAAGAAGATTATACTTCTTACACCAGGTCCATCCACTAAAGCAAATGTTTCAAAAGATTGATAATAACCTATTGTTTCCATTTAAAGTTTATAAATGATCGTGGAATGTACGAGAGATAACATCTAATTGTTGTTCTCTTGTTAAATCAATAAATTTAACTGCGTATCCAGAAACACGGATTGTGAAGTTAGCGTATTCTGGTTTTTCTGGATGTTCCATTGCATCAAGAAGTTTTTCTTTTCCAAATACGTTAACGTTAAGATGGTGAGCACCTTGTACAAAGTAACCATCTAATACTTGTGAAAGGTTATCGATTCTTTCTTGATCGCTATGTCCTAAAGCATCTGGGTTCATAGTTTGAGTATTTGAAATACCATCGAGTGCATATTCATAAGGAAGTTTAGCAACTGAGTTGAGAGAAGCTAATAATCCGTTATTTTCTGCTCCGTAAGATGGGTTAGCACCTGGAGCTAATGGTTGTCCAGCTTTTCTTCCATCTGGTAATGTACCTGTAGCTTTTCCGTAAACTACGTTAGAAGTAATTGTAAGAATAGAAGTTGTAGGTTCACTATCACGATATGTGTGATGTTTTTGAATTTTTCTTAAGAATGTATGAAGTAATTCAACTGCGATTTCATCAGCTCTATCATCATCATTTCCGTATCTTGGGAAATCACCTTCAATCTTGAAGTCTGTTGTGATTCCTGTTTCATCACGAACTGCAGTGACTTTAGCATATTTAATAGCTGATAATGAATCGACAACATGGCTAAATCCAGCGATACCAGTTGCGAATGTTCTACGAACGTTTGTATCGATTAAAGCCATTTCAGCTGCTTCATAATAATATTTATCGTGCATATATTGAATGAGGTTAAGGACGTTAACGTAAATTCCAGCTAACCAATCCATCATTCTGTCGTAACTTGCGACAACTTCATCATAATTTAATACTTCAGAAGTAATTTTTTCATATGCAGGACCGACTTGTTGGTGAGACATTTCATCAACACCGCCGTTTATTGCGTAAAGTAAACATTTTGCTAAGTTAGCACGAGCTCCAAAGAATTGCATTTCTTTACCTGTTTGAGTTGCAGAAACACAGCAACAAATTGAGTAATCATCACCCCAAACTGGTCTCATAACATCATCATTTTCGTATTGAATTGAAGAAGTGGTGATAGAGATGTGTGCAGCGTATTTTTTGAAGTTTTTACTTAATCTTGGTGACCATAAAACTGTTAAGTTTGGTTCTGGTGCAGGTCCCATATTTTCTAATGTATGTAAGAAACGGAAGTCGTTTTTAGTGACCATATCTCTTCCATCTTGTCCCATACCAGCAACTTCAAGTGTTGCCCATACTGGATCGCCAGAGAATAATTGGTCATATGAAGGGATACGTGCAAATTTAACCATACGGAACTTCATGACTAAGTGGTCAATAAGTTCTTGAGCTTCTTTTTCAGTTAATGTTCCATTTTTAAGATCACGGTTGATGTAAATATCAAGGAAAGTAGAAATTCTACCAACTGACATAGCAGCACCGTTTTGGCTCTTAATAGCAGCAAGATAACCAAAGTATAACCATTGAACAGCTTCTTTAGCATTTGTTGCAGGTTTTGAAATATCATAGCCATAAGATTGAGCCATAACTTTCATTTGTTTAAGAGCTTTAATTTGCATTGAAATTTCTTCTCTTAAACGAATTGTATCGTCGATCATTGTGCCATCGCCACAATTTGCGAGGTCTTTTTGTTTTTCTTCGATTAAGTTATCGATACCGTATAAAGCAACTCTTCTATAATCACCAACAATTCTTCCTCTTCCGTAAGTATCTGGAAGTCCAGTAAGAATCTTGTTATGACGGCATTTCATCATTTCTGGAGTATAAGCATCAAAAACACCTTCGTTGTGAGTTTTATGATATTCAGTAAAAATCTTGTGAAGTTCAGGATTTAATGTGTATCCGTGTGTAGTTAAAGCTTGTTCAGCCATTTTGATACCACCATAAGGCATAAATGCTCTCTTTAATGGTTTATCAGTTTGAAGACCGACAACTTTTTCTAAATCTTTAAGTTCTGGGTTGATATATCCAGGTGCGTGACTTGTAATTGAAGATACGATATCTGTATCCATATCAAGAACACCGCCTTTAGCTCTTGCTTCTTTTTGAAGTTTTTGAAGTTCAGCCCAAAGTTTGTTAGTAGCTTCGGTTGGTTCTTCAAGGAATGAGCTATCTCCTTCGTAAGGTTCGTAGTTACTTTGAATGAAATCACGAACGTTTACATCGCTTTTCCATTGACGGCCTTTAAAGCCTTCCCATGCGTTGTTTTCAATTTTCATTTTTTTCTTTACCTCTCAAATAAATTTAAATTTAATTTAAACCGATATATATAATACTCATTTATTGAACTAAATTAAAGTAAAAAGCAAATAAAAAGATATAAAATTAATTGATAAGCAAATAATGGTTTATTATTTATATAATAAAAATTTGAATATTAAAGCAATAAAATGCTAATAATTAATAAAAAATATTTATAATAGCACTAAATTTACTAGATATTTAAACATTTTAAATAATCGAGTGGAATTGTGATAGATGGATTTATTTTACTTCCAAAAATATTAAAAAAAGATAGTGGTAAGGAATTTCTCTTATTATTTTTTATAAAATTTAAAATATCTTCAATAAAAACTAAAAAGTATAAATCGAGTTTTTTAAAGTAAAAAATAATGAATGCAATACCGCCCATTTCTTTTACAATTTTTAAATGATTTAATTGAAAATCTTTAATATTTTTAATTGGAAAACTAGTTGAAGAAGAACATTCTTTAGCTTCAAAATCTATATATTTTCCTTTATAGATTCCGTTATAATCAGTAGTGGATTTTTCTAAAAAGTAGGCTTTTGTTATTTGATTTTTATGTTTATCCATACTTACAATTTGAATTGGTGTAGGCTTTTTATAAATTAACGCTATATTTTTCTCTCGGTAAATTTTATTCGAAATATTTATTAGGTCTTCTAAAAATAGTCCTTTATTTTTATTTATATAACTGAGTTGGTTATTATTTTTATCAATTTCTTTATCTATTTTAAATGGATAATTTATCTTCATAAATCTTCTTCAACAAATTTTAAAAAATCTTCGTAAGTTATACTTCCTTCTTTAAAAAGCTTACTCATACTTTTATTGATTGGATCAGGATAATGAGAATATTTCTTTAATATTTTAATGTATTCTTCCTTGATTATTTTTTTATTTTTTAAAAATCCAATATAAAGGTACATCAAGTTTATTGCATCAACTTCAGGGTCGTGACTATTTTCTTTTGGAGTTATTTTTAAAACCCTTAAAGCATCTAAAAGAGATAAAATTTCTCCTCTTTCAGATTTTACATACCTTGAAAAAATATTAGAGAAATCGATATAATTTTCATATATTTTTCTAATAAAAGGGGTATCGTTTAAATTGTTAAGGGCTGCTGTTTGATGTAATAATCGCATATCAAAATTACCATAGCTCATAAATTTAATATACTTTGATGGATTTCCGATATAACTTTTAAATAATTTCATAGCTTCATTAAACAAGACGCCATTTTCTTTTAAAAATTTATCGTTTATTCCTGTTAAAGTTTCAACAATTGGTCCAACTGAGTCTTTTGCTTTTACATAAACTTTGAAAGGATTGTATTTTTTAATTACTTGAAGTTTAGCGTCAATATCTACTTTTATTGCTCCAATAGCTATAATTTCTTGAGAGTGTTGAGTACCTTCAAAATCAAAGAATACTATGGTTTTACAATCGTTTAAACAATTCTTTAAAATTTTCATATGTTTATATTTTAAAGAATTTAAATAGAATAGTATATAAAATTATTAAATTAAATTTATCATGGTAAAAATTTACTATTTTGAACGTCTTGAATAGTGAATATGATTGAAGTCCGTAGTTTGTATAAATCTTTTAATATTTCAAAAAGTAATGATATTTTAGTTTTAAACAATGTAAATTTTTCTTTACCGGATAGTGGATTATATTTTTTATATGGAAAATCTGGAAGTGGTAAGACTACTTTATTAAATATTTTGGAAGGCATCATATCTTTTGATAAAGGTGAAGTAGTAATAAATGGTGTTAAGATTAATAAATTAAGAAGTAAAGAGAAAGAAGAATTTTATAGAAATAATATTGGTATTCTTTTTCAAAATTATAATCTGTTTGATGAACTTACAATTTATGAAAATATTGAGATTGCAGCAA
>CAVEUC010000027.1:0-5302 GCA_963619035.1 Lachnospiraceae bacterium GAM79
TTTATTAAGTAATGAATTTCTTTTGTTTTGAAGTATGAGTCGAAATCGTTTAGTAAAAACATGATAAACTGAATTTTTACGAAGTTGGAAGAGTTTTAAGTGTTGAAAAAAATGTTCTTATATCAGGAAGAAAAAAGAGTGTGTTTTATCTCAAAATAGTAAGTTTTTCATATGTTTTTTTGTAAAAATATTAATATTATGCATAAAATAAAAGGGTGTTTCTAAACACCCTTATAAACGATTATTTTTCTCTTAATTTCTTTCTCTTTTTAACTTTTGCTTTCTTAATTAATTGGTAGCTTCCTAAGAAAGATAATAAGCCGACAAATCCAGCGATAACGATAACGATTACCCAAGTTGGAAGTGGATTTACTTTTACTTTTTCCCACATGGATACTATTTTACCATTTTGAGCTTCACCGAAATCTTGCATGATAGCTAAATGAGGTAAATCGCTTTCTAAAGGATATTGAGCTCTCATTTGTCTATTTAATTGATCTTCTGTTACATAAATTACATAGTCATTATCATCTTCTTCATCTTTTTTAAAGAAATATGTTAAGTCGTAAGGTACAGTTCCTTCTGTATCGATATATTCTCCTTCTTCATTGGTATCTCTAGCTTCGTACCAATCTGTAACGGTATCGAATACGCTATCACCTGCAATAAATGATGTATATCCTACATATTCCATGTTTTGGCTAGCGCTTTCTGGAAGAGATATAAAATCTAAGAATGAATATGAAGCGTTTAATTTATCGCCTGTAACGTTACTTAAAATTGAAAATGCATCAAACCAAATATTAGTGCAGTAACTAGGAATTGAAAAATAAAGTTCTACTCCATTTTCTTCTGCTGTATCCATTGAATATACTGCATCTCCACTCCAACAAAGGTTGATTCCAACTTTTTGAGTGACAATATCAGATTTACCTGTATCAACTTCAAAACCATAAATATAATCTTTTAATTCAATTAACGATTGTTGTACTTTTTCGATTGTTTCATCGTCGTTTCTATTGAATATTTCAGATAGTAATTCGTTATATTCTTCTCCGTAATTACCTGCGTAATCATTGTATAATTTTTCAAATTCATCGCTGAATGTATGGATTAATCCCATAGCGTAACTATCACGCATTGAATCTTTAATAGAAGCACAAGATTGGTAATTTTCATGATATTCCCATAATGTATTCCAACCTGATGGACGAGAGAAATCTTCGATAACTTCTTCTACAGTTTTATTTTTGATTCTTCTATATGTAGGATTATACATAATACCTAATGTTCCCCACATATATCCGATTGCATAATCGTTTAATGTGCCTATTTCATGGTTATTTGGATCGATATAAACTTGAGCGAGTTTTCCATCGTTTCCTGTTAAAAAAGAGCTGCTATTTTCAGTATAATTTTCAACTTTTGTCTTATCTACTTTTTGAACCATATTAGCTTTTGCTAATTTTTGAATCATGTAATCGCTACTACAAACTAAATCGTATGTTGATTTACCTGTTTTAAGTTCGTTAAACATTGTTTCGTTAGTATCATAAGTATCGTAGATTATTTCGATTCTTTTATTGAAATCCTTGCCGAAATATTTTTCTTTTACGCTTGGAGTATTAATCCAAGTAACATATTGTTCTGTTAAATCAGGATTATCATATCCATCATCTGGATTATTTAAATAGATGTAATCTCCAGCGTTTAATACTTTTAAATATAAAATATCACTAGATTCTGAAGAGCTATTACATCCGCTTAAAGAAGTTAAAAACATTGAAGATAAAGCTATTAAAGAAAATAATTTATATTTTTTCATTTTGTTTTCCTCCTTAAAGCATGCTTACAATAACTGCTACTAAAGCAATTAAAACAATACAGATAACAGTAACTAATAATGTCATTCTAAAATTCTTTTTAGCGACCATTTCTGCGTTTTTAAATTTCATTCTATATTCTGGTCTTTGATATTTTTGATAGACTGTAGTTAAGATTGTTGCGATAACAACTGCTAAGAATATTAAAGTTGCTAATGCTCTTAATTCGTTTGGTACAGTTTTCTTTTTGATAACAGATTGAATATATGTGGAAATAGTTTCTATTTTACCAGCCCCGCTTAATAAACCTGGTCCAGTAGTGAATGCAGTTACGATAAAATCATCTAAAGATAAAGTTATAGCAAGCATAAATCCGGAGATGATTCCTGGTTTAATTTGAGGAATGATAACTTTAGATAATGCTTGTCTTGGTGAACATCCTAAATTGATTGCAGCTTCATATAAACTTGGATCCATTTGTACTAATTTTGGTTTAACATTTAAATATACAAAAGGTAATGAAAGGATTATGTGACCGATCAATAAGGTCCAGAAGCTGAATAATTCTTTATGAAATACGTAACTTCCAAAAAATACGAATGTGAATGTTAAGCTTAATGCGATGACGATTTCACTATTTACAACAGGGATTTGAGTGATATTTTCGATTACTGCTCTACTTTTTTTCTTGCAGTAATAAGTTCCGATAGCTCCTAATGTGCCTAAAACTGTTGAGCAAACTGCGCTTATGATAGCGATTATAATCGTATTACCAACTGCGATCATAATATCTTTATTTTTAAATAATCTTGGGTATAATTCGAATGTAAATCCATTCCATGTACCGACGTTATCACTATTTGTAAAACTAAATACGATAAGTACTAAAATTGGGACATACATTAAAAGAAGCATGAGATATACATATGTTTTTGATAATACTTTCTTTACCATTTTGATGCTTCCTCCTTAGAATCTTTCTCAGTGAAATTACGTGTGATTAACATTGAAATTCCAACTAATAAAAGCATAAATAAACTAATGAATGAACCGACATTCCATTGGTTATTACTGAATGAAAGATAGATTGAGTTACCGAATAAGACAACTTTTCCTTCACTTAAAACGTCGCTTATAACATAGCTTGACATTGTAGGCATAAATACCATCATCGCAGCACTAATTACTCCAGGAATCGATTGAGGAATGATAGATTTTGTAAATACTTGAAATCTATTACATCCTAAATCTAAACTAGCTTCGATTTGTTGCTTATCTAATTTAAGCATGACGTTATATAAAGGTAATATAACGAAAGGTAAATAGTTATAAACTAAACCGATCATAGTAGCTAAGTAAGGATAATCTCCTCCACCAAGTCCAATCCAATTTAAAACATCTCTAGTAGCCCAAGTTCTTAAAACGAAATTAATCCACATAGGCATGACAAATAACATAACGATTGTAGCATTTTTATTTAATTTTGAATTAGATAAAATATATGCGATTGGATAGCCTAATAATAAACAAATAAATGTATTTAACATTGAAAACATCAAAGACATTAATAAAACATTTAATTTATTTGTATTAGTAAAAAAGTCAACAAGAGCATTCCAAGTAAAGTTACCATCTCCATCAGTAAAAGCATAGTAAATGATGAAGAAAATAGGTAAAATTACAAAAAGAATTAAAAAGAGAAAATATGGAATGCAAAGATATTTTCTTTGAAACCTAAATTTCATATAAACTTACCTCTTTTTTAAGGCGAAGTTTAATATCTTCTTTCTTAATATGAACACCGACTTTATCGTTTAAGTTATAAGTATATGGTGTAATTAAAACGAAATCTTCTTCGTTAGGTGTTCTAACGATTAATTGATAGTGATCTCCTTTATAAACTGAATCGACGATTTCACCGATTGCTTGAGCCTCACTACTTTCAAGATCATCAACAATATCAATTTTTTCGATATTAACTTCGGCGACGACATCTGCATCGTTGAAATCGTATCTATGTTTTTTATCTTTACTTAATACATATCCATCTTCAGTTAAAGTTGAACCAGGTACAAGTTGAGTAACATCGCAATCAAATGGTAAATCATCAATCATTACTTTATTTTCTTTATTGATCCAAGCATCTGTATAAATATTTGTTGTGAAATCTTTATTCATGATGTGAATTGAATCTTTTTCGATATCGATTCCGATTTCTTGATCAACTGCAAAATCACGTGTATCTTTAACTAAAACTTCGTTTTTACCAACCATAACGGTGTATTGATAAGTGACGCCTTTAAAGATTTTTGTGACGATTTTTCCTTTGATCATTCCTTTTTCAACTGCTGTAAAAATGACGTCTTCTGGTCTAACTACAACATCGACTTTTTCATTTACTGGGAATTTATCGACGCATTTAAAGTTATGATCTAAAAATCTAACTAATCCATCTTTAATAATTGTTGCGTTATAAATATTTGATTCACCAATAAAGTCAGCGACGAAAGCGTTTTTAGGTTCATCGTAGATTTCTTTTGGTTTACCGATTTGTTGAATAACACCATCTTTCATGACGACGATTGTATCGCTCATCGTTAAAGCTTCTTCTTGATCATGAGTGACGTAAATAAATGTGATACCTAATTTATTATGCATTTCTTTTAATTCGATTTGCATATCTTTTCTCATTTTTAAATCGAGTGCACCTAAAGGTTCATCTAATAAAAGAATTTTAGGTTCGTTTACGATAGCTCTAGCGATAGCAACTCTTTGTTGTTGACCTCCGCTTAATGTTGTGACGTCTCTATCTTCTAATGAGTCTAGATCGACAATTTTTAAAGCTTTTGCAACTCTTTTAGATATTTCTTCGTTAGATAACTTTTTATATTTATAAGTAGGTTCTTTATGAGTTAAAGCGTATTCTAATTTAGAATTTAAATCAGCTAATTTTTCTTCTTTTTCTTCTTTAGATAAGTGCTTATTCTTTTTACATGTTTTAATGTCGTTTTTAATTTCTTTAATCTTTTGTTTATTGATTTTTAATATTGGATTCCCTTCTTTATCTTTCTTTTCGATAGGAATTCTTTTAAGTCTTAATCCAAATGCGACGTTTTCAAAAACATCTAAATGTGGAAATAAAGCGTAACGTTGAAAAACCATGTTGATGGGTCTTTTATTAGGTGGGACATTTGAAATGTCTTTTCCGTTTAATAAAATTTCACCTTTAGTTGGAAATTCAAATCCAGCGATCATTCTTAATGTAGTAGATTTACCACATCCAGAAGGACCAAGAAAAGTGACAAATTCTCCTTTACGAACGTAGAAGTTAAAGTTGTCGACTGCAATCGTATCATCATCGTAGATTTTTGATACGTTTTTTAAGTCAATAATGTAGTTTTTTTCTTTACCCATTTTTCTTCCCCTCATAGTGTAAAAGTAAAGTGCTTTTACTGATTAAAAAAACAATAAAATTATAT
>CAVEUC010000027.1:5312-19272 GCA_963619035.1 Lachnospiraceae bacterium GAM79
AAATTTAATACGAAAATTCACTTAAAAAACGATTAAAAATTTTTAAATTAATTTCTAAACATTTTTTGAATAGTTTTTTTATAATTTACTGAATTAATTTTTAAGTGATTTTTTAATAAAAAAATTGACGAATTTCTTCGTCAATTTAAAAATATTTTTACATCGATTCTTTAGCTTCAACTCCAAGTAATTTCATACCATTTTTAAGTACGATACTCGTAGCTTTTACTAAAGCGATTCTTTCTTCAGTTAACTCTTTATTGTTCTCATCAATAAATTTAGAATCGTTATAGTAACTATGGAATAAACCAGCTAAATGGTAACAGTAGTTAGAAAGAATATTAACTTCTTTATTTTTACATACATCCATTAAGCATTCTTTAAATGAAGATATCTCTTTTAATAATTCGATTTCTTTCTCATTATTAAGTAATGTATATTCTTCTTTATTAATAACTTTATCATCTACTCTTTTTAATACTGAGCAAGTTCTAGCGTAAGCATATTGAATATAATATACAGGATTTTCACTACTATGTTTTCTTGCTAAATTTAAATCGAAATCTAAGTGGGATACAATAGGCTTAGAGATAAAGAAATATCTTGCTACATCTACTCCTACATCTTGGCATAATTCTTTAATTGTGATGGCGTTTCCTGTTCTTTTGCTCATTTTGACTTCGGTTCCGTTTTCCATAAGTCTAACAATTTGAATTATTTGGATATCTAATTTAGTATCATCGTAACCTAATATTTTTAAACCTGCTTTAAGTCTAGCGATATAACCATGGTGATCTGCACCAAATAAATTGACTAAATGAGTGTAACCTCTATCGAATTTATTTTTATGATATGCGATATCTGGTAATAAGTATGTGTAACTTCCGTCACTTTTAATTAAAACTCTATCTTTATCATCGTTAAAATCAGTAGTTTTAAGCCATAAAGCTCCTTCAGATTCATAAGTGTAGCCACTCTTTTTTAAAGCTTCTAAAGTTTCTTCAACTAATCCGCTTCTATATAAATCTAATTCTGATTGGTAATGATCGAAACCTACTCTATATAAATCTAAATCTTTTTTAATCTTATTTAATTCGAGTTCAGTTCCAACTTTTTTAAAGTATAGTTTTCTTTCATCGCTATTATCATTTACATATTTATCTTTAATTTCATTAGCGATCTTTTTAGCTAATTCTTTAACGTCTTTTCCTTGATAACCGATTACATTAATATCGAAAGGAAGATTTAAAGCTTCTAAGTATCTTTGATATAAAGATTCTCCTAATACTTCGATTTGATTACCTGCATCGTTAACATAATATTCTCTTAAACAATCATATCCTGAAAAGTTTAATACTCTAGTCAAAGAATCGCCATAAGCTGCGCCTCTAGCGTGTCCTAAATGTAAATCTCCTGTAGGATTTGCACTTACGTATTCAACCATTATCTTTTCATTATTACCATAATTATTTTTACCATAATTATCTTCTTCATTTAATACTTCGTTAATAACTTTAGATAATGAAGAATTTTGTACGTAAATATTAATAAAACCAGGTCCAGCAATTTCTATTTTATCGATATTTTCATCTTTTTCTAATTCTTCTTTTAATAAACTTGCGATGTGTTGAGGGTTGTCTTTTAAAATTTTAGTTAATCTCATCGCAATATTAGTAGAATAGTCTCCATGTCCTTTAGCTTTTGGTATTTCTATCATTACTAAGTTGGAATTATCCTCGTAATCGAATACTACTTTTAAAGCTTTTTTAATACTATTAATTAATTTAGTGTTGATACCTTCCATAAATGGCTCCTTTTAATCTATTATATTATATATAATTCGTTATTATTCGACTACAAAAATATAAAATTTAAAATTTATTACTTGTAAATAAAGTTAAATTCTAGTATATTATTTAAACGATGGCCCTGTAGCTCAGTTGGATAGAGCAACAGCCTTCTAAGCTGTGGGTCAGGCGTTCGAGTCGCCTCAGGGTCACCAAACTCAAAAAATTTCCCTTATTATTAAGGGATTTTTTATTGCTTTGCTTTATATTTTTAATTAATTTTTGAATAAAATATTAAATTTGTATTAAGACTTAATAATTTTTATTTATTTTTTACATAATGATAATAATATTTTTTTATTAGGCATTAGTTAGTAAGTCTAATAATTGATAAATTAAGAGGAGAAATATGAAGAAACAATTATTATTAAGTTTAGCTTTATTATCTTGCGCAAGTTTAATTGCATCTTGTCAAGATAAGGGAGGTGATGTAATTCCACCAGATCCTACACCAGTCTACACCAACAAATTAACTGAATCGATTTTAGAACAATTAAGTGGAGAAATTAAGTTCAGTGGATTAGTTGATATAACTTATGGAAGTGCAGATAATTTTACTGATGTTGAATTAATCTATACAGAAGATAGTTATTATTACAATGGTTACGATGAAGTAAATAAAGATTACAATACTGGTAGAATTTATAAAATGGCTGGAGTTCCTACAATCGTAGCAGTCAATAATAAAAATGAATATATTTATAAAGAAATGACAGATAAATCAGGTAATATTCTCGATTGGTCAGCTTATGCAAATCCATTTAAACAATTAACATTATGGGATTTTAAAGCTGATGGTGTCAAAGAAGGTTTATACCACTACATCAATCAAAACGAAACTCAAAACAATATGCTTGTAAATATCACAAAATCAATGACAACATATAGTGTCAGTGATTTTGAATCATTTGATATTCAAATTGAAAAAGATGCAGTTAAATACATCAAAATTACTTCTACTGTATTAGATTCAGCATATGGTGATACTCAATTTACAGCAGAATTCACAATTGAAAGTGTTGGTGAAGATGTTGTTCCAGCAGAAATTCCAAGTTTATTTGAACATAAAACTGAACATGATGCTCTTAAAACCGCATTAGAACATTTAAACTCTAAACCAATTATGGGAACTGGAAATGTCTATGAAAAGTCTGATTCTAGTGAAGAATGGGCCGATATCGATCCTGAAGTTTATAATTTCTATTATTCAGATGAATATGCTTTTGTTGAAGATTGTGGATATGAAGATGGAAGCGGATATGTTATGATCGACGGAAAAGCTTATGATGTTTCTTATGATGGAGGAGAAGATGTATATACTAGAGAATTCTATCCTTCAACAAATAGTGATGGTGTCGTATTAAGTGATATTTCTGATATAAGAGGAGACATTGAATATTTAGCTCCTGAATTATATACAGTAGTCGATGCTAAAACATTTACATATAGTGGTGAATATATTAAAAATGCTTGCTATTATCTTAACTTAATTGGAAATCCATGGTTATCTGCATGTAGAGAATTAACTATTAAATTAGGTGATGATGGCGAAGTTTGTGAAATTGATATGACTGATAATGAATATTACAACTATATTTGTACAATTGAAGCAGTTGGAGAAAGCGTTAGCGCTCCTTGGTCAACTTTAGAAGTTGAAGAAGACCCTGCTTTAAAATATGTTGGTACATTTACTGGAACAAGTACTAAGACAACTACAGATTATACAATTGAAGTTTCTTCAACTTATGGAGTTACTATTAATGGTACTGCTTGTACTGATGCTGCTTATTCAGTTTACTACGATACAATTGTATTTAAATATAATGGAGTTCCTTGTAAGATTTCTTATTCAAAATGGAGTAGTAAATATACATTTACTTACGATACAACATACACTAACTATGAGTCGATTTCTTTAACTAAATCAACTGCTAGTGAATAATCATAAAGTTATATAAAAGTAATATAATTTAAAAATTAGAAAGGTGAGTTATAAAAAATAACTCATCTTTTTTATTGTTTGATCAAAAGAAAAAAGAGTTGATGTTTAATAGTGTTATTGGAATATAACTTCTAAAATCACTATTAAATCCCTTATGTTTTTATTTTGATTAAACTTTCGTTAAAAAACTTGTTATTTTTTAAAATAACATATTGAAATATCGTGTATTTTTAGTAAAATATTTTTTAAGGAGGGTTTGAATATGAAATTATTCAAAAAAGGATTAGCAGAAGTTCTTGGAACATTCTGTCTTGTACTCTTTGGTTGTGGTGCAGCAATTGTAACATCATGGTCAAAAAGTTCTTATATCGACGGAACTGGTCATTTAGGAATTACTGCATTAGCATTCGGTTTAACACTTGCTATCATGTGTTATGCAATTGGTTCAGTTTCTGGATGCCACATTAATCCTGCAGTTTCTTTAGGTGTCTTACTTAAAAATTTATTCCTCCCTAAAGAAAAAAGAGAATTTGGATGGAAAGAATTTATCGTTTATGTTTGTTCACAAATTATTGGTGCATTCCTTGGATGCTTAATTTTATGGGCAATCTTTGGAGTTGAATGTGGATTTGGTGCAAATCAAATTCAACCATTAATCGCTGATGGCAATTATCCTTATTTAATTGCTGCTGTAGCTGAAATAGTCTTAACTGCAATCTTTGTATTTGTAGTTTTAGCTGTTACAAGCAACAAAAAATTTGGAAAAATCGGTGGTTTAATTTGTGGTTTAGCATTAACTATCGTACACATTGCTGGTATTCCTCTTACAGGAACAAGTGTTAACCCAGCAAGAAGTTTAGCACCTGCAGTATTTGCAATTATTGGTGGAAATATGACTCCAATTAATCAAGTTTGGGTCTACATTGCATGTCCATTAGTTGGTGGCGCTATTGCTGCTATCTTATACTTCATCTTCTTTATTTGGAAGAAAGAACCAGAAGAAGAATGTGAATGTTGCAAACACGAACAACAACCAGTTGTTAATAATTATGTTAATAACTACTACAATACAGTAAGTGAAAAACCTGCTGAAGAACCAGTTAAAGAAGAGGTTGTTGAAGAAGAACCTGTAGTCGAAGAAGAAGCTGTTGCTGAAGAGCCAGTTGTTGAAGAAGAACCTGTCGAAGAAGCTGAAGATGTTGAAGAAACAGAAGACGCTGAAGAAGGTGAAGCAGGAAAAGCTGAAAGAAAGAAAACAGTTCCATTTGCTACTAGATTAGAAGAAGCAGATCCAGAACTTAAAGAAAAATATGAAGAATTAGCAGCATATTGTGCTGATGAATACGGACTTCACGGAAGAACTAGTGTTAACCATGATACATATAGACTTCATAGAGTAAGATACGTTGTCTTCTCACTTAGAGGAAAAGCTATTAAAATGCACGTAGCTGTCGATCCTAAATCATATGATGATTCTACTATCACTATTAAAGATGATAGCGCAAAATCAAAATATAGCGATGTTCCAGGCTATATTAGAGTCAAATCAAAATTATCAGTTAAGAGAGCAAAACAATTAATCGATGATGCAATGGCTAAAGCTGGAATCGAAAAGAAAAGCAAATAATTAAATAATTATTGAACTAAAAAACTCGGAAGTTAATTCCGAGTTTTTTTTATAAACATTTTTTAAGTTCGACAAACAAATCTTTATAATTTGTGAATGTTAATGGGTTATTTTCCTTTAATTGATCTAATCTACTTTCACCATCGTTTATTGAGATTGAAAGGATTTTAACACCAACTTCTTTACAGGATTTAATATCTTTTAAAGAATCTCCGATATAAATGCATTCTTCATTAGTTACATTGAAATCTTTAAATAATTGTTTAAAATTATCAGGTTTATTAACTCCTTTATCACTTCCTGTATATATTTTTTTAAATGTATTGTTTAGATTGAATTTATCTAAAGATACAACAGTTGATTCATAACTTCTACCAGTTAATAAAACTGTTGTAATGCCTCTTTCTTTTAAATAATTAAGTACTTCTACTACTCCATTATGAAGTTTATTTAAATATTCATCATGATATTTATTATAAAGTTCCATATATCTATCAAACATCAATTTACCCTTACTTTCATCGGTTAAATTAATAAATATGCCTCTTTCTGTAGGTCCATAAACTTTATAAAATTCTTCTTCAGAAATATTTACATTAAATTCTTTTAATACTTCTACAATACATTTATTAACTAAATCAAAACTATTAGCTAATGTTCCATCAAAATCAAATGCCACTACTTTTACCATATGTTTATTCTCCATTTACCCTATATATTTTAATATAAAATATAAATATAAATCAAAAAAGAAAATACTGTGTAGATGCATAAATTAAATTGAAAACGCTTATCGAAATATTTAAAAATGATACCTATTTTATTCAAATTAGGTATAATAAATATGAATACAGAAAGAGTAAGAATTAAAATTAAAAAAACTTAAAGTATTCATTGACAAATAATTACTAAAAATGTATATTATTTAAGCACGTAGAAAGAAAAGCGCCTGCTTCTCACCAGATCGAATATATTTGATTGGTCAATAGCTACTAAAAGATTATTATTTAGTATTTTGTAGGCGCCATAAACTTGAGCGTCTATTTTTTATTCAAGGAGGAACAACTTATTTATCCAAATCAAAGCAATCCATCGAATAATCAGATGGATAAGAATAATCGTCGTGATAAAGATAATGGCGATTTAGTAAATGAAAAAATTCGTTTCCCAGAAGTATTATTAATTGGTCCAACAGGTGAACAATTCGGTAAAGTTTCTAGACAAGAAGCTATGAGAAAAGCTTATGAATATGAACTTGACTTATTATGTGTAGCTCCTAAAGCTAATCCACCAGTTTGTAAATTAATTAACTATGGTAAATATCGTTTCGAGGCTAAGAAAAAAGCTAAAGAGGCTAAGAAGAATCAAAAGATTATAGAAATCAAAGAGATTCAACTTACACCACAAATAGGAGAACATGATATTCAAACGAAAGTCAGCGCTGCTATTAAATTCTTAAAAGATGGTAATAAAGTAAAAGTTGGTGTCCGTTTTAAAGGAAGACAACTTGCTCACCCTGAAGTTGGTGAAGAAGTTATGAACAAGTTTATTGACTGCGTAAAAGACGAAGCTGTTGTTGAAAAAGCACCTGTCCTCGATGGAAAATGGTTATCTGCAACATTAGCTAGTAAAACAAAAAAGTAGAAAGAGAGGAAACTAAACTATGCCAAAAATGAAAAGCAAAAAAGCTTTAACAAAAAGAGTACATGTTACTGGTAGTGGTAAAGTTGTAAGACATCACGCATATGTCAGCCACTTAGCACCACACAAAACACACAAACAAAAGAGACACTTAAGAAAGTCAACAAGCGTATCAAAGAGCGACTTAAAGAGAATTAAGTATCTCATTCAACAATAGTATAGGAGGTAACGAGAATGAGAGTTAAAGGCGGAACAGTTACAAGAGCAAGAAGAAAGAAAGTATTAAAAGCTGCTAAAGGTTATTTTGGTAGTAAACACCTTTTATTCAAGACTGCTAAAGAACAAGTTTTACATTCATATAAATATGCTTATATTCACCGTAGAACTATTAAAAGAGATTATAGAAAATTATGGATCAAGAGAATCAATGCTGCTTGCAGATTAAACGATATCTCCTATTCAAAATTCATGCACGGATTAAAAGTTGCTAAGATTGATTTAAATAGAAAAATGCTTAGTGAAATCGCAATCCACGATGAAAAAGGCTTTGCTGAATTAGTTAAAATTGCTAAGAAAGCACAATAATCAATTAAATCAAAAAAAGAAAACCTTACCGATTGGTAAGGTTTTTGTTTTATCTAATTATTTTTACTTCGACATTTTTAATTGCTTCATCAATTAATGAATCGAAATCAAATTTTTGTTCGATCTCATAGCATATATCAAGATGTGGTGCAGTTTTTGGCTTTTTAGGAGCAAAAATTGTACAGCAGTCTTCATATGGTCTAATTGAAATGTCGTAAGTATTAATTTCTTTAGATATTTTAATGATTTCTTCTTTATCTAAAGCTGCTAATGGTCTAATTACAGGCATATTTGTAACTTCGTTAATAACATTAAGTGAATCTACAGTTTGGCTTGCTACTTGTCCTAATGATTCACCATTACAAATAACTGGAATATTATGGATTTTAGCTAATTTAGCAGCTAAACGATACATCATTCTTCTCATTATTGTAATTGGATAACCTTCTGGAGAAATTTCATATATTTTCTCTTGGATTTTAGTAAACGGAATAACGTATAATACCATTTTATTTTGATATTTAGTTAATTCTTTTAAAATATCTTCAAGTTTATCGATAACACCACTATTTGTGTATGGTGGGGATGCATAATGAATAAAAGAAAGATTTAAACCTCTTTTAATTAGCATATAGCTTGCTACAGGAGAATCAATTCCTCCACTAAGCATCATTAATCCTTTTCCTAAGCTTCCTTTAGGATATCCTCCTAATCCTTTTATTGTTTTAGTGAATAAGTAAGCTCCATCGTTTCTAATTTCAATAGATAAAAGAATATCAGGATGGTGGACATCTACTTTTAAATTAGTACTCTTTAATATTTTAGATGCTATTTCTCTATTGATTTCATCGCTTATATAAGGGTATGATTTATCGATTCTTCTTGTATAAATCTTAAAAGTTTTTCCTTCTTCTTGATTGATGCATTTTAAAGATTCTTCGATTAATAAATCGTAATCGCTATCTATTTTTTTAGCTAAAGAGAAACTATATAATCCACTTACTTCTTTTAAATTTTCTATTACATCCAGATTGTCTTCTTTTAAATATAAATAAATATGATCGTGTCTGACGCTATATTCAATTTTGTCGTCGTAATCTTTTAATGCTTTTTTTATAGATTGAGCAAGAGTATTTATAAATTCTTTTTTATTTTTACCTTTGGTGTTCATTTCACCATATCTAATAATTATTACGTTATAATCCATTATTTAACTCCTTTCACATTTTTTAATATATCATTAATAGCTTCAATAAATTTTTGAGCTTCTTCGATAGTGTTTTCTTCGCTTAAAGAAATTCTTATAACATTTTTTGCTCTAAATTCATCCATTCCCATACTTAATAAAACATATGATGGTGCATCAACTTTAGAATTACATGCTGAAACTGAATTTACATATATTTCTTTATTGGATAATGCTTCAACAACAACGCTTGCTAGTTTTGTTTTTAAAGAAATAGATACAATATAAGGGTTTTTTGCATTTAAATTATTTATCAAAATTTCATCGTTATTTATTAAATTATTTTTTAAATAAGTTGAGATTTCATATACTTTTTTGAAATTTTTATCGAAATTTTTAAAAGTTTCTTCTATTGCGATATTAGAAGAAATTATACCTGGAAAATCAAGTGTACCGCTTCTTAATCCGTTTTCTTGATTCCCTCCAAAGATAATAGGTTCTAAATTAATGTTTTTCTTTTTAATTAAAATTCCGTTGCCTTTAAGGCCGTGAATTTTATGTAAACTAAATCCAAACATATCAATCTTTTTATAGTCAATTTTTATTTTTCCAATAGCTTGAGCTACATCACTATAAAATACACATTTATGAAATTGGTGCGTGATTTCATATACTTTTTGAACATCTAATACTGATCCAACTTCGTTATTTGAAGACATTAAGGCGACTAAAATAGTATCATTATCAATTTTTTCTTTTAGTTCTTCTAAATCTATATTTCCGTCTTTATCAACGTTTAAATAAGTAACGGTAAATCCTTCTTTTTCTAATTGTTTAAATACATTTAATACAGATTCGTGTTCTATTTTAGATGTTATAATATGTTTTCCTTTATTTTTATTTTTTCTACAATATCCAAGAATTGCAATATTATTGCTTTCAGTTGCTCCACTAGTGAATATTACTTCATATGTATTATCTAATCCAAATTGCTTTAAAATATTGGTTCTAACTCTATTTACTCTAGACATATTATGCATGCCGAATCCATGAATTGAGTTAGGATTTGCATATGAATTTACATTTTCTTCATAATAAGTTTCGAGCACTTTTAAAAATGGTTTGGTAGAACTTGCGTTATCAAAATAAATCATAATTATTCTGCACTTCCTGCTTTTTCTTTTAATTTAGTTAAAACACTCTCGCTCATTAAATAAGAGTCTTTATATTTGCCTTTATAATATAAACTTTCTACTTGATCTAATAATGTGTTAATATCTGAAAATTTACATCTATCTCTATTCATTAACATAACATTATCTATAGTTTTATTTTTAAAATCGATATTTTCATCTATTGTTTTAACGATAAAATCATATTTAATTTGAATATTTTTATATATTTCGTTTATTGTTTTGACGTCGATTGGTACTTTATTTATAAGTTCATAAATTTCATCGATACCATCATAACAGTCATCAAAGTAGATATCTAATTCTTTAATATTTAATTTAGATAAATTTTTATATTTTTTTGATTCGTAATCTTTTAATGTTAAAAACATATTCTTAATTTCTTTGTATAAGAATTCAGAATCTTTCTTTAAAGATTCGATATAATCGATAAATTCATTATATTTTGTCTTTAATTCTAATGTACCATTTTCTAAATCATTGACTCTTGATTTTAAAGTTGAATAAGGAGTTCTTTCTTTGCTATGAACATACATTTCAAGTCTTCTTTTGTCCTTAGAAACCATATCCATAGTTCTTTTTAAATCTTTAAAAGATGTTTCATGCTCTTCATCGATCATATAAATTTGACGAATTTTAGTTAATTGGTTAGATGTTTTGATAAAAGATTTTTCTAAATTTGAAAAATTATTAGAAACTTGATCGATTTTATTATCAAATTCTTCTTTTGCTGATATTTCATTATTAAATTCTTCATCAATATTTGCGATATCTTCTTCAATTTTATAAATTTTAGAATTAACTTGATTGATATTTAATTTCTTAATATCTTCTAAACAAACATCTAAATTGTTTTCTAATTGATTAACATTTCTTTCGAATTCAATATTTTGGAGAGGATATCCATTCATTATTAATTCTTTATATTTATCCTTGATTTCATTAATCTTACTAGGAATATCTTGAGTAGCTTTTTTAATAATTTGAGGTAATACACCCATTATTTTTTCTAAGTATTTTAAAACATTTTCAATGTCTGGTAATATTGCGTTAGCTTCGTCATATTCTGCTGTTTCAACTAAATCTTCAAATTTTTTAAATCTAGTTTCAATTTCACTAAAAACATTTTGAAATGAACCACTAACAAAATATAATTCTGTTTCTTTGCTATTATAGATTGATTTAATCTCTCTAAATTTTTCTTTTAAAGATAAACTTGCTTGTCTAGCATCTTCTTCAGGTTTAATAATTTCAACTAAATCAGAATTAAATTTATTAATAGTGTTTTCGTATCCTTTTAAAAGATTGCTCTTTTCTTTATAAAGATTTAAGAATTCTTTAATTTTATTATCTTCAAATAAATATCCAAGTTGTTTAATTATATCTTGATAAGGATAATCAGCATTATCTCTGACTTCTTTAAATTTTCTAAAAAAGTTTGTATGAATATCCATATATAGAAGATTAGTTCTACTTATAATTTCTAATCTTTGAATATATTGAGAATCTTGACCAGTTAATAAAGCGTGTAAATATTCATATTTTCTTTCGAGCTCTTTAAGAATTTTTTTAGCTCTAGCTTTAGAAAAAACAAATTTGTTTAAAACAATTGCAACAACAACTATAATAATAGCTGCAGCACATGCACCTACTATCCACCAAATAGTGGTTAAATTTGTTTGATCTGAGTTAAAAATTACGCTTAAATTCATACAAATTAATTTTAATCTAAATATTATTTACTTTCCATAATTTTTCATTGATTTATTATTTTTTTTGTTATATATTATTAAGGCTTGAACGCAGCATTTAAATACAACTTGTCTGATGATGTCTAAAAAAGAGTAATCTTAGCTACAAAGATGAATAGATTTCATCCGAAGTTTGGAATTTAAACCTTTGTTTAAAGCAAATTTTAAAGAAGGAGAGAAATATGAGAAAATTAGGATCAACTTGGAAACGTTCTAGAAGATTAGGCTTTTCAGTTCTTGAAAACGGAAAAGAATTAAAGAAGAGAGCTTATGCTCCTGGACAACACGGACAAGATAAGAAAAAAATCTCAGAATACGGCAAACAATTACTCGAAAAACAAAAATTAAGAGATATGTATGGCGTAAACGAAAGACAATTCCGTAGATTATTCTTAATTGCAGCTAACTCAAAAGAAGTCACTGGTACAGCATTCATGAGAATTCTTGAATCAAGACTTGATAACCTTGTTTATAGACTTGGTTTTGCTACTACACGTGCACAAGCTAGACAATTAGTAAATCACGGACACATCCTTGTCAATGGTAAGAAAATTGATATTCCTAGCTATCTTTGCTCAGTAAACGATGAAATCTCTGTTAAAGAAAATTCAAGAGATATTAAATTCGTTAAAGAAAGCTTAGAAGCTACAGCAGTTACAGTTCCATATGTCACTCTTGATAAAGCTAACTTTAAAGGAACACTTACAAGACTTCCTGAAAGAAGTGAATTATCAAAAGACATTAACGAATCATTAATTGTTGAATACTATAACAGATTATTATAGTTTATCGAAATTCAATTATAAAATCCCTATCAATTTAGGGATTTTTTTTATATAATTATTTATATGAAAAATTTAACTTTAGATCCTAAAAACACTTTATGTAATGTAGGTAATTCTATATTAAAACATTTTGAAGTTCCTACATTTCACGATTCATTTGAACCATTAGATAAAGTCTTAGAAAAGACTGATAAAAAGAAAGTATGTTTAGTACTTTTTGATGCATTTGGTAAATGCATTATCGATTTGTATAAAGATAAGATTCCTTTTATTAAGGAACATATTTATACTGAATTTAGAAGTGTATATCCTCCTACAACAGTAGCGGCAACAACTTCATTAACAACAGGAAAATATCCTGTAGAAACTGGATATTTAGGATGGACTGAATATTTTAAAGAATACGATGATGAAATTCATGTATTTCCTAGTTCTTCTAAATTAAAGAAAGGAAAAAGATATGATCCTTCAATTCAAGACACTTTATTAAAGATTGAGCCAATATGGGATTTAATAAATAAACAAGGGAAATATAAAGCAAGTAATGTTAAATCATTTTCTTTTGCTAATGAAAATGATGATGAAATAACTACATTGAAAAAGTATTTTAAAGAAACAGATAGATTATTGAAAGAAAATAACTTCTTATATTCTTATTGTACTGAACCAGACCACACTATGCATTTAGAAGGCACAACTAGTAAAAAGAGTGAGGAAATCATATTGTTTTTAGTAGATGAACTAAAAAAACTTGTAGAAAATAATAAGGATGTTTTGTTTATTTTACATGCTGACCATGGTATGGTTGATATCGGTCAATTCTTCTTAAAAGAACATAAGGAATTATTAAATACTCTCGATAAAGATTATATTTCAATCGAACCTAGATTTTCTTCTTTTAGAGTTAAAGATAAAGATGGCTTTGTGAAGTATTATAATGAGCATTTGAGTGAGGATTTCGTATTGAAATCGAAAGAAGATATCATAAATGAGCATACATTTGGATACGGAAAACCTCACCCTTTATTTAATGATATGTTAGGTGATTATTTCTTGATTGCTAGTAGTAAAAAATACATGATGAATGATCAATATGCTGATTTTCATTTTGAAGCTAATCATGCAGGTGTAAATGAAGATGAATTAGCACTTTACATGATGATTTTTAATTCCTAGTTTGTTATAATAATAACAATGCAGTATTGGAGAAGCGGCTTAACTCATTGCCCTCTCAAGGCAACATTCACGGGTTCGAATCCCGTATACTGTACCATTAAGAAACGATAGGATTGATAAAAAATATCAGTCCTTTTTTCATATTTTAGGGCTATTTCGCTTAATTTTTGGTGAAGTAGCCCTTTTTTCTTCGCTGTTTTTTATCAATTTGATTTTATCAAAAGCAC
>CAVEUC010000028.1:0-7456 GCA_963619035.1 Lachnospiraceae bacterium GAM79
GAAATAATAAAAAGTTTATGAAGATATTTCTTATATTTTTATTATTAATTTTATTATTAATCTTTTCTATATTTTGTTTTTTTAATTTACCAAAAAAATGTCCTAAATGTGGTAAACATAAATGTTTTTGCAGGTTCTCCTTTTTTAAAGAAAAGAAAACTGAATATAGAACTGAAATAACCGAAACGACAAAAAAAGATAGGAAAGGAAATAATTATAAAGAAATTGTAAAAGAAACCAAACCTCATGAATATAGTATATACTCAAATTATTACTTATGTGATTATTGTGGGTACGAATATAAAGAAACTTCTCATGGTGAGAGTAAATCATTTAGTAGTTATAATGAATATAAAAAAAGAAAGAGAAATGTATATATAGGTGTTTCGAGTGTTTTTGGATTATTATTTTGTTTAATTCTTGGTTCGATAATTGGTATAACTGTAAATAATAAAATTCAGTCTGAAGATAATAAGTTAAAAATATATATAAATGAAAAAGGAGGTGGAGATAAATATTCCTACGAAACATATAATACGAATATTGAACTTTCTTATTCTAAAAATGGTTATGGCTCTAGTATTAATAATCATTATAAATTTTATTTAGAAAACTATAAGATAAATTATTCTCATGCTTCTTCTATTGAATCTGCATTATTTTTTAACTTAAGTGATAATATAGAATATAAGTATAGTCTTTTTGATGAGTTAGTTGCTTTAGTTAATATAAACTATAACGAAAATTCTAGCGTTTGTTATGTTTTTAAAAATTTTAAGGTAGTAAATAGGTATAATATTAATTGTTCATCGTATATAGTTAAGAGCGATTCCTGGTCCGATGAATTCAATATTTATGAATCTGAATGGGAAAAATCAGCAAAAGATTCGCTTAATTGTTGTATTACAGAATTGTCTTCGGTTTGCGATTCTGCTGGGTTTAATATTTTCAAATAGCTCTAGAAAGGTAAGCAGAATATATTTTTTAGATGTGATTTGTGTTATGTTAAAAAAACTATAATTTTGTCTTTTGATTAAATATATTTTTATAGTTTTAAAAAACTAAAATTACAAATACTAATCTAGTAATGTTTAATAGCAAATGTTGTGAGATAAATTTAATAAAAAGACATCTCATCAATAATAAAGTTAACCAAACATTTAGAAGGGGATGTCCATGAGTGTTTTAGCACAAGAACATAATTATATTCTAATAGATATTGAAATAAGATTTTATGCTTGTTATAGGATGTTTTTCAAGATGGCTTATAAAAAGAATTTTATCTTTTTATCACATTAAATGAAGTTCATTTTATAGATGATTAAAAAGATTTTGATGGAACAAAAGAATCTTTGCTTGATATATCGCACAAAACCGTTATCTGAGCATCCAAACAAACTAAAAGAAGAGATAGTTAAAACGGTGTTAGCTCTTCATAGGAGAAATCCAGACTAATCATTTACTGAAATATGGATTAGATAAAACACGCTAGAAAATACGATAATTAACTAGAATGTTTTTATAGGGGACACAATATTAAACGCCGCCTTATTAGGCCAAGAACTTCACTACACAACGGAAAGTTCGAGAGAAGTCATAGAGTAGATCAAATAAATTTTATGGGAATCTTAATTTTTCTCTTTAGATGACCTTAGATATCAAGGGAATTTATGGAATAAAGATATAACGATTTACCAAAACTTGTATTGAGTTTTAAAACTCCAAATGAAGTGGAACTTGAAAGGTTAAATGAATTGATGGATACTATTGGTGAGATAAGATGTTCAAAGCGTCTCACATCATTTAAAAGCTAACAAAAAACAATTTTCCTGTCATGCGCTTTAATTGTGCCGTAAATAGCCTCCTTTTTGCCGATAAGTAATCTATATCATGAATTTTAGACCAAATTCGCAATTTGTATTAAGACTGAATTTATATTAAAAATTTAAAGATATTATTTTTTTTAACTGTTAGGTGACAAACTAAACGCAACAAAATCTGTTTAATAGATTGTACCAATCAAAATTTTAAATTTTGTTTCATTTAGTTTGTTACCTAAAAAAAATATTGTCGAGAAAAGTATGAAAAACTCTATGGTTATCTAAAGATTTTTAATATAATAAATATATTATGAATTATTCATATAACTATGCTTTTGTGCGATTAATTGACTTAAATCTTGAAAAAAGAATTGATTCTTTTGTCTCCTTACTTTCGATATTTAAAGATTCAACAATAGAAATATATGTCTCAGCAAGTAATATTATTGAAAACTGTATTAGATCATTTTTTAAAAAGAAAAATTTAATTGCTAAATATTTTAAAACTGACAATCCTGATTACTTTGATATTTTAACAAAAGAAGAAACGAAAGAATTTTTAATTTCTCTAGGCATTGATTTAGAGTTTGTTAATAAAATAAGAATTAATCGTAATCAACAGCATTCACAAAATCCAAAATTCACTTATTTCGATAAGAAAACGCTTGTTAAAAGCATTTTTAACATTGTTGTCATTTTTGCTAATTTTATTAACGAAGAAATTGTCTACAATGGTCCTTCTGATGAACAAATTAATGAATTTATCATTTTGCTTAAAGATGAAAACGAAAAAGCTTTAGGCGAATTAGAAACATCATTAAAAAACAAAGAAAATGAGTATAATGAAGCTATTTCGGAAATTGAACGTCTCAATTCAATGCTAACCGAATTAAAAAGCAACCCATCTATTTCAGAAAATAAAATAGATGCTTTGGACACAATAAGTGAAGAAGTATCTAAAATCAATAACGATGTTAACTCTAATAATTTTAATAGCGATATTCTTTCTGAATTAAAATTAATTAAAAATCAAATTGCAACGATTGGAATTTTGTTTCACAATGATAATTCTTTTACTAAAGAAGAAATAGATTTCTTAATCAATGAAAAGAAAGAACAAATTCATAAGGGAATTGAAGCTAGGAAAAAAGAAAAAGAAAGATTAACAAAGATTGAAGAGCAAAAACGAATTGCAGTTGAAGAAAAAAGAAAGGCCGACGAGGAAAAGTTAAGAAAAGAACAGGAACGAATAAAAGCAGAAAAAGAAAAACTTCTTAAAGAACAAGAAGAATATCGCTTAAAAGCCGAAAGAAAAAGACTTAAACGAGAGAAAAAAAGAGAAAATATTCACAAAACAGTAGAAGTATACAAAATTACCTACAATAAGTTTATAAATATGATGCAACCTTTGGGGTTCAATATTAAGTACAATGAATCTAGATTATATTTGACTGCTCGTCTTTTGGCCACATCTGATTACAAATATATTTTATATTTAATGTCCTTAAGCAAGATATTTATGTCTACCCCTTCTAAACTTTTAAATGAGAAAAAATGTGGAAAATATATGGGTTGTATAAAAGTTTTGATGCATGAAGATAAAATCACACTTAATAATTATAAAGAAAGAATACGATTAGCCACTAATTGCATAGATAATAAAATTAAATTATCTGATGTAGAAAATATTATCAATTTAGATAAAAAAACTCTAGAATTTCGTGACATTATAATTAAAATTGTGGATTATGAATATACCGAAAAGGAAAAAATACTAAATCTTTTAATAAATTCATTCAAAATTGCTCTTCTTACAAAACTAATATAATTTTGACACTTAGTAAACTTTTGCGAACTTAGATGAACCTTTGGAATTCTTAAATCAATGAAATAGATTATAATCAACAAATAATATATAGACGATGTAAAAATTGAAGTGAATCCCAAAAGGTGGACCGAGGAACCGGAAAGACTTAGAGAGGTTATAATAAAGTTAACGTTTGAAGATAAAATAGAAATAGTAAGATTATATCAAAATGAACATCAAGAATTTGGAAGTATTGCTAAGAAATATTGTGTTTATAAAACAATAATTCAAGATTTGATTTATAAATATAAGGAACATGACATTGAAACTTTAAAACATTCGGTTAAGAATAAAACTTATAGTGCTGATTATAAGCTTATGATAATAACAGAAGTTTACAGTAATAGATCATCGTCAGTTTTTAAAATAACTTCCCGTTTTTAGGGAAAAGGAGTGTTTTAAAAAGTTAATTCCCATAGAATCGAGCATTTATAAACAATCTTTAATGTGATATTATTGTCTTGAATGATACAAGTGTCTTTTAAAGGCATACTTAAAGGACCGGGAACTTAGTTCTTTAAAAAAAGAATGGGGTTAACTTCCCTAGTTAAGTTATCGTTCCGGCCTTATTGATAACTTCGTATTATTTGATTAATTTAATGGACAAATTTACTTCGTCTCTTGCTATAGGTTTGAAGTTGAGTTTATCCATTTTTTTCTTTGCCTAAATATAGCAATCCTGCTTCGTATGGTGTATGCCCATTTAACGACACACTAGGCACCGAATTTATGTTGTCTGCTAGTTTATTGCAATCTTATTGAGTTAAGCCAGCAAACGATGTTCCTTTAGGTAGAATGTACCTTATGAACTCATGATTACGTTCTATTGCCCCTTTTTGCCATGATGAATTAGGATCACAATAATACAAAGACGTTTCTTTTTCACCTGTTAGATGAGAAAATTCAATTGACTTAGGATCATCGAATTCTGTGCCATTATAGGTCAAAATAACTGGGAATACAGATTTATAATCGCTCCCTAATACTTTTTGTAGTTCGATGAATTCCTCGGTTACATGCTTTGATTGTTTGTAAGGAAGAAGAATAATTTTAATGAGATTTGGCTTTCTCCAGAATAGAGTAAGCAAGCATTTGCCTCCCTTGCCTCCAATCGTCCCAATTACAGTATCCATTTCAACAACTTCAGAGTCAGGATTTGCTTCCATATAGTCAAGGAAATCTTGATAGAATCGGCCTACTCGAATCTTTGAGTTTCTTACCTTTTTTGAATAGTCGTATTCTTTCTTGACCTTGTATCTTACTTGTCTTGCAAGATCAATATTTCTAACAGCTAAGATTCCACAATCGATATATCGATAAAATGTTGATTTGCAAAATGGCAATACATCACCATGATTGATATAAACTTGATTTACCGAATGATGCTTCTCAATCATTAATGGAGAAACAATTTCATTAATCTTATGAATATCGTCATCTGTGATTTGCAAGTGTGCTCTGCTTGACCTTAAAGTCTTCTCGTATTCATTATTAGCAACCGATCCAGTGTAGACATATTTGTACAAGCAGCAGCTTACTTTCTTCTTGCAGCCATTACACACATATGGGGTTTTATCAAGCAAAGAGCACTTTTCTTTACCATTTCCAATATGATATTCAGAACGTTTAATTTCTTTTGCTATAGTAGTTCTATCTTTTTGAATTCTTTTTGTAATATTGGTTATATTAACCCCATAATCTAAATATGTTTCAATTGCAATTCGATCTTCTAATCTTAAATGTTTATATTTTGCAGCCTTCATAATGGTTTGCCTCCTTTTCTTTAATATGTAGGCCGGCAAAAAAATTATACCATCCCCTAGGTATTACAAAATTAATTTCCCAATAATTAGAAGAACGGGAAGTTAGATAAAAATTTTACAGATATATAGTAACTTTCATATAAAACTCTTGACATTTGAGGGGGGGGGCTATAATTAAAAAAAGTAATAATATGGCATTTTGGAATAATATTAAATTCAAGAAAGAATATAATTTATGAACAGAAGTAAAAGATACAATTACATGTGTCGATGTTTATTACGATATCATTCACTTTGATATTCCAAAGGAGAGCAAAAAGGAAAAATGTATTTATTTTTATAATTATTCTTCGAAAGATGATAAGTCGTGCAACAATAAAAGACAAACTGTTCATTTAAATTATGAATCTGCAAAAATGTTGGTTGATATTCTTAGGAAAGAGTTTGAATTAAAATAAAAGCTTTCGATGGTGACTAATATGCTCAATACTTTTGTAACAAAGCTTAAAAGTTTAAAAAGTGAATATAATTTGAAATAAAAGAATTATTGTGATGATGAAATCAAAGGACTTTTAGATATTTCTTAGTTTATAGGTACATATGAATATGATTACAAAGGAGTAGAAAATGGTTAGAAATAAATTAAAAATTTTATTTTCTTTTATAGGGGTGTTTTGTTTAGTTACTGGATGTTCAGACGACCAATCCGATATTCATGCTCATTCTTTTTCTCCTGAATGGGAGCACGATAATTCGTTTCATTGGCATAAATCTGATTGTGGCCATGATGTGGTTGATGGTAAAACAAAACATATTTTTAAAGATTCTGTAGTTAATCCAACATTTGAAAATGGTGGTTACACCATACACTCGTGTTCTGTTTGCGGATATTCTTATGCTGATTCATGGACGTATCAGCTTACTCATAACTATGAAGATGGCTGGCATTATAGTGATTATGCTCACTGGCATGCTTGTACAGACATTGGCTATGAAAACCTTAGGAACGGTTATGGTTATCATGTTTACAATAATGAGGATTTGTCAGGCGAGGCGTTCCGCACATGCTCTGTTTGTGGATATTCTTACACATCATTGAAAATTGTTTTAGATAATTTTAATAATGCTACTTCATACGATTTAATTGCAAATATTCCTTTTGCATATGGTGATGAATTTAAAAATGGAATTTCTACATCTACATACTCTAGAGATTACGCAATTGAATATAGCGAAACAAGTGAAGGAAAGGTTGTTTCTACAACTGGTTACGCAAATTATGTTAAAGATGATGTAAGTAGCGTTATAGAATATTCTTACGATGATAATGGAGATATCGCTCCAGGTTATATCATCGATAAAAATACAAGTATTTACGCATCTAAAAAAGTTGGAATCGGACTTAAAAATATCGATCTTCCTACAGATTTAAAAGATGATGTTATGACTTACGAGATTATTCCTGAATTAGCTAGAGGTAGAGCTTTATTAGAAAGCATTACAAGTAAAGCGATTTACGGATTAAACTACAACACTCTTAAAGGTTTAGGAACTATTGAATCTGCTGTTATCAAAGCAAGTGAAAAAGGTGATAGTTTTACTTTAACAATCACTTATGCAGAAGATGCTACTTCAGTTGCTAATGGTGGAAAAATCACTGTAACAGCAAGTAATTTTAATGGTGGATCAGAATTATCTATCAAAGACTATTTAGAAGAAGGTGGAGCACCAAAAGAAGTTGGTAAAGAAGCTAAAAAATTAAATGAATACGCATGGGAAAGTTGCTATATTAGAATAGAAAGTACTGGATTAAATGTAATATTAAATCTCGATTACGGATATATCGCTTTTATCTACGATACACCAACGGAAGAAAAACCTAATCAAGCATACATCCCTGTATACGGAGTTAGCGGATTAACAAATAATTTCTATGTCGCTACTATTTCAGATGATCAAAGCACTCTTGATTTAGATATAACTGATCTTACTACTTTTGAAAAAAA
>CAVEUC010000029.1:0-5441 GCA_963619035.1 Lachnospiraceae bacterium GAM79
AGATGTTGACCAGTCATGAATAGTCTCCTTCCCATGACGGCAATTATCCGTGTCTACTAGTTAGCATGGCCTTGCTTAAGGCAACAAAAATATAACACCCGATTTTTTTGTTTGCAATAGGGAAATGAAATTTTACGATTGAAAAGTGAGTGTGACTTGTGAAAAGATTTTATATAGAAGTGAATGCTATAGAAAATTTTTTTGAATTTGATAATAAATTAGTCTTGGATTGCGCAGGCGACCTATGAAACCACTTTATTCTTGGCTTTTTCGGAAAGATGTCCAGATATCTTATCACTTTGCGCGTCAAAATCGCCATCTGAATGATGTTTAAGCCTTTTCGCATGAAAAAATAAAGGAATTCATATTGTATGGTGGTAATAATCACTATACAAAGAGGCATGGACATGACAATTATAAATGCCATATTTTTTTGAAGGTTGAACTTTATTAGTTTTACAGGCTGTTACTAAGCTTCATTTAGAGGTTCTATTGGCAGCTTTTTATTTTGTTTTTATACGATTTGACTTCAAGGGTGCTAAACATTTTACACGATTAGAAGTAATTTTACACGTTTTAAATATGGGTGCTAAATTGTATTAAAATTCTACAACTTTGGCAATGTGAACTGTATCCCGTTTTCTGGATAATATATATTCACAAAGGGCTTTTATATTCTTGAATATTGCGTTTAGTTTCTTGCTTAAATTTTTATTAAAAAATAAAGTTTTACAAGTATTTTTTAAAATCTGTTTTATAATAAAAATATAATTTAAAAAGGAGAATGTATGGAAAATACAAGAGTGTTTCTAAACGGAAAAATTTATACCGTTAATAAAAAACAACCATGGGCAGAGGCTGTTGTTGTTCAAGGTAATAAAATCGTTTACGTAGGTGATAATTTAGGAGCAAAAGAATTCATAAAAGAAGGTTGTGAAGTTGAAGATTTAAACGGAAAACTTATGACTCCTGGATTAATTGATGGTCATTTACATGCATTAATGGCTACATTAGCTCTTAGTGTTATTCGTTTAGATCCATCGATGGATGTTCCTACTATGCAAAAAGTAGTTAAACAATATATTGATGAACACCCAGATTTTGAAGCTTATTTAGGTATGGGATGGAATGATAGCATGTTTGGTGAAATCGGTCCTAATAAGAAAGATTTAGATGCAGTTATTAGCGATAAACCAATTTGTATTTTTTCAGCCAGTGGACATTGTGGATGGTGTAATACAAAAGCTTTAGAAGTAGCTCATATTGATAAAAATACTAAAGATCCTAATAGAACTACAGGTCACTATTATATGCGTGATGAAGATGGTAATCCTACTGGTTATATAAAAGAAACAATTTGCTTAAATCAAATTTTAGCTGCAGCAAATTACGTTCCATTAGAATTAATTGGAGAACAAGCTGTTAAACTTGGTAAAAAATGTTCTTCTTTAGGTTTAACTTCCCTTGTAGATTGTGGAAACTACGATTTCTTTGAATTTATTATGAATGATGATTTAATGAGAGAAATAGAACACGTTGATTGCCCTGTTAGACTTGATGTTTGTGGTGTTATCGGTAATAAATCTAATATCGAAGTAGCATCAAAAGAAGCTATTAGTTTACATAATAGATATATGGGTGATATGTTTAGATGCACATTTTTAAAATTACTTAATGATGGAACATTAGAAAACTTTTCTGCCGCTATGCCAAAAGCATATCCAGGGGCTCCTATAGTTCAACCAACATTCACAGTTGAAGAAGTAGTAAAATATGGTGAAATTGCTGCAAAAAATGGCTTAGATCTTAATGTTCACGCAATCGGATCAGTTACAGTTCATCAACTTTTAGAAGCAGCAGGTAAATTACGTGAATTAGGTTATAAAGATATGAGAATTGTATGTTCTCATTCTGCATATGTATTTAAAGAGGATTTAGAATTATTTAATAAATATAACGTTATCGCAAATTCCACTGCTTTATGGTTCTCGGCTATCCCTCAAGAAAATGAAGATTTAGTTTATAGTATTACTGAAGCTTTATCTTATCCTATGAAATCTATTAAAAAATTCGGTGCAAAGATATCTTTAAGTTCAGATTTTCCTACAGATACTACAGCATTTTTACCTCTTCCTAATGTTGAAGTAGCTATTACAAGACAACAATTAGGCGATAAAGAAAGCTATATTTGTGATAAAGAAGAAAGATTAACTTTAGAAGAAGTTATTGAAGCTTACACAATCAATAATGCTTATATTATGAGAATGGAAGATAAGATAGGTTCGATTGAAGTAGGAAAATACGCTGATATGGTTGTATTCAATGAAAACTTATTTGAAATTGATCCATATACAATTCATGATGTTAAAGTTTACGAAACAATCATGAATGGTGTTACAAGATACAAACTTTAATAAATAAAATTTAAATATATTAACAAAATACCTAAATTCGAAAAATTTAGGTATTTTTTTATTTAAAATGATAAAAATACCTAAAATCGGAAATATTGTTTCCTACATTAAGTTTTATTTAATTCTAATATGTAAATAGTAAATTTAAGATTGCAGTAAATAAATTGATTACTGCAACTAAAATTTATATTTAAAGGAGAAAAATAAAATGAAAGAAAAATATGTTTATGTAAAATTAACTGATAATGGAATTAGTGGTAGTGATTTATATTGGTGTGATTATGGAGAACCTCAAATGTGGATAATAGATTTATTAAAATTAGAGAAGCAACAAGAGACTAGAAGATATAAAACTAATTTAATTAATATCGGTGAAGCTGGTTTAGATTTAGTTGCAGTAACTCCTACTCAATATGAAGAAAGAGGACATTATACTAAAGTTGTAAATACTTATATATTTAAAGGCATCATCGAAGAAATTATATAAAATTAAATAATCATCAATTTCTTTTATATTCATATAAAAATAAGTATTGACAAAGAATTGTGGGGGGGGGCTATTATAATTAATGAAAGGTTTAAATAGTCTTTATTAAATCTTCCTTAATAGGAGACAAGAATTACTATAATTATAAAACAATAATCATTAATAAATATATCTCCATTATATATTTATATAGTTATAGTAAAAGTCTCTTGATAATGTAAAGAGTTTTAATAAAAGGATTAAGCAATAATAATCACTTATATTCTTTATATTAAAACTAAATAAAATATGAAAGGAATTTAAAATGAAAAACAAAACAAAATTTGGAAAGTCTATTTTATTAGCTTCTATTGCTGTTGCTACTTTTGGTACAATCGCAGCAGGAACTACTTATGCGTTATTTACTAGTAAAGCCGAAAATAATGTAACAGTTTCAACTGGTAAAGTTTCTATTTCAACTTCTATTGATGGTGTTAAACTTTATTCATTAAGTGGTACTACTGGTGAAGTTGAAGAAATTGAAAGTAAAACAACTTTTACAAACGGTGGAAGTTTTGCTTACGATGCTGAAACTGGTGCGATTACTCTTGAAAAATTCACTCCAGGAGATAAAGTTGAATTTAGCATTAAAGCAACTAATGAATCAAATGTTAATATTAAGGTTCGTAACGTTATTAAAACATCATTTGATAATGGATTATTTGATGGATTAATTGTTAAAGTTGATGATGAAGTATTTGATGGTGTCACTAAATTCTCTGATTATGTTGATGTTTTAAAAGATGCTGAACTTAGTAAATCTGAATATAAAATTTCAATTGAACTTCCTGTAGAAAGCGGAGATGAATATCAAGAGAAGAAATGTGAATTATCATTTAAATTTGAAGCTGTTCAAGGTAATGCTAAAGTTGAAGCAGCTGATGCTACAGTTTATGAAATCTATACTGCTACAGATCTTGCTGGTTTAGCTAAAAGAGCAAATGCAGGAACATATAATTACGAAAAAGTCGTTTTAATGAATGATATTGATATGGAAGGTATTAAGTATGCTTCACCTGCTTTTGGAAGATATGCAAAATTAGATTTTAATGGAAATGGAAAAACTATTAAAAATCTTACTCCTGTTGTCACTAGTGACGGAAGTAACTTAAATGCAGCTTTTGTAGGTCATGCAGCATTAGATACTAAAATTTATGATGTTACTTTTGATGGAGCAAAAGTTGAAGGAACAACTGTTATTGAAGATCCAGCTATAAATGGTGGTGTAGTTATTGGCTATACAGATAATGGTAAGACAAGTATTCAAATTGATAACGTTTCAGTTATTAATTCTACAGTTTCTAAAGTTAAATATTCTGGTGGTATTATCGGTTATACATCTACTATAGATAATGTTAAACTTTCTACTATTAAAGTTGATAGCTCAACATTTGAAGGATATACAGCAGGTGGAATTATCGGTCAAGTTGGTGGCGGAAGTGTTGTTATTGATGGAGTAACTGGAAGTAATGTAACTGTTGATGGTTATAAAAGAGAAGGTGGTATGGTAGGTGCTGTAAGCGGAGCTACTCTTACTATAACTTATGATACAACTAAATATTCTTCAACAATTTCAGGTGAAGCTATCGCTGATAAAGGTGAAATAGTAGGTTTAAAAGGTAATACTACTGTTAATGGTGAAACTTTATAAAAATTAAAGTATTAAAACATTAAATAATTAATTTAAAAGCTGTTAATTAATCGATATTTAATATAAATATTTGATATTAACAGCTTTTTATTTTTGATATTTTTATTTAATGATAAAATATTTATAGAGGTAATCATTATGAAAGTTTTAATTATAAATGGATCTCCTAGAATAAATGGGAATACAACTATTGCAATAAACGAATTAGAGAAAGTATTTAAAGAAAATAATATAGAATACAATACTTTTCAAATAGGCAACAAAGCTATTAGAGGCTGTATTGCTTGTGGATATTGTTATAAAAATCAAAAATGTGTATTCAATGATGAAGTAAATGAAATTGCTAAATATTTTGAAGAAGCTGATGGAATTATAGTAGCAACTCCTGTATATTACGCTTCAGCTAATGGAACTTTAATATCTTTCTTAGATAGATTATTTTATAGCACTCATTTTGATAAAAGAATGAAAGTAGGTGCTAGTGTAGTTGTAGCTAGACGAGGAGGATGCTCAGCTACTTTTGATGAACTTAATAAATATTTTACAATAGCATCGATGCCTGTTGTTTCTAGTCAGTATTGGAATAGTGTTCATGGTATGAATAAAGGTGAGGCAAATTACGATTTAGAAGGTCTTCAAACTATGAGAACATTAGCAAATAATATGATATTTTTAATGAAATCAATAGAGTTAGGTAAAGAAAAATATGGTCTACCAACTAAAGAAAAAAAGGTATCTACTAATTTCATTAGATTAGACGACTAAAAATATTAATAATAATACTTTTATAATAATTTTTTAATGAATATTTGTGTATAATATTTTATGAATATTTTTTTGTATAAAAAAA
>CAVEUC010000030.1:0-4984 GCA_963619035.1 Lachnospiraceae bacterium GAM79
TTTTAATACTTTATATAAAGAAAAATATATAAAAATTATTTAAAAAAATATTAAATGACATATAATATTTTATACAAATATAGGAGGTTTTTTCTATGAAAGAATATTTAAAAAATAGTATTATTTACCAAGTATTTCCACGTAATTTTTCTAAAGAAGGTGATTTTAAAGGAGTAAGTAAAAAATTAGAATATATAAAAGAATTAGGAGCTGATATCATTCAATTAAATCCTATTTGTCCAATTGGAGAAGTTGGAAGAAAAGGAAGTCTAGGTTCTCCATATGCTATTAAAGATTATAATGAAATCAATCCTGAATACGGAACATGGAACGACTTTAAAAAATTATTAAATAAAGCTCATTCATTAGGACTAAAAGTAATTTGCGATATAGTATATAATCATACTTCTAGAGATTCTTTATTACTAAATGAACATCCTGAATGGTTTTATAAAAATAAAGAAGGTCAATTCGCTAATAAATTAGGAGATTGGAGCGATGTATACGATTTAGATTATTCTAAGCATGGATTAATTGATTATTTAATAAATTCATTAGAAAAATATATAAATTTCGGTGTAGATGGATTTAGATTTGATGTCGCTAGTTTAATCGATAAAAAGTTTTATTTTACCTTAAAAAATACATTATTAAATAAATATCCTAATATTATAATGATCGCAGAAAGCGTCCATTCTAATTTTACTTTAGAAGCTAGAAAATTAGGTTATAACGCTTTAAGTGATGCTGAATTATTTGAATATGGTTTTGATGCATTATACGAATATAATACAAGAGAATATTTAGATAGATTTTTAGAAACAGGTGATTCATTATATTTTGAAAGATACAAGAGTGCATTACATAACGAAGAAGCTAATAACCCACAATCCAATTTAAGAATTAGAGGATATGAAAATCACGATACAAAAAGAATTTGTGAATTAACTAAAAACAAATTATTAAGAAAAAATATTTTAGCTTACGATTTCTTTTTAAAAGGACCTAGCTTTATATGTATGGGATTAGAAACTAAACAAGACCACCACATCACTTTATTCGATAAGGATTTAATGAATTGGCATTATGATAACGATTGGTTTAATTTAGTTAAAAAGCTTATTTCAATTAAAAAGAGTGAGGATAACATACATTTATTAGCAAATGAAGTAATCGAAAATGAAGGTTTATCTTTAATAATTAAAAATCATTATGATAACAATATAACTTCATTTGGTATATTTAATTTTTCTAAAAAAGAAATGGAAATAGAAGATGAACATTTGCTTGATGGAGAATATATCGATTTAATAAGCGACGATAAAGTAATTATTGAAAACCATAAATTAATAGTTAAAGAGCCACTTATTTTAAAAAAGATAGATTAAAAAAATCGAGGATTAATTCCTCGATTTTTGTTTATTAATATTTTCCTTCTAAGAATGATGGAATTAAATTATCCTCATCATCTTTTTTATCAGGTTCAACATTATTTTCTTCGTTTTCTACTGGTTTTTTAGTTTCAACAGTATTGGTATTATTTGCTGAACTATTCTTATTCAAATTATTAAATAAGCTATTATTTAATATGTTATTTTGATTAGAGACATCAAAATTAATATCTTTATCAAATCCACTAGCAATAATAGAAACCAACATCGTATCATCGAGTTGATCATTAATAGAAATACCTAATTTAATATCCATTTGATTTCCACTGCTTTCAATGATTTGTTGAACACAATTTTGAGAGTCAAATAAACTTACATTTGGTCCACAAGTGATATGGCAAATTCCTTTAGTAGCACCTTGAATCGATTGTTCGATTAATGGAGATGATAAAGCGCTTAAAGCTGCATCTTCAGCTTTTTTATCACCGCTTCCGCTTCCAAACCCGATTAAAGTTATACCAGAATCTTTTAATATATTTCTAACATCAGCAAAATCTAAATTAATAACTGCAGGCATTAAAATTAAGTCAGTTACAGTTTTAACAGATTGAGCTAAAACTTTATCAGCTTCACTAAAAGCTTTTCCTGTTGGTAAATGACCACTATTAATCAATAATTTATCATTATTAACAACGATTAAAGAGTCGCAGTTATTTTTAAGTTCGTTTAATCCATCGACACTATACACAACTTTTCTATTTCCTTCAAAAGCAAATGGTCTAGTAACAATTGCAATAGTTAATGCACCAGCTTCTTTTGCAATTTTTGAAATAACAGGAGCAGCACCTGTTCCAGTACCTCCACCCATTCCAGCAGCAACAAAAACTAAATTAGCGCCTTCGACGATTTGCTTAATTCTATCGCTACTAGCTTCAGCAGCTTGTTTTCCAACACTAGGATCTCCACCAGCTCCTAAACCGTGAGTAATATCTTCACCTAAAACCATTCTATTTGGAGCTTTACTTAATGAAAGAGCTTGTTTATCAGTATTTAAAACATAAAAATCAACATTAGAAATATTATCATCAATCATTCTGTTGACAGCATTATTTCCAGCTCCACCAACACCTATAACAACAATCTTAGCTACAGGTTCAAAATTATCTAATCCATCATCCATCATAATTTAACTCCTTTACAATTCATCTTTAGTTTCGTCATACTCTTCATTAGTATTTTCTTCTCTTTTAATTGTAGTAATCTTTTTGTTTAAATTGATATCATCAATACTACCTTTATAGAAAGAAGAATAATATAAAGCACTAATACAATTTAAATATTCTCCATCATCAGCACCGATAACATTTCCAAGTAAGAAATCAATTTTATAATCAGAAACATATTTTCTAAAACAATCTTTAATACCTCTAATATTTAATGTTTCGCCATAAAAATAAAGAGGAATATTATTTAATAATGATTTTGTATTAGCTAATAAAATATTTAAGCTATTAAGCAAGAAGTTTGAAAAAGAATTAGCAAATCCATCGATAATAGTATTTAAATCTTCTCTTTTAAATTCTATAAAAGCGCCTTCACCTCTATCTTTTTTCACAATTGCAGGATCGTATCTTCTAATATTCAAATCAAATCCAAACTTATCAAGCAAATCTTTAGCTTCATCGTAAGAAACTTCAAATTTTTCCATTACACTATTAATTAAAGAATCAAATCCAAAATTGAAATATGTAGAAGAATAAACTTTATTTTTACCAACTAAGCTTACAATTGTAGATTTATATCCACAATCAACTAAGCAATAAGTACTTGTTTGAAAACCTTTTTTCTCTAAATAATAACTTAACCCTATTGGAGCTATTACTTCTTTGCTTACATTTATATTTGAAGATTTAACACATTCTTTATAATCATCGACCATTTCAGTTGGTAAAACATATACATTTGCGTGTAAAGAAATAAAAGAAGATGTTTCTCCGATCGGAGGTAATACAAAATGTCTATCACCATCAATCAAAAATTCATTAGGTAAAATTTCAACAATCTTCGAATTTGGATTAGGTACTTTTTCTTTTTTAAATAAAGATATGACGTTATCTACATCAATTTGAGCAACTTTTGAAATAGGAGATACAGTATTTGTTGTTTTTTCACTACAATATACTTCAAGACCATAACTAGGATATACTAAAATAACATCTTTTATATTCAATTTTAAATTGTGTTCAACATCATCAATATGTGTAATTTTTAATAAATCTTTAATTAAGATTTCTTTATTAGTAATATTTGCGTCATTTAATTTACAAGTTAAAGGGAATGTATTTCTATACAAACAATACACTCTTTCATTAAATAAAAATCCTACAAATAACTTAAAAGTCTTATTTCTAATTTCTAAAACTGCTACATCTTTACTAATATTACTCATATTTTTAATTATAATATTTACATTCTTTTCATACAATAAAAACCAATTTAATTTAATTAATTTATTAATTAAAAGTTAAAAATTAAGCTTTTTCTAAGTTTGAAGCTCTTATTAAATATTCATAAATATTGTATTTCATTTTAGAATTAAGCAATTTAGAAGCAAATATAAAAAACACTAAAACAATAAACGAAATTGGTAAAACCAATATAGAAAAACCACATATTTTAAATAATGTAGATGCCACCAACATCGCTCCGGTTATAGGTTTTTTATTTATTAAACTAAAGAATAAACACATACCAATAATTATATAAAATAGTGAGTAATTCATATCGAAATTAATAAAAATCTTAAATAATAAAATCATTAAATATGATAAAATTCCTCCGATTACCATACTAGGAACAACTAAGCCTCCACTAACTCCACCACAACCATATAAAATAGTAATAAAGAATCTAAATAATAAAATTAAAAATACAATTAAGATATTACTTATACCCAATATGTAGTTAATAGTAGATATTCCGTTTCCCATTAATTTAACACAGAAAATAGAAATCAATAAAGATATAATAAATAAAATAAAAGTTCTATATTTGATAAAGAAATTATTTTGATACTTAGTAAAAAAGTATTTTAAATAATATAGAATTTTATTAAAAGAATAAGCAAAACATATGTTTATTAAAGAAATTGGTATCAATAAATAAAGATATTTTAAAGAAGTATCTACGCTTATTGTATTAAAAATTAATATGTTATGTTTATTAATAAAATACGTAATTAAAAATGAAAAAGACATTAAAATAATACCTTTAATAATTATTTTATAATTTAATTTATTAAAGCTTTCATACATGAAAGATAAACCAGCTAAAGGAGATAAAAATGCACATCCAAATCCAGCTCCTAAACTCAATGTAATTGCATCATAGTCCTCTTTTTTTGCTAATTCTAAACATAACGAAGTAATTCTACTACTTAATACTAAAGAAGGGGCTTCACTACCTAAAGGCATCAACGAAAATGATGAAATATATGTAGCTAAAATAATATTCAATATACCTAATTTATTATTTATTTTACCTTTATTTTTTATTTTTAAAGCAATTTGAGTTAATCCAGATCCATCGATATC
>CAVEUC010000031.1:0-32650 GCA_963619035.1 Lachnospiraceae bacterium GAM79
ATGTAAGATCTTGTGCTTTACTATAAGTTCACCTACTGATATTGAAAAAATATTCTTTTTAATTTTATAATGAAAATGTTGTTGCAGTTAAAAAAAATAATAGTTTATTTACTAAACTGATTTTGTAATATAAATAATATTTGTTTTGAGTGTCGGTAATTAAAATTGTATTTATAATGCAATATTTATAAAAATAAATTAAAATAATAATCATGACAAAAGGAGATTTTATTATGGAAAGAATTACATGGGATGAATATTTTATGTCTATTGCTTTATTAAGTGCTAAAAGAAGTAAAGATCCTTCTACACAAGTTGGTGCATGTATCGTTGATGATGATAATAAAGTTGTTTCTATTGGATATAATGGAATGCCTAGAGGTATTAAGGATTCTGATTTAACTTGGGAAAAAGGAGAAGATTTAAATAATAAATATCTTTATGTTTGTCACGCTGAGTTTAATGCTATTTTGAATACTAGAAATGGTAGTGCATTAAAAGGATGTAGAGTTTATGTTACATTATTTCCTTGTAATGAATGTGCTAAAGCTATCGTTCAAACAGGTATCAAAGAAGTTATTTATTTATCTAATAAATATAAAGATTCTGTATCTACTAGAGCTAGTAAAAAAATATTAGAATTGGGTGGAGTTAAATTAACAGAATATAAAGGAAACTGTACGGAAGTTATTTTAAAATAATGAAAGATGTTGCTATAGAATTAAAAAATGTTTCTTTTTCATACGATGAAAAAGATGTTTTGAAAGATATTTCGCTTAAAATATATAAAGGTGAATATGTTTCTTTGATTGGTCATAACGGAAGTGGTAAATCTACTTTAGCTAAAATTATGGCTTATTTAGTCGATGTTAAAGAAGGTGAAGTTTATATATTAAATAATTTAATTAATGATAGTAATGCCGATTCTTTAAGAGAAGTTATCGGTATTGTTTTTCAAAATCCTGACAATCAATTTATCGGTTCAACAGTTGAAGATGATATTGCATTTGGGTTAGAAAATAGAGATGTTGAATATCAAAAAATGCATGAATTAGTTAGTAAATACGCTACTTTAGTAGGGATGAATAAATTTTTAAATAAAGAACCAAGCGAACTTAGCGGTGGTCAAAAACAACGTGTTGCCTTAGCTGGTATTTTATCTTTAGGCTTAAAAATTATTATTTTAGATGAAGCTACAAGTATGTTAGATCCTGAAGGAGTAAAAGAGATTAAAGACCTTATTTTTAAGATGAAAAAAGAAGATAAAGATTTAACTATTGTCAGTATTACTCACGATATGGAAGAAGCTTATCTAAGCGATAGAGTTATTGTTATTAATGATAAAACTATATTTAAAGATGATACTCCTGAAAATGTGTTTAAAGATGAGAATAGTTTAATTAGTATGGGATTAGATATTCCTTTTGTTTTAAAAGTAAAAAATAAATTAAATGAAAAAGGTATTAAAATTGACGAAAATATAAAAACCATTGAGGAATTAGGGGGTTATTTATGCAAATTGAAATAAATAATGTATCTTTTTCTTATCAAAAAAGTGGTAGTGTTACTTCTAAAGCTTTAAATAATGTTTCTTTTAATATTGATAAAGGAGAATTTTTAACTATTGTTGGAAAAACTGGTAGTGGAAAATCTACTTTAATCCAAATGTTAAATGGACTTTTATCTCCTGATGAAGGTTATATAAAAATTGATGATTATATAGTGTGTGGAGATAAAAAATATAAGAAATCCTTACTTAAATCAAGTACTAAAGATGTTAAGAAGATGAATAAAAACATGAGCGGACTTAAAAAGAAAGTTGGCTTAGTATTTCAATTTCCTGAATATCAACTTTTTAGTGAAACTATATTAAAAGATTGTATGTTTGGACCTAAAAATTTTGGACTAAATAATGAAGAGGCAAAAAAAGTAAGTGAAGAAAGCTTAATTAAAGTTGGATTAGATGAGTCTTTCTTTTCTAGATCACCATTTGAATTAAGTGGTGGAGAAAAAAGAAGAGTGGGAATTGCAGGTGTTTTAGCGTTTAAACCTGAAATTTTAGTTTTAGATGAACCTACTGCTGGACTAGATTCTTACGGAAAAAAAGAAATCATGAATTTAATAAAACAATATAACGAAGAAGGAAATACAGTAATAGTTGTAACTCACGATATGGATTTAGTATTAAATTACGCAAGTAAAGTAATCGTCATGGATGAAGGAAAATTGATTAAAGAAACAACACCTTCTAAGTTATTTAAAGAATCGGATTTATCTAAATATTCTTTAGAAGAACCTGATGTGTTTAAACTTATAAAAATATTAAATGATAAGGGATTTCATATAGATTTTGATAGTTATTCATCAATTGATGCTCTTATAAATTCGATATGTGAGGATTTAAAATAATTATGAAAATAGATTCGTTATTTGGGAAATTAACTCACTACAATACTTGTATCCATAGAATGGATGCTAGACTTAAAATATTCGGACTTATAGCTTTGATGGTCGCTTGTTTTTTACCATACGGAATCAATGATGGAAATGGTGATTATTATTGCAATCAATTTTTAGTTTTAGGTATTTTAACATTAATTGTAATTATATTAATGATTATTTCTAGATGCAGCATTAAATCTTTCTTTAAATCTTTAAGTGGATTGCGGTTTATGGCTATATTTTTATTGATAATCATGGTTTTTGTTCCTAATAGTTCTTATAGTCCAGAAAAGAATCATGTTTTATATGATTTTAATAATGGTTATATTATTTATTACGATGGATTACTTCAATGTGGCCAAATATTATTAAGGATTATATTGATGATATCATTAACATTGATATTGACTTCTACAACATCTCCGATGGATTTAACATACGCTTTCGATTGGTATTTTGCTCCATTAAGATTATTTAAAATACCTACTCAAATATTTTCAATGATACTATCTTTATCATTAAGAATGATTCCAACAATCATGGAAGAATCTAATAGAATTATGAAAGCTCAAAAATCTAGAGGCGTAGAATTTAATAAAGGGATGTTGGTTTCTAAAATTAAAAGCATTACAACATTGATTGTACCTTTATTGATCAGTTGCTTTTCTAAAAGTAATGATATGAGTTTAGCGATGTATGCTAGAGGCTACGATCCTTATAAAAAAAGAAGTAAATATAAAGTTTTAAAATTCCATTTTATTGATTTAGTTTCTATCGTTTTACTTATTTTATTATTAGCTTTCTTTATTTTTGTATGTGTAATTTCTCAAGCTTATCATTATTCAATATTTAAAGACTTATTTGGAGTTAATGGAGCTTGGTAATATGAATAGATATAAGATTATTTTTTCTTATGACGGAAGTGGATTTTACGGATATAGTAAGCAAATTGATAAAAGAACTGTACAAGAAGAAGTAGAAAAATCATTATCTAAAATTTTAAATGAAGATATTAAGATATACGCTTCAGGAAGAACTGATAGAGGGGTTCATGCTTTAAATCAAGTTGCAGATTTTGTAACTGATAAAAAAATAGAAGATACAGATAAATTCTTGTATCAAATAAATAAAGTTTTACCAGAAGATATTTATATTAAAAAAATAAATAAAGTTAATATTAATTTTTCTTCTAGGTTTTCTTCTAAAATTAAAATATATGAATATAGAATAAATTTAAAAGAATATAATCCTTTAATGAGAAATTATGAATACTTTAATTCGTCTATTATTAATATAGATGCTATGAAAGTTGCTAGTAAATTATTTATTGGAACAAAATGTTTTAAAGATTTTACATCTAAAAAAGAAGATGAAAATAATTTTATTAGAACTATATATTCAATAGATTTTAAACTTAAAAAAGGTATTTTATTAATTGAATTTAAAGGAGATGGCTTCATGCGTTATGAAGTTAGAAAGATTGTAGGAACTTTAATTGAAGTAGGTAAAAATAAAATAGATACCAAATTTATAGAAAATCATTTAAACTCTATTAATAGAGATATTGTAAATTACACAGCATTTAGCGGTGGATTATATTTAAAGAAAGTGAGGTATTAAATTATGAAATTAAAGAAAAATTTATTGTTATTATCATTACCTTTATTAGCGTTATCTAGTTGTAATAACAAAACTTCGAGTAACGACTATTCTTATTATAGTGAATATAACCTTACTTCCTTAGATGATTTTTATAATAAAGAAAGTAGTAGTTACTATGTTTATTTATATTTTGATACATGTCCATCATGTAAAAGTATAAAAGAACAAGTTTTATATTATTTTGATTATAAAAAAGAAAATTCTACTTTAGATTTACCTAATGTTTATTTATATAATATGAAACCTAGTTCTACAGAAGAAGGTCAATTAAATAGAAGTAAATTTAAAAAAGATAGTGAAAAAAGCGATGAATTTTTAATTAGTTTTATGGATGAAACAAAACCAAATAAAACTGAGGATACTTATTTTATGGGAGTTCCTGCTTTATATAAAGTTACAAATAATGAATACGAACATTTATTTTTAGGAACTACAAATGTAGTGAATGAATTAGAAAATTATTATAGTAAAGAAACTAAAGATATTTTATATACTTCAGTATTGATTAGTGGATCTATTATTTTAACTACGATTTTATATTCTTTAGCGATTAGTAATAATAAAAAAGAAAATAATTAATTTTTATCTTTTTCTTTTTCTTTAGTGCGTGGTGTTTCACTATTATTTTTTGTTGGAATTTCGTTATTTATATAAAAAGATGCTTTAACTTTATTAGCAACTTTTTCGATTTTAATTTTAGTTGGTGCTAAAGAATCTTTTATTTGATCTGCAAAATCAGATAGTTTTTTATTTTTATATTCTTTTTTCTTTAAGTTTAATTTTAATTTTTCAAAATCTACAACATGATTAAGTTTTTTAGCTTGTCCACTAATTTTAATAGAAAGAATAACTGAATTTATAAAATCTACTAATAAAATAGCATAATAAAAACCTATTAAAAAAGTAGCTCCCCAAATATGAGGTATAAACATTGATAATAAATAAGTTATTAAAGGTCTTATTCCAAACCGATATATAGCTCCTACAGCTGTCCAAATTAAAGAAAATAAAGGACATATTATACCCATAATATTTCCTTTTAATTTAGAATAATCCCATAGTTGAATATGTAAACCTTTAACAAATATTAGTCCTGCGATAAATTCTAATAAAGTCATAGCAACGCCTATTATTAAAATAATAATTAAAGAAGTAGCCCAAAAAGGAAGATTTCCTGTTGGAATAATAAATTCTCCATTAGCTTCATAAATTCCATAAAATTTATTTGTAGCGATACTATCTTCTCCTGATAGCATATATTTAAAAGCGATAGTAGAGAAAAAATGTAAAGCACATACTCCAAATCCGTATAAAGGTAGGCAAGGTCCTTTTAAAAATCCAGGATTAATCCATCTTTTCATAGATACAAATCTTCTAAAGAAAACCTCTATGATATATCCTAAAAAAGAACCTACTATAAATAAAAATAGATAAGATAAAAATATTCCAAAAGGACTATAAGGATTAATTTCAATAATATAATCAACAAATACTCTCATAAAGCAATTATATTTTACTATAAATATAATTAAATGTTAAAATATTAAATATGAAAAAAGAAGAGAGAGAAAAGTACGTATATCAAAAGAAATGCTTGCTCATCATTTTGTATTTATTCTATTTAAATGAAGTAGATTATAAAGCAATTACTTTTAGATCTTTTGGTTTCCACTTTGATCCATCTTGTAATTTTAAAGCTATTGTTAAATCTAAAAAAGATCATATTCATAAATATTCTATCCATATATTTGATTCTTTAAGAGGAGTCAATTTTGATGAACTTGATGTTATGGGTAATTTTAATATTATAAAAATTAAAAATCTTAAAAACTTCGAACCTATCATTCCTACGAGTTCTATTAATGTATATTTTGATGAATCAAATTTTATTGCTTATGGTTTTATTGAAGGAAAAAAGATTGAATTTAAGCTTATTAACGATAATAAAATAATATTTAAAGATGAATTATTATTTAATTTAAATAGAGATTCTGAAGCTAGAAATAACTTAGAGTATCCTTTTATTGTCTGGATGTTAAAATTCTATAACTATAAATTAAAAACTACTTTAGTTATGGGAGCTGGGATTAATTGTGATTATGGAGCTAAAGATTGGAAATCTTTAATCACTTCTTTAAATGAAACTTATTATTCATCTAATAATAAGCTTATTGAAGAGATTACTCACTACGCAGGGAATGAATTATTTGTATCTAGTAAAATATTAAAAACTAGTGGTTTTGATGTATATAAAGAGCTAAATGATGAATTGTATCATTTTAAAGAAGCTAAATCTTTTTCAGATCCAGATTCTACTTTATATAACTGTGTTAATTTTATCGAAAGAAAAGGTGATATTGAAGTTATTTCATATAATTACGATACAAATTTAGAATACCTTCTTAAAAAAAGAAATATAATGTATAACACAGTTTATGATGACAACAGTTTCATTAATAAAGAATCTAAGGTTTCTATATTTCATGTTCATGGACTTTTGCCTTACGAAAAATACGATGAATCTAAATTCACAGATTCTTTAATATTTAATGAATCTGAATACTTCTATTTATATAACAATCCTTACTCATGGAATATATCTAAACAAATGCATGATTTCACATTTAATTTATGTATATTTATTGGAATTTCTATGACTGATCCTAATATGAAAAGATTGCTTGAATTAAGTAAAAACTACTTGAAATTCAACTTTATTTTCCTTAAAAAAGAAGAGAATTACGACGCAAAAACCTATAGAGATGTTACGAATTATTTATTTACCTACGATTTAGTTACTATTTGGGTTGATGAATATAAAGACATAGGAAAGTATTTAGAAGAGATTTAAAATGAGCAAGCAATTTGATATATATCCAGCTAAAAAAGGTAGAAGAGTATTGGTGTTTTTTGCTGATCTTTTTATAACTTTAATAACATCGATATTTTTATTTGAAATTGTAGTAATGCAAATAGCTAGACCAATAATCGACTATAATGGAATTCAAACAAGAATGTATAATAGTGAAGTTAGTAGAAGAGATTTACTAGTTGAAAATGGTATATTATTTAAAAGTGATAGCGAATATGATTTTTCTAGCGATTTAGAAAAAACAGCGATAAATTATATTGAATTTCAAATAAAAAACGATGAAGCAACTAAAAATAATGATGTTTTATATACTTATTTTGTTAATATAAATAAAGACAATGTAGATAAAGTTAATGAGTTATTATTAAGCAAATCTTCAACATATTTTGATAAGGATAAAACTACGATTTTAGGAACGTATAGATTAAGCGAAACTTATATCAATTATTTTTCACCTTACTTTGAAGAAGGAAACGAAATGAGTGAAGTAGGAAAAACTTACTTTGAATCTTTTAAAGAGAAAGAATTTTTAAAATTATATCAAGAAATACTTACTGATGTTTCTACAAAAGATGAATTAAAAGATAGTAAAAATAATACATTCAATTACTATACAAATTTAATAAATAATGAGGAATCATATATTAAAAATGTTTATGTTATATGCTCTTATATATCTTTTTTCATATCTATAATCGTATTTTATTTAGTAATTCCGTTAACAAATGAAAAAGGTAGAACAGTATCTGAAATGATTTTAAAAGTTGAAAGAATTAATGTTAAGAAGATGACTTATCTATCAAAAAAATATGTATTGGTTGAATTTTTAATCAATACTTTAGAAAATTTATGTATCATTGTTTTTGTACCTTTTATAACTTTAGGATTATTGGGTATGTTCGCTTTACCATTTTTATATGGTGGAGCAATGGTTTCATTAGTCTTTTTAATAGTTCAACTTATTATGTTATTAGCTAATGGATATGCTAAAACATTGAAAGAAATCGCTACGAATTCATTATGTGTCGATACATCTACAATGGATGATTATTATAGGGAAATTTCAAATATATGAACGAAGAGAATATAGATACATTAAATCAATCATTAAAACTTGATAGTGAAGAAAAAAAGGATGATCCTAATGAAATTAGCTACTATCGTCCAAAATTACGGAAGAGATGCTTCGCTTTAATTTTTGATGGCTTAACATTAGCTTTTTTAGCTGTTGGATTGTTTTTAGGGTTTAGAGAATTATTTAAAATGAGTTCTAATTATAAAACTAACGAAGAAAGTTTTAATGCTTTTAAATTAGAATCTTCTTTATATATTGAAGATAGTAATGGTTCTGTTAGAGATATCGTCACTTTTTATAATCAAGATAATACTGTTGCTAGTGCATCAGTTGAAAAAGATATTGAAAAAAGAATAGATAGTTTCTTTACTTTTTATGAAAATAAAATAGGTGTTAATGAAGCTAACTCTTTAAGAGGTGAATTTCAAAACTTAAAATTAGATGATAGTTTAGTATATGTTTATGAAGGTGTAAGCTACAAATTATTTAAATTGGATGGAGAAAATATAGTTAAAAACGATCAAATAACTATTCCTAGTAAAACATATATTTCATTTTATACAGATTATATAGATAAATATGCTTTAGGCTATTTTAATACTAAATTTGAAAATGTTATATCTTTCAATAAATATTTCACTTTTATATTAGTTTTAGAAGTAGGGTTGTCTTTACTTGCTAGTAGCATAGTAGTTTATTATATTATTCCAATGTGTTTTGTACGTAATAAAACTACATTAGGAAGATTTATGTTTAAAATTGGATTAGTTGATAAACGTGTTTTAAGTGTAAAGCCAGGTTTATTTACATTAAGATTTGTTATTATTTTCTTCTTAGAAATTTTATTATCGATAGTTACATTCGGAATTCCATTAATATTTTCTTTTTCTATGGTATTAATAACTAAAAAGAAACAATCTTTTCATGATTATTTATTAGGTATTGAAGAAATAGATATCGAAAATTCTAAGATATATAAGTCTATTGATGAGATATTTATACCAGCAAGTGATGATGATATTCATAATTTTAGATTAAAATAGTATTAAAATTTACATATGATAGATATAAAAAAGAGATGGGAAATACATATATTTTTAAAGAAAAACGATGATTTTATTAAGAATAAAGAGGACAAAAAAATTTATAATCTTTATTTTTAAGAAAAATATAAATATAATTTATATAAGCATGCCGATAAAAATGCTTATATAACGATTTAGGGGATTGGTTATGAAGAAAAATTGGTATTATATGTTGATGACTCTTGGAGTTGGTTGTTGCTCATTAGCTTTTAATAATGTTGAAGCGACATCTATTGATACTAATAAATTTATAATTGATAACGAAAATGTTTTAAAAGCATCTACAGGAACTGTTGATAATTATGTTGAAGGTAGTGAGATTAATGACGGATCTTTAACTGCTACAATTAAATCTATTTCTACTACAGAAACATCAACTTGTTTTCAAATAGAAGTTACATGTACATCGACAGATAAAGACTATTACGTCGGATATTACAATTCTTCAAATTATAAACCTGGTGTTATTAAGTGTACATTAAATGATAATAAAGGAAACAGCAAAGTCGGTTATGGTGAACTTTTAAGAGTTAATACTTTACTTGATACTAACCAAGCTGGTGGACATTTAGGACAAACAACTTTTACTACATATTGCGATGTTGTCCACGGAGCTGATTATTCATTAAATTTAAGTGAAGATATTAAAATCATAAATATTTTTAATTACGATTACGGAACTAAAACAACTGATTTAAATACATATCAATATGTTAAAGCTGAAGCTACATCAGCAAGTAAATATAATATTGATTCATTTATTTCTTATAGTTATGCTGGAAAGTCTAATTTAAACGGATTTGCTTCATATAAAGTTAATGTCGATTGTACTGAAAAAGAAGAAGAAGGTGCAGGCTATCAAAGTTTAGGTGCATCTTACAAAAGATTATATGCTTCAAATCAAGATGCTATAAATAAAGGTACGATGTATGTTAGAACTAGATTTGGTTTTAGCGGAGATACATATTATAAAGTTACATATAAAGATGGAACATCACAAGATATATACGATGTATCAAACTTCGTTGATGTATCACAAAAAGGTAAAAGCATCTATTTCTTATTAAAAGGTGTAAATGATGAAAATGTTTCTAATATTCAAGTAGTCGGTGGAATTATTACTCTTGGTATATATAACGCTGAAACTTATAAAGAAGTTTCTCGTACTGGAATTCAAATTCGTTTCGGATATATGAATTTCAAAATTGATGATATTAAAAATGATGATGGCACTGTAGCTATTAGTAAAAGTGCTAATACATACGATGTTAATTCAGATTTATTAATCGGATTATCAGCAGGACTTGTCTCATTCGCTTATATCGCTGTTTCAATTGTTTTATTCTTTGTTTTCTCTAAAAAATATAAAGATGATGAATTTAAACGTGTAAATCCTAGACTTTATTGGAAAACTAATATTTTAGGATTATTAGCTATTGATTCTGTATTAATGTTTATTGAATTTACTGCAGTTAGAGTTAATTTAATTTCTAATTCATTACCTATATTCAATCCAGCTGATGCATTTATTTGTGCATTTGCTATAGCTTCATTATTACTTGTTGGTTACTTTATTAAATATTTCTATGTTTTATTTAAAGCAAAATATGAAAGACGTAGAAATGAAAAATTAAAGATGAATAATAATGTTATCGATGATGGAACATTAATCATAAATAAATAAGGAGAAATATATGGAAATTAAACTTAAAGGATTAACAAAAATCTTCCCTGGAAATCCAAAGAAACACATCAAAGACACTATCGCAGTTAATGATTTAAACATGACTGTCCCAGATGGTAAGCTCGTAGGTTTACTTGGACCTTCAGGATGTGGTAAATCAACTACCCTTTATATGGTTAGTGGATTACAAATTCCTACAAGTGGTGAAGTTTGGTTTGGTGAAGAAGAAGTTACAAATCTTTCTCCAGAAAAAAGAGGAATCGGTTTAGTTTTCCAAAATTACGCTTTATATCCTCATATGACAATTTTTAAAAATGTTGAATTCCCTTTAACAAATTTAAAAGTTGAAGTACCTTTAGTTACATTTTTTGATTATACAATTACATATACAGTTCCATTACGTGAAGATGACAATGTTGTAGGAATTAAAAGATCAATTTTAACTTTAATCGCTAAAATTGGTATCCAAAAGAAATCTACAAAAATTGAAATTACTGTTGCTGGAAATATTGCGACAATTAAAATCTCATTTAAGAAATGTAGTGAAAAGAATAAAGAATTATTTATCTCTAATTTCCCTAGAATTGTTGAACCTTCAGATACACAAATCGAAACAGTTCAAACAAGCGAAGCGTTATTTGATTTAGTTTATAGATATAAATTTGAAGCTGATTTAAGCGAATGTTTTGTTGATGGAGATTTAACTTTTGAAATCGGTGAAGTTAATTTTGATAGTGTTGAAATCGCTAAGATCAAAGAAGCGTTAGCTCCAGCTGGTTTTAAATTTTATAAAACAAGACATTATAACATCAACGAGCAACAATTCGGTTCTGTTGTTTTTAAGAATATGTCTTTAGAAGTCGTTAGCAAAGCACAACAAATATTAGAAGAATTATACGAAAAGAAAAATGTCGCTTTAACTATTGAAAAAACATATGTCAATACATTTAAAGCAAAAGCAAAATCTGTTTTAAATAAATTTAAAAAGAATTTAGATGATTTAAAGGTTTATAAAGATAAAGAAGGATTACATATTTTCTTTAAAGTAAAGAAAGTTAAAGAAGAAGAAATTAGTGAAATTCAAACAATTTTAGAAGCTAATTTTAAAGTTAGTGATTTAAAATTAACAAAACAACCTTCTATTTCTTATAGAAAATTAAATGCAGTTGAAAGAAAAGATATTGTTTATGAAACTGCAAAACTTGTTCAAATCGAAGATTATTTACAAAGAAAACCATCTCAACTTTCTGGTGGTCAACAACAACGTGTCGCTATTGCTAGAGCATTAGTTAAAAAACCAAAAGTTTTATTATTAGATGAACCTTTAAGTAACTTAGATGCACGTTTAAGACTTCAAACTCGTGAAGAAATTAGAAGAATTCAACAAAATACAGGAATTACAACAATATTTGTTACTCATGACCAAGAAGAAGCTATGTCGATAAGCGATCAAATCTTAGTTATGAAAGCAGGTGTTGAACAACAAATCGGAGCACCTCAAGAAGTTTACGATAATCCTAAAAATTTATTCGTTGCTCAATTCTTAGGAACTCCTCAAATTAACGTCTTTACTGGTGAAGTTAAAGGTGAAAAAGTTATGATTGGCGATTCTTTAATCGGTGAAGCTAAAGGAATTAGCGATCAACCTGTTTATATCGCAATTAGACCAGAAGGTTTCGAATTAACAAAAGGAAAAGAAGGATTAAAATGTTCTGTTGATTCTATTCAAACTTTAGGTAGAGATATTTCAATTATCGGTAAGAACAATTATTGTTTAAAACCAACTTTCAAAGTTATTATTTCTAGCGAACAAACTGCTATTAGCGGAGATATCGTTTTAAAAGTCAAACCTAATAAGATGTTTGTATTTAATAAAGAAACAGAAGAAAGAATTTATCTTAAATAGTTGTGGGTAAACTTATGGAGAATACAAATTTAGGAAATACGATGAACGAAAACAAAGTGTTCTTTGATTCTTCTTTAGGTACTCTTGAAGAAGGATACAACAAAAAACAAGATGTTGTCGTTAATGTCGTATCGAGAAAAGATGCTAAAAAAGAATATGTTGTTGGTGGAGTTTTAGACCAAGAACAAAAAAACAACTGGAAAGCTTGGTTATACCTTGCACCAGTATTAATCTTAATGAGTATATTTTTAATTTATCCATTAATTAATACTATATTCATTTCGTTTATGAAGAATTATAGTTATGCAACTGGTACCTTTGATGGATTTACATTTGATAACTTCTTAATTATTTTAGGACTGAAGGCTGTTGGAGAAACGGGAGCTTATGAAACTCGTATTGTTCAATATGCTATTCCAAATACATTTATTATTGTTTTTGTAACAGTTCCTTTATCAATTATTATCGCATTACTTATTTCGGTATTATTAAATTCGATTAAATGGTTCCAAAAAGCCCTTCAAATCGTATTCTTTTTACCATATGTTACGAATACTATCGCTGTCGGTATGGTTTTCAGTGTTTTATTTGATAGACAAGGTTTAATCAATTACGTGTTTGGACTAGGACAAAAAGCTTGGGTTTACGGAGCTGATAGATGGACTGCGATGATTCCATTATGTATTTACATTGTTTGGAATTCATTACCATTTAAGATTTTAATTTTATTAAGCGGACTTCAAGGTGTCGATAAACAATATTATCAAGCTGCTAAAATAGATTCTGCACCTAAATGGAAAGTCTTATTAAGAATCACTGTTCCTTGCTTAATGCCACAAATCTTATATTTGATGGTTACAAGCTTCATTGGATCATTTAAAGAATATACTGCAGTTGTTGGTTTATTCAATAATCCTGGTACAACTAGTGGATCATATGATTTATATACAATCGTTTATTATATTTACGATAACATGAATGGTACTACAACATCGTTAGCTGCTGCAGCTGCTGTATTCTTATTTGCAATCATCCTCGTTTTCACATTCCTTCAATTAGGAATATCGAAGAAGAGAGTTCAATATTAGGAGGTAATAAATATGGCTGAACAAGTAAACAATATTCAAAAACGTTCCTATATTGATTTCGGTAAAGAAGAATTAGCTGGTCATTATATTAAACTTTCTATTAAAGAAGGTGGACAATCAGTTTCTAAAATTAAAAAAGCTGAAAAAGTAGGTAAAGTAATTTCTACAACAATCGTCTATTTAATTTTAATTTTCTTAGCGTTAATTATGATCTTACCATTCTATTGGATGATCATCACTTCTTTAAAGAATAACACTGAAATTTTAGGAAGCACTCAAACATTCTTCCCAACAGTTGTTATGTGGTCGAACTACGTATATGTTTTCCAAGTTTTCGATTTTGGAACATATATGTGGAATACAATTGTCGTTGCAATATTCTCTACAATAGGAACATTGATAACAACAATATTTGCAGCATTTGCATTTGCTAGACTTCAATTTAAAGGAAGAGATGCTCTTTTCATGGTTTTCTTAATGACTATGATGATTCCTGGAGAAATGATGGTTATTTCTAACTATATCACCGTCGCTTCATTTAAGTGGATCGGAGATTCTCAAACATTATTTACAGCATATTTAGCAATGATCGTACCTTTCTGGGTAAGTGTTTATTATATCTATCTTTTACGTCAAACTTTCAAACAAGTTCCAAACGAACTTTATTTAGCTAGTAAAGTTGATGGAAAGAGCGATTGGAGTTTCTTATGGCACGTTATGGTTCCATTAGCAGCTCCAACATTAATTTCGATTACCATTCTTAAATTCATGGGAACATGGAACTCATATGTTTGGCCAAACCTTGTTACAAACAAAGATGAGTTCAGACTTATTTCTAATGGTTTAAGAGGTAGTGCTTTTACTGATGCAGAATCAGGAAGAGTTCAATATGGTTACCAAATGGCTGCGACTGTTTTAGTAACCGTCCCATTATTCTTATTATTTGTTTTCTTTAGAAAATATATAATGAGAGGTGTTGGAAGAGCTGGTATTAAAGGCTAGTTCTATAAAATTTGATTAACTTTATTTAAGGAGGAAAAATATGAAGTTAAAAAAAGTTGTCGCTTTATCTTTATGTATGTTAGCAGGAATGAGTTTAGCATCCTGTGGTGGTAATGGAACTGATTCTACCGCTTATAACGCTGGTTTTATCAAAGAAAAAACAAAAATTACTCTTTGGACAATCGTCGGAACACAAAACCAAACATACTTAAATAATTACATTGAATCGTTTAAGAAGTTAGAACCAAACGTTGAAATTGAAAACGTTAAACAATCTACAAACTATAACGGCTTAGCTACTATGGTTGAAAGTGGATTCTCTGCAAATAACTATCCAGATTTAGTACAAGCTTATCCAGATGCTGTCAGTGATTTCTTATCATACGGAAAAGCTGTTAAATTAGATGAATATATGGATAACACTACAACAAAGAGTGGTGCTGAACTTGCTGGAGATTATGCAGATAGTAAATACGATAAATCAAAAACATATCAAATCGGATGGACAAAAGAAGAAAAAGATGATATCGTCCCAGCTTATTTAGCTGAAGGTCAAGGATACGTTGTTGAAGGAACATATTCATTACCATTCTCAAAATCAACAGAAGCTATGTTCTATAACGCTGGCTTAATCGGTCTTACAATTCCTGGAGTTAATAACGACAAAGCATTAACTAAAGAATATTTTGATAACTTAACTTGGGAAGAATTATTTGAAAATTTCTGCCCTAACTTCACAACTTATAACAATGCTTTACCTGAAGATCAAAAGATCTTAAAGAATGATCAAGACTACAGTGCAATCTTTGCTTATGATAGTGATGACAACTTATTTATCACTCTTGCTCAACAATATGGTTACGATTACACAAGCATCGATAAAACAAAAGGTGTCGGTAAATGTGAATTCAATAACGACAATATGAAAGCATTAATGAAAAAATGGAATGAATATGCTAAAAAAGGATATATCATTTCTAAAGGAAGTGCTGGAAATAACTACACAAATACTTACTTCACAAAGAGAAATACATTATTCTCAGTCGGTTCAACTGGTGGAGTCACTTATCAATTCGATTCATCAAATCCAATGGATGTTCAAGTAGCAAGAATTCCTCAACCTGAAGGTGGTAAAAAAGATGCTGCTGCTGGTGAAAAGAAGATTTGCCAAATCAACCAAGGTCCTTCACTTGCTATTTTAGATCACGATGATGAAAATAGAAGATTAGCTAGCTGGTTATTCTATAAACACATCACAAACTATGAAAATTCAATTGACTGGGCTATCAACTCTGGTTATTCAGGTATTAGATTATCAGCTTTAGATAGTGATGATTTTGCAGAAGCTTTTGATGAAAGCAAATACAATTCAAAAACTCTTGAAAAATTAATGGCTAGAAACTCAAAACTTGCTTCTACTGTTAAAGATATGTTATACACTTCACCTTCATTTAAAGGAAGTGCTGAATGTAGAACACAAGCTGGTGGTTTAATGACTTATGCATTAACAAAAGATAGCGATATGAGTGATAGTGCTTTAAATGCTAAATTCTCATCAGCTGAAGCAACTGCTACATTAGCAATTGGTGACTAATTTAAAAAAATAAATTAATAAAAAATCTATAAGATATAAAGACTTGTTAAAGGAGAAAACGTTATGAAAAATAGAAAGCTTATGATATTAGGAGTTTGTTTATTGTCGAGTTTATCGACTTTAACAAGCCTTGTCTCTTGTGGAGATGGAAGTGATCAAGATCCTTACACAATCACTTTCATGCATACTTTTGGTGCTACAAATAAATTAACTGTAGAAAGTAAGGTTAATAAATTTATTAGTCTCGTCGAAAAAACTGAAGGTATTACTTTAAAAGTAAATATGGAATATGGTGGCGGTTATAGCGATGTTGAAGCTAAGATTGAAAAGACTTTTTCAACTGGTGGACAACCTACAATCGCTGTTGCTTATCCTGACCACGTCGCTCAATATAAATCTTTAGAAACTGCTGATAAAAAATTTGTTGTCAACTTATCTGATTACATTAATGATGAACAAATTGGTTTAACTAAAGAAGAAACATACAACCCTGGACTTAAAGGGGTTGATGATATCGTACCTTCATTCTACGAAGAAGGAACAAAATATTCTGAAGAAGGTGTATTTTCGTTCCCATTTTTAAAATCAACTGAAATCATGTTCTTTGATTATAATAGAGTTGATAATATCTTAAATGATATGAATATTTTACATAGTGATGGAGTTGAAGCTTATCTTAATTCAATCACTTGGAATGAATTTGTTGATATTTTAAAATTCGAAAAAGAACATATAACTAATTACTATACAGGCTATGATGCTAACGATCCTTCAAATATCGTTTATCCATTAGCTTACGATAGTGATTCTAACTTATTTATATCTCAAAGCTACCAAAGAGATATACCATACGTTTCAATGAATAACGGAAAAGGTAGCATTGATTTTAATAATGATTCTGCAAAATCTATGGTTAAAGAATTTAAAGATCTTTACGATGATAAAGTGATGGTTACAAAAGGAACAAACGACAATAAATACACATCAGATTTATTTAAAAATGTTCAAGCAACATTCTTAATTTCTTCTACTGGTGGATCTGGATATAACGATCCTCAAGGAAACATCAAAAAGATTGGTGTTTGTAAAATACCTTCTTACTCTAAAGATGCTGAAAGAATGAAATATGTCTCTCAAGGTGTTACTTTAGCTTTATTAAATAACACTAAATTATCAGATGAAGCAAATAAAACTAGACTTAAATATGCTTGGAAATTAGTTAAATATTTAACAAGTAGTGATGTTGCAGCTGAAATTGCGATGAGTACAGAAGGATACATTCCTGCAAGATATTCTTCATATCAATGTGAAGATTACGCAGCATATTTAACTGAAAGTGATTTTATGCCTAGAACTGCTAAAGCTGTTATTGAAGATATTAAAGGTAACTATTTTAATTACCCAGTATTTAAAGGAACAGCTAATTGTAGAGATCAAGTTGGTGGTATCATCACTCAAACATTATTAGGTAAAAAAACAATTGATGAAGCATTTAGTGATGCTTATAGCCAAGCTCAAATCGGATTAAATTAAAGAGGTGAATATATGAATTTAAAAAGAAAAGTATTATATGTTGGCGTATTAGGATTAATCATGTTAACTCATACAAGTTGTGGTGAAGCCCAATTTGTTGATTACGCACATAATGGTTCAATTGAATTATTCGGTGACTATAAAGGAAAAGACTTCTTTAGTGATGGTATTGCTCAAGTTGATGTTGCATATTATATTGATGGTGATACAACTCATTTTAAAATGAAAAATAGTAGCAATACTACTTTAATTAAATCAAGATATTATGGAATTGATACTCCTGAATCAACTGGTAAAATTGAAGAATACGGTGAAGAAGCTAAACGTTTTACTCATGAAAAATTACTTAACGCTATGGAAAACGGAACTGTTGTCGTCTCCTCTCCATTTTTTGAATATAAAGCTCCAGAATTTGATTCAACTGGTACAAGATACTTATCATTAGTTTGGATTAACGAAACTACAAAAGATGCAGATTATAAATCATTAACTTTATTAAATTTATATATTGTTCAAGAAGGTTTAAGCTATGTTAAAGCTTTAGATAAAATTCCAGAATATCAAGATACATTTATTGCAGCAGAAAGCCAAGCTAAAGCATTTAAACTTAATCTTCATAGTGGATTACCTGCTGAATTATTTAATTATGGTGATTATGTAGCTACTTCTTTATTAGATATTAAACGTGAACTTGAAGAAACTTTAAAAGATTCAAATCACCAAAATTCATATGATGGAGCTAAAGTTAGAGTTAGAGGAACCGTAGCTGGATTTGCTAACAATATCATTTATCTTCAATCTTACTTTACTGAAGAAGAAAGTGGAACAAAAGGTGGAGAATATGCTGGTATTAACGTATTTACTGGTATGTCTTCTATTCCTTCAAGATACACGACTGTCAACTCATATATTGAAATTTCAGGAACATTATCAAATAGTGAAAACTTCGGTTTCCAAATGAGTGGTGTCAACTTCCAAAAAACAGCATTTAAAGATGAAGATGAAGGAAGTGATAAGAGTAAAGTTATCTATACTGCTGATACAATTCCTGAAGAATATAAAGTTCATACTTTTGAAGCTGAATCTACAGAAATTAAAGATCAAGATTTTGAAAAATTATTCTCACCTGTCGAAATTACAAATACATTAATTTGTACTGGAGGATATGTTAGCGATTCTAGTAACGACATTACTTTATATCTTTCTCCAGATGGATCAACTAGATCAAGTTGGAACTTATATATTCCATTTGTCTATTATCCATATGAAGATAAAGGTGATGATAATACAACTTGGAAAACAATAGATAAATTTACAAATAAGAAATTTAATGTTTCAGGTATTTATACATTTAGAACATATAATGGTAAAACATCATATCAATTAGTAGCAAGAAGCTCAGCTGATGTTAAGGTTGTAGAAGAGTAGTTCATGATAAACAAAAAAACTTTATTACTTTTAATACCTTCATTAGTTTTAATAGGAACAACAAGTTGTTCTAATACTAAAACTAATGAAACTGGTTCATCGATAATAATTAGTGAATATTATGTTGGTGATGTATATTTTGATTCGTGTATTGAATTAAGTAATATTTCATCATCTGATATATCTTTAAATGGGTATAAAATCAATATCTACACTAAAGACACTATTAAAACTACGATTGAACTTAACGAAACTATTAAAGCTAATAGTAGTTTTGTATTTGCTAATAAAGGTTTTGAAAATTCTACAAATTTAACCGATATTAAATATTTAGATGATAACTTGTTAACTGGTCAAAATTATTTAGAAATTATCGATTCTAATTCTAAAGTATTAGATTGTATCGGTACTAAAGGATTTGATATAAGTTTTGCTAGTAAAGAATCCTTAGTTAAATTAGATGAATATTTTAAAGGATATAATGAAGATAATTACTTACATTATGTTAGAGTTAAAAGTGGAAACAAAAATTATTTAGGTAATAAAAATGTTCCTTTAACTTTAGAAGAATTGATGGATGGACCTAAATTAACAAGCGAATATTCTTCTTTAGATTTTACAAATTCTAAAGAATCTCCTTTAGGAGGATATGTAGAAGTAACAATATCTTCTTTAGGAGATGGTGATACAACTGTATTTAATTATCCTACTTCATCTAATTTGGTTGAAACGACTCAAAGAACTAGGTATTTATTGATTAACACTCCTGAAGTTGATCATGGACCTTCCTCTTCGATTGTAGAAGAAAAGTGGGGAAAAACTGCAGAGATTTACAATAACGAAAAATTAAATAACGCTAAACATATATTAGTTCAATCTAATAAAAGTTTCTCATTAAGAGAAACATACGGAAGACTACTTGGATATGTTTGGTATACTGATAAAGATTCACCTTCATTAAGTGATTATAAATGTTTAAATCACGAATTAGTTCTTGAAGGATTAGCTAGATTTGATAGTAGAGATAAATATGAAACTATGTATACTGATGATGTTTTGTACTATGAATACTTCAATTACGCGTATCAATACGCTTCACAAAATAAAATTAAGCTATATGGCGATGATGACGATCCAAATTTTAATAAATAATTAATACAAAATTTGGTATTATAAATAGAGGAGAAAGAATATGTATTGTTCTAACTGTGGATATCACTTAAAAGAAAAAGAAATTGAAAAGGCAAAAGACTTAAATAATGGTAAAGAAAAGAATATTTCTACCAAGGATGTTTACGTTTGCCCTAGATGCAATAAGATAATTAAATCAGATTTAAACGAAGAAGAAGTTAAAGGTTTAGCTAGAGCATCACATTCTGAAATTCATAGAGCTAGAAATAAACTTAATACTGGTAAATCATTTTTAGTTGTTGGTACTATTTTAATTATTATTAGTTTATTGTTTTTAACTTTATCTTTTAAATCTAATAACTATGGTAGATTCGAACCAAATTGTACTGAATTTTATACATTCTGCGGTTTAGTTGCAATCGGAGCTGGTATGGTAGTTTTTGGAACTATCAGTTTTGTTCAAGGCTTCAAAAAGAAAAAGGAATATGAAGGAATATTAAAAGATATTCAAGATGAAGCTTTTTATCAATGATAATTAGTTTTAAGTCTCGTTGGAAGATTTAAGATTATTTATAAATTTATTTTGACGAATTAGGAGGAATTTATGTCAAGAAGAAAAAATAGAGGAGTTATTTTATTAGCTTCTGCACTTAGTTTAGGACTTATTGGTGGTCTTGTTAGTTGTAATGGTGATCAACCACAAGTAGATGAAAATGATCCATGGAAAAATTTCGTTGAAGATGAATCGATCACAGGTTTACAAGTTACAAATATTGCTGAATTACAAGCAACTTGGAAAGCTGGTGAAGCTGATAGAACAATGTCTTTTAAAGTTACACCAGATGCAAATATCACATCTTTAATTCAAGCTAAGAAAATTATGGCTGTATCAAGTGATACATCTGTCGTCAATGTTTTAGGAAACAAATTACAAGCTTTAAAAGGTGGTGAAGCTACAATCACTGTAAGAGCTGGAAAACAAAAAGTAGAATTTAAAATTACAGTTACAGCTGTTAAAGATTATAAGCCAGGAGATGAAGAAACTCTTGCTAACATCATCGAACTTCCACAAAGCTCATCAATGTATTATAAAACTGAAGGTGTCATTCTTTCTTGGCAAAAAGGAAGCGATGGAACATCATATGGTAATTTCTACGTCGCTACTGAATGGAATAAAGAAGCTTCAAATATCTTAGTTTATGGTGCTACAGGATTAGCAAAGGATGCTGCTTCAGGAGAAACAACTGTCGTTTCTGAAAAAGATGGTACATATTCATTCAACAATCCAAAAGATTGGTTAACAAATGAAAATACAAAAGATTTAAAGATTGGTGATAAGATTAGTTTCTACTGTATGAGAACTGACTATAATTCAACTAAAGAATTATATGCTTGGAACGTTAGTTTTGTTGAACATAAAGATTTCCCAGCTACACCAGAACCAGCTTCAGTTGCTGTTAATAGCATTGAAGATATGTTAGGAACAGATGTAGGTGCAGATGTTAAAACTAAATTTACAGGTAAAGGAATTGTCACTTATATTAAACCTAATGATGCATATGGTAATCTTAAGATTACAGATTTAGATGGAACTAACGAAATTGATGTTTATGGTTCAACAGCTAGTACTGGTGCTATTAGTTGGGATGGCGTTACTGAAGTTTATAAATATTCAAATAAGAAAGATTTCTTAACAAATGATGTTACAAAAGATTTAGTTGTTGGTGCAACAATTACTTTTGAAGCTATTAGATCTGACTATGTAAAAGAAAATACAAAACGAATCGCAATTGAAATTAAATCAGTTACTCCAGTTGCTCCTACAGCAGTCACAATTAGTGGAGCTACAGAAGTTACAAAAGGCGAAACAATTCAATTAAGTTATACTACAACTCCTGAAATCGTTTCTCCTTCAACCCTTACTGGTTTAACATGGGCTTCAGAAAATACTGCTGTTGCTACAGTTGATCAAACTGGTTTAGTTACAGGTGTTGCTGGTGGTACAACTAAAATCACTGTTACAATTAGTGAAACTGTTAAAGCTGAATATTCAGTTACAGTTAGTGAAATTATCGCTCCTACAGAAATCGCAATCTCTTCTACAGAAACAACTGTTGAAGCAGGAAAAACAATTGCATTTACAGCTACTACAACTCCAGAAACAATCAATGTTCCATTAACTTGGGAATCAAGCGATACAGCAGTCGCTACAGTTAATGAAGATGGTGTAGTTACAGGTGTTGCAGCTGGTACAGCTAAAATCACTGCAAAATATGGTACTGTAGTTTCTGATGAAGTTGAAATTACTGTTATAGCTTCAACTGAAACCGTTAAAAGTTCATACGATTTTACAGAAAACACTAAAACTGATGGTTTTACTGATGGCGATAAAGCTACTATGAAAACTTATTTATCAAGTTGCTTAGTTAGTGGTAGTAGCGATATTATTAGTGAAGTTACTGCAGTAACTAAAGCATACTATGGATATGCAAAATATCAAACTTTAGGATTAAAGTTTGGTACTAAAGACGGTAACGGAACTTTAGGATTTAAAATTAACGATTCTAGTGTAACAAAAATGAAAATTAAAGGTATTGGTTGGAAGACATCTGAAAAAATTATTGTTGGTGATAAATCATACACAAGTAGTGCTGCTTATTCTACTAATACATTAGAAGATTATGAATTTACTGTTTCTTCAGCTAACGAAATCACTATCACTTTTAGTGAGAGATTCTTTATTGCTTCGATATCATTTATCGGATAATAAATAATTAATTATTAATAAAAAGGGATTTAAAAAAATCCCTTTTTTTAATATAATTAAATTATGAAAAAGAAATTTATATTTAGCATACTTTTATTAGGATTACTATCTAGTTGTAATACTACTAATAATAACAACAATAATAACAATGGTGATAATAAGGATAATGATGATCCTATTGTTATTAATAAAAAAGAATTAATATTTGAACATGAATTTAAAAAAGGAGAAATATCATCTTCTTTAACTCCTTTATCTATTAATGGATTAACATTTAACTATACTTCTTCTACAATGTTTAGTTTTGATAGCCAATCTGGAAGAGGTGTTCAAATAGGAAGTAGTAATAAACCTCAATTAGATGGATGGACTATAGAAACTAGTTTTAGTGAAGAAGTAGAAATTACTTCATATTCAATATATATGGGTAGTGCTAAAGGTAAAGATGGATGCACTGGAACAGTAAGTTATGGAGAATATTCATATACTCATACTTTAACTACAACATCAACTGTATTAAATGAATATAAGTTTGATGGATCTAGTTATTCTACTAATAATTTTAAATTAAATATGGTAGCAGGAAATGGTACTGCATTATATTTAAAATCTATTAAGATAGGTTTTAAAGTAAATGAAAATTCTTCTTTTAATGTAACTAACGATTATGGTAAAAGTGATGGAAGTAAAGATGATGATATTGATGAAGTTAGTGAAGTAATTCCTGGAGAAAAAGATATACCATCATTAAATTACACTTTAAAAACTAAAGAAGAATATTATTCTACAATCGATTTTACTGATACAACTAATTTAGTAACAAATTTAAGAACATTAATATCAACATCGATTACTAATATTAATTATGGAGATGCTAGATATTGTCTTCAATATACTGATGAAGATCCTACTAATAAAGGATATATCTATTCTTTATTAGATGGAGATTTAATTGTTCATGATTGGGACTATGGAAAATCTTGGAATAGAGAACATGTTTGGCCTAGATCTAGAATGATATTAAATAATGGAACTACAGATTGTGGAAATGATACAACTGGAAACTATAGTGATTTACATAATTTAAGAGCTGCATGTAGCAATGCTAATTCAAAACATGGTAATGCATATTATGGTAATGAAGGTGAAGTTGATATGTTCTATCCTAATGTTACTAGTGGACTTGATTCTACAATTAGAGAACATTCTTATAGTGGAGATTTTAGAGGAGATGTAGCTAGAATTTGTTTCTATATGTATGTTAGATATGAAGGATTAACACTTACTGATGATACTACAATTGAAACTAATAATATGGCTAAATTATCTTTACTTAAAGAATGGGATAAAGCTGATCCGATAGATGAATTTGAAATTCAAAGAAATAATAGAGTCTATGAATATCAAGGAAATAGAAATCCATTTATAGATTATGAAGGATTAATCGATAAGATAATGTAAATTTAAAAAAACTATACTAATTAATAAAAAGTATAGTTTTTTTGTTGAATTTGTATATGTATAAAAATTTGTATATAATAAAAAGATGGAAATACTTTCTATAGCGTTATCAATATTAAGCGCCTTAAGTTATAATCAAACAATTGATTTTAATGTGTTTTTAAATAAGAAAAATAATTTAAATAGTGATAGAAATAAAGGAAGAATATGTTTAGATAACATATTATTTGAGTCATATGAAAGCTTTTAAAAAAATATGTTATTTTTCTTTTTTTGGATTGATTTTTGTATCAATATCATGCTGTGATTTCCGTATTGTTCGTGATATAAATAGTTTTGATAATTGCTTTGTTCAAGGTTTTTATAAAGGAATCGTTTATTTTGATAATTTTGAAAAAGGTAAGTATTGTTTTGATGTTAAATATATTGAAAAGAATGAATTTGAAAATAAAAATGGTTTAAATGTTGTTTATGATGTTGTAAGAGATAAATATTTTTCTCTTTTGTTGTATATAGATTTGAACGATAATAGAACATACTATGATTTTTATAATTTAAAATATGATTCTTCTTTAGATGATAGACGTTATAAAACATATATTGATGATAATGAAACTTTTATTGAACTTCGGGGTGATAATGATAAAATTTTAGATAATCATGAGGATGTAACGATATATTCAATTACAATTGTTGATGTATTGACATTTAGCATAGGAAGCAACGAAGTTTATATAGATTATAGAAAATAAATCAATTTTTTATGATATAATAATAATTATGAAAAAACCTATTATTAACCTCATTTTATTTTTACCTATAATGGTAGTTACTACTTCTTGTAATGTAATTGATAACGAAACTAAAAATAAGATGAATATAATTTCTTCTATAAATAAAGTAAATTATTTACTTGGAGAAGAATTTAATAGTGACGGTTTAAAAATTGAAGATTATAAAACAAAAGATATAATACGAGACTATTCTTTATCTTTAGTTGATGGTTATGTTCTTAATGAAATAGGAACATATGAAATTTACGCTTCTAAAAATGGATATGAAGATCTTTATATTACCAATATTAATGTTTATGAAAATAGTTCTTTAGTTATTGCATCATTACCTACAAAAGTTGATTATAAAATAAATGAAACTTTTTCTAGTGAAGGATTAATTGTTAAAGATTCTATAACTAATTCTACAATTAATGATTATTCTTTATCTATTACTGATGGTACTGTTTTAACTAATGTTGGTAAAGAAACTATTACTATAAGTAAAGAAAATTATATATCTACATCTTTTGATATTCATATATATAAAGAAGATGAAGTAGGTGATACTAGAACTTTATCTTTATATTCAATTAACGATACCCATGGAGCATTTACTAGAGGTCAAAAGAGTCAATATTCTGCAGGTATGGCTTATATTGGAGATTATTTAAAGAAGAAAAAAGAAAATGATTACAATAATACAATTTTAATTTCTCCTGGAGATATGTGGCAAGGTGGAATTGAAAGCAATAACACTAAAGGAAAAATTATGGTTGAAGCCATGAATATCACAGGATTTGATGTTATGGCTATTGGAAATCATGAATTCGATTGGGGGAAAGAATATATTATTTCTAATTCTAAATTAGCTAATTTTCCATTTATTACATCTAATATTTTTTATAGTGATGGAAGTTATGTAAGCGATTTTGCTACACCTTCAATAATGTTAAATAAAGGCGGTGTTAATGTAGGAATTGTTGGTGCTTGTAGAGAAGATATGGGTTCATCAATTTCAGGAAGTATCGCTAGTCAATTTAGCTTCCCAGATCCTATTGAATATGTAAAAGAAGAATCTAATAAATTAAGAAAAGCTGGAGCTGATGTAATTGTTCTTGTAACTCATGATGAAGGATGCGAAGGTAGTGGTAATTTAGGTTCTAATTATTCAACTAAATATTCAACATTATGTACAACTAATTCTTCATTTAATAAAAAATATGTTGATTGTATGTTTTTTTCTCATGATCACTTAGTTAAATATGGCTACGATAATGGAGTACCTTTTGTTGAAGGCGGATGTGATGGAAAATATATTTCTAATATTAATTTAAACTTAACTAAAAGTAGTGATGGATATGCTTTAAATAGTGCTACTGTAGATAACCCAATTTACGCTTTAAATGCTTGTACTAGTGAAAATAAAGAAATAAATGAATTAAAAACTATTAAATATAAAGACTTAATAGGTGATTTAAATAAAGTTATTTATACATTTTCTAATAATTATGATAAGACTGCGTTTACAAAAATTATTTGCCAAGCTATGTATTGGTATATCAATAATAATTTAGATCAATTTGGCGGAGTTAAAGTTGGATTAACCTCACATAATACTGCTGGAGTTAGAAATAACGTTGAAAGTGGTGATTTTACAATGACTGATTTAACTGCAGTATGCCCTTTTGATAACCTTATTTGTATTCAAAAATCTACTAGTACTCAAGTAAATAATATTAAAAAATCATCATGGTTAGGATATTATGAAGATAAAGTTACATACGATAATAACGGATTAGCCACAGTCGCTACAATTTCTTATGTTGCAGAAGGAGAGTATGCTAGTAACTATCAAACAAGTTTTACATATGGTGGAATAACTGCTAAAGAAGCATTACAAACATATTTAGAACAATTAGATTATGGTGTGTTATAGGACTTTTATTTGCTAAAAGTATAAAATTACTTTGGTTTGTTGAATTATAATTTATAAAAGTATATTATAGTATTATCAAGTTTATTAATATTTTATAAATTTTTGAAAGGAGAAATAAAATGATTAAAGAACTTATAATATTGCCGTTTCTAATATTGAATAATCAGCAAGGAAATGAATCGTTTATTTATAAAAATAATATAATGTTCATAACAAGTTTAATATGAAAATCGCTGGAAAAACATCATATTCAAAATTAGATGGAAGTTCTACACAATATGTAAGTGCTTCTAAATTTATTATGTAAGGAGTTTAATTATGGAAAACAATATTAAAAAGAAAAATGAATTTGAAAAGGTAATTGTAATTAGTGTAGTGTGTTTAGTATCTTGTGCTTTATTGCTTATATTATCATATTGCTTACTTTATCGTTATTTTAAATACCCTTTCACCTATGATCATACTCCTGAATTCATAAAATTATCTTTATCTTCTTTAACAATAGTTGGTATATTGATTGCTGCAGTCTCTACTTATAATTTTACTAGTTATATTTTTAAATATAATGATGTATCAAAAATTAAATATATCATCGGATTAATTATATCTTTTGTTGTTATGGCTTTAATAATTTGCTTTTTAATTTATGGATGTTATCGATACGGTACAGAAGAATTAGTCTATAAATAATATATTAATAAAAAGCTTAGTTTTTAAAATAAAATCAGTATTAAAAGATACTGATTTTTTTATATATTTTTATATAGAAATAATGTTGTTAAAAAAAGATTTAATAATTTTATTTTTTTATTGACATTCAAAAATTTGAGTCTTAAAATATACTCCGTTATCGGATTAATTTATGGAAAAAGACATTTGTAACAACGTATTTAAAAAGATTATGTTTCTTAAATCTTATGTAACTAAGAGGATGGATGAACTTGATGTATTGCAAGGAAACAATACATTACATTGTATTCTTATTAATTATTTATATAAAGAAACCAAGAAACGAACAGTAATTCAAAAAGACATTGAAAAGGAATTCTGTGTTTCTAGAAGTACCGTAAACGATACTATAGAAAAGATGAAAAATGAAGGTCTTATATCTTTAGAAGTAGATCCGTTAGATCAAAGAAAAAGGCATATTATTCTTACTGAAAAAGGAGTAGAACTTCATAAACTAAGTAAGAAAAATATGCAAAAAGTTGCTAAAGATGCATTATCAAATCTAACTGAAGAAGAGATAATACAATTAGATGACTTATTAAAAAAAGCGATGGAAGGAGTAAAAAAATAGTATGGAAAAAACTAATGAAAAGAAAATTTCTTTAAAAAGTGCTATCAAATATTTGCTTAAAAGTGTAAGGGAATATAAGAAGTCTTCAATATTATCAATCATATTTATAGCATTAGAAACAGCATTTGAATGTGTAATACCTCTCGTTATGATGTATTTACTTAATTTTTTAACAGATTATGAAACTGGTAAAAACCCTGATCCATTTGGAATAGGTAATTTCTTGTATACAACTTTATTATTTGCAGCAATCTTAATTGTATTAGCGTTATTATCATTTGGATGTGGTGTAACTGCAGGAAAAGTTAGTGCTAAAGCAGCTTGCGGATTCGCTAAAAATTTAAGAGAAGATGTATTTAATAAAACAACTGAATTTTCATTTAAAAATATAGATAAGTTTTCTTCATCTAGTTTAATAACAAGACAAACAACAGATATCAATAACATTCAAATGGCATATATGATTTCAATTCGTATAGCTTTTAGAGCGCCGATTATGTTCATATTTGCTTTCGTAATGTTTTTAGTAATCGATGCTAAATTATCTTGGATTTTCTTAATTTTAATTCCATTAATTGCAGTACCTTTAATTCTTATCGTATGGCAAGCTAATAAAAGATTTGAAAAATTATTTAAATTATATGATGGATTAAATGAAAAAGTAGAAGAAGATATTCGCGGTATGAGAGTTGTTAAAACATACGCTAGAGAAGATTTTGAAAAGAAAAAATTTGAAGATGAATCTTATACGATGAGCAAAGGATTTAGAGTAGTTGAACAAATGTTATCTGGAACAAATCCAATCATACAATGTGTTATGTATTGTTCAATGTGTTTAATTCTTTTCTTAGGTAGCTTAGCTGTTATTGAAACTAAAGCTACTGAATTAAATATCGGTGGTATCTCTTCACTTATTACTTATTCTTCACAAGTTTTATCATCAATTATGATGTTAACAATGGTAAGCTTCTTTATCTTAATGGCCGTTCCAGGATTTAAAAGAGTTTACGAAGTTTTAATTGAAGAACCTTCAATTAAAAATCCTTCTAATCCAGTGTTAGAAGTTAAAAATGGTGATATTGAATTTAAAGATGTTTCATTTAAATATAATGAAAATGCTCAAAAATTTGCATTAAGCAACGTAAATTTAACTATTAAAGAAGGGGAGATGATTGGAATTATCGGATCAACTGGTAGTTCAAAATCTACATTAGTTAATTTAATATCTAGATTTTACGATGTAAGTGAAGGTGAACTTCTTGTTGGTGGAGTAAACGTTAAAAATTATGATTTAAAAGTATTAAGAGATAACGTTGCAATGGTCCTTCAAAAGAATGTTTTATTTGCTGGAAGTATCGCTGACAACCTTAGATGGGGTAAAAAAGATGCTTCAATCGACGAAATTAAAAAAGCATGTCATATTGCTCAAGCTGATAGTTTTGTTGAAGCATTCGATGATCAATATGATCATCATATCGAACAAGGTGGAACTAACGTAAGTGGTGGTCAACGTCAAAGATTATGTATTGCTAGAGCTTTACTTAAAAATCCTAAAGTATTAATTCTTGATGATTCTACAAGTGCAGTCGATACTAAAACTGATGCTTATATTAGAAGCGGATTAAGAAAGTATTGTCCAGGTGTTACTAAGATTATTATTGCTCAAAGAATTTCTTCTGTAAGTGATGCTGATAAGATTATCGTTATGGATAACGGTACAATTAGTGGAGTTGGAACTCACGAAGAATTATTAAAAACTAACAAGATTTATCAAGAAGTTTACGAACTTCAAAATAGAATTGGAGGTAAATAATATGTCTAAGAAAAATAAAAATAAGAAGAAGAATGTATTGTTTAGATGTATAGGAGATTTTTATAAAGCACATCCAGTTGCCTTAACAATTTCAATGATTTGTATATTATTTTCTGCTTTAGGATCAATTGTTGCTCCTTTAATGCTTCAAAATGTTATTAATATTATTCCTAAAGCTATCGAAGATTCTAATTATTATCAAAATGAATTCTGGGGTGAATTTGTAAAATATTTATTGATGATGATAAGTTTTTATATCGTCGCTTTAGCAGGAGGAACAACTTATTCTCAATTAACTGCTAGATATGGTCAAATGTATATGCACGAATTAAGAACTAGAGTCTATTCCCATATGCAAGATTTACCTATTAAATTCTTTGATACACACGAAAAAGGCGCAATAATGTCTGTTTATACAAACGATATTGATACTGTTAGACAATTGTTGACTCAATCCATTAACACAATATTAATTTGTAGTATCACTTTCTTAAGTATCTTAGGAACGATGTTATATTCAAGTGTTTATTTAAGTATTATCGTTTTAATTGCTGCTGGATTAATTATCTTCGTCACTAAAAAGATCGGTGGAAAATCTGCTAAAAACTTCATGGCTCAACAAACTGTTATTGGTAATGAAGAAGGATTTGTTGAAGAGATGATGAATGGATTAAAAGTTATTAAATCTTTTAATCATGAAGATGAATGTAAAGTTGAATTTAACAAAATTAATTGCAGTCTTCAAACCGTTGCAACAAACGCAAATAAATTTTCAAATATTATGATGCCTATTATGAATAACATCGGAAACTTTGCTTACGTTATTATTGCAGTTGTTGGAACTATATTAGCTTTATATTCAGTACCTAATCTTACAATAGTTGGAATTAATACTTTATCAATTGGTGTTATTGTTTCATTCCTTCCAATGGTTAGACAATTTACAAATAACTTATCTGAAGTTGCAAACCAAGTTAACCCAATTGCTATGGCAATTGGTGGTACTAGTAGAGTTTATGGCTTGCTTGACGAAGAAGTTGAAGTCGATGATGGTTACGTTACTTTAGTTATGGGAAAATATGACGAAAATGGAAATATCGTCGAATGCAACAGAAAAGAACATACATTATGGGCATGGAAACATCCTCACCAAGAAAGTGGAGAAGTTACATATACTCTTCTTAAAGGTGATATTAGAATGTTTGATGTTGATTTCGGTTATGTTCCTAATAAGATTGTTTTACATGATGTTTCGTTATATGCTAAACCTGGTCAAAAGATCGCATTCGTTGGAGCTACTGGAGCTGGAAAAACAACAATTACAAATTTAATTAATAGATTCTACGATATTGCTGATGGTAAAGTTAGATATGATGGAATTAATATTAATAAAATTAAGAAGAAAGATTTAAGAAGAAGTTTAGGTGTTGTTCTTCAAGATACAAATTTATTTAGCGGAACGATCATGGATAACATTCGTTATGGTAGATTAGATGCTACAGATGAAGAATGTATTGAAGCTGCTAAACTTGCTAATGCTGATAGTTTCATTTCTCGTTTACCTAACGGATATAATACATATATTAAAGGTAATGGTAGTAGTTTATCTCAAGGTCAAGCTCAATTATTATCAATCGCTAGAGCTGCAGTAAGTCAATGTCCAGTATTAATTCTTGATGAAGCAACTTCAAGTATCGATACTAGAACTGAAGCAATAGTATTAAAAGGTATGGAAAACCTTATGGAAGGTAAAACTGTATTCTTAATTGCTCATAGATTATCTACAATTCAAGATGCTGAAGCTATTATGGTTTTAGATCATGGTAAGATAATTGAAAGAGGAACACATGAACAATTAATTGAACAAAAAGGTTATTATTATCAATTATATACTGGTGTATTCGAATTAGAATAATATTAAATTTATTTAAAGAACGAACGTTAATTGTTCGTTCTTTTTTGTTAGTTAAAATTAAAAATTGAAAAATAACGGAATTTTGAATTGAAATTTGACGGAATTTTTTATTGAAAAATAACGGAATTTTAGATTGAAATTTGACGGAATTAATATTAAAATGTTTCTAAAGGATATAGA
>CAVEUC010000031.1:32660-61910 GCA_963619035.1 Lachnospiraceae bacterium GAM79
GATATGTTATTAAAATCTTATTAATTAAAAGTCTTTTTCTTACTTAATATATGTTTTTCTTGATATAATTAATAGATATAAAGGAAGTTAATTTATGGTTTTTTCTAGTTTAAAATTTAAAAAAATAGCAGTTGGAATTGGATATATATTCCCTTTAACATTTGTATTTTTGTCTTTATTTTTAGGGTCTAATGTTGGTCCTTTATATACTTATGCATTAGAAGGTTCTCTTGAAACTATACAATTAGCATATTGCTGGTCTATAATTTCATTATTAGGAATATCGGTGATATTAACTTTTATTAGTTTATTTTTATTATTAACTAATAAAAGAATTAAAGTGTTATCTTTAGTTAATACAATTATTTATTTATTATGCTTATTGCTTTTTATATTATGTAAAGATTTAAATATAATCTATATAATTATTGCATTTGTTTGTAGTTTATTAATAACAATATATACGATAATTTTTGAAGTGAAATATAAAGAGGATGAAATTAATAGTAATAATGAAAAAGAAGCGGGAATTAGTAGTGTTTTTAGTATTATCATATCTATAATTTCTTTTGTTCTTTTGTTTTCTGTATTCTTATTACCTGTATGTTTTTATGATGGTGGAACATATGATTCGTTAATTCAAGGTTTAATGAATAGTTCATCCTTAGATTTTTTAATAGCTTTTGTTTCGTTTTTTGTAATTTATATTATTTTATTAGCTTATTTTGCAGAAATATTAGGTACCTTTAGAAATGTTAAAAAAACAATTAAAAAGACTAGAATTTTAATATATTTAGAATTTGCTTTCGCTTTAGCTTTTTATATTTATAGTATCGCAATTAGTTATTATATTAAAAATTATGTAAGTCCAAGCACAACTTCAATTACAACTATTGGATATATCCCTTTAATTGCTATTGGATTGGTTGCTATTATAAATTCTATTGTAGCAGGAAAAAATATTGATAATGATGAAGAGGTTAAAAATAAAAAGAAATCTAAATGGAAAAATAAGATTATTGCTTTAATATTTGCTCTTGTTTTGATAGGTTTATTAGTTGGATCTTTATTTTCAAATATTTTAGTTATAACTTATACATATGGAACTACTAATTCAACTATTACAGTTAATGGTCTTGATGTATTAAAGAACTATCAGACAATGGATAGTGGATATCAACTATTAGCTTATTTTATTTATATGATTATATTATTCTCAATCATTGCTGTAGTTGTTGATTTATCATTATTTTTTAGAAAGAGTGAATATTTTTATAAAGCTAGTTTAGTAACAATTATTGTATCGTTTGGGTTATTGTTTGCATTATCTTTATTTGGAAAATATTACGAAATCGTTAAATCTGTACAATTAGAAACAATCAATAAAATATTAAGCGATAAAGGATTTGACGTTACGGTAAATTACGAATCAACTGTAAAAAGTCAAACAATTTATTTTGCTTGCGCTGGACTTATCGTGTTAGCAATTTTAGCGATTTTAAGACCTTTTTCAGAAAAGATTAAAGAGGATGCATTAGAAGTTAAATTAGATGAAGATAGTGAAATTAAAACTAATAATGAAAATCAAATAAATGAAAAAGAAGCGGGAAATGATAGTGAATTTAATAAAACTCAAGAAGAAATAAAAGATTTTAATCCATGTCCTGCATTCAGTGAAATTGATAGTTATGAAGAGATGTATTTAGAAGATATAAATAACAGAAGAACTAAATTATTTATAAATCCTACTTTGAAAGATATAACTAATTTTATTGTTGAATATGCTAAAAATTCGAGATTACATCTTTCTTATAAAAATGAAGATATTGCACAATTTATTGCAGGCCTTGGTTCTTCTAGGCTTACTATTTTACAAGGTATGTCAGGAACTGGAAAAACATCTTTACCTAAGATTTTTTCTGAAGCTATTTTAGGAAATTGTGAAATAGTAGAAGTTGAATCTTCATGGAAAGATAAAAACGAATTAATTGGTTTTTATAATGAATTCTCAGCTAGATTTACTCCTAAAAAGTTTACTCAATCGTTATATAAAGCTAAATTTAATAGCGAAATCATAACATTTATTGTTCTTGATGAAATGAATTTATCTAGAATTGAATATTATTTTAGCGATTTTCTTTCTTTGATGGAAAATGAAGAAGATAAAAGAGAATTTAAGTTATTGAACATTCAATTAGCTGTTTCAAAAGATGGAGAATTAATTCAATATAAAAAATTAGAAAATGGTCACACAATAAAAGTACCTACTAACGTATGGTTTATAGGAACTGCTAATAGAGACGAATCTACATTTGAAATATCTGATAAGGTCTATGATAGAGCGATGACTATGAACTTTACTAAACGTGCACCTAAAATTAAGGATTTTAAAGAACCATTAGAGCAAAGATTTTTAACATACGAAGAATTTATTAAATTGATTAATATCGCTAAGGAAAACTACAAATTTGATTGTGAAAATAGTGAAATTGTTAAAGAAGTTGAAAAGATTGTAGCTCCATTTAATATCTCTTTTGGTAATCGTATCTTAAATCAAATAGAATCTTTTGTTTCTATTTATTGCTCTTGTTTTGATGATCCTAAAAAGAAAGAGAATGAAGCTTTAGAGAAAATTTTATTAACTAAAGTTGTTCAAAAATTAGAAACTAAGAGTATAGAAAATAAAGAAGATTTAGTTCATAGTTTTGAAAAATTAGGATTATTTAGATGTAGCGAATTTATATCAAAATTAAACGAGGATATTTAGTGTGATAAATGCTTTAAGATATAAAGACTCACTAAGATTTTTAAAAGAATATAATTTTATTACATATCCAGAATTCGATTATTATTCTGTTCATAATTTAAATCTTTTTTCATCTTTTGAAGATATAAATCTTGATGAAATTGAATTAGAAATTAAAAAGATTGAAAAAGTATTACCTTCGATGAAAAGAATATTTGCTAAACCTATAATTCACTTAATAGACGAAGAAGAATTAGTAAATGTAGAATCGGTTAAAAAAATCGATAATAAAACTATAAATCATGCAGCAATGCACTCTGAATATTGGGAAAATATAACTGAAAATGGTATTAAACCTAATAAACTTTTAACTAGAAATTATAAGGATAATTATGTAATTTATGAAAATTTAGTATTTGTTAAAAGTGTAGATTACGCTTTAAATTTTACTAAACATTATTCAAGATTGTTAAAAGATATGATTTATACTAATAAAAAATTAGAAATTGATTTATTAGAAAGAGAAAATCATATGTCTTATTATTTAGCTTTAGGTAAATTAGAAACAGGACATTTAAGATCTTTTTCAACTTATATTGATGTAGCTTTGTCTTTGATATCTAGAATGGATTTTATTATTAAAACTTTACAATCTAGACTTAATAGACCAGTTTATTTAAAATGTCACAAAATAAAAACTAATCTTAAGTTAAGAAAAACAAATATTTTAAGAATGCAAAAAGATTATCGTAATATTTATAAATATATGAAAGATGTTTATAAAGATGATGAAAAAGATGTAGATATTGATTTAAAAGAAAAAGAATATCTATATTTTTGCAAATATCTTTTAATATTTTCAATAGGTCACTTTAATTTTGTAGTAGACAAAAGAAAACATATTAATTTTAATAAATTAGATTTAAATTTTAAATTTAAAAACTATAAAATCAATGTGACAGACAAAGTAATTGATAATCAAAACATATTAAAATTAACATTTAAAAAAGATAAAGAATATACGATTTATTTATTGCCAAGCCTAAAAGGTGATAAAAAACTTAAAACAAGAGTGGAAACTTATATATTAACTGATAATTTTAATTCAGATGGTACTTTAGTATCAATTAACAATATTGAATCATTTAGAAGGTTACAACAAATCATATTAAAAGGAATGATATATTCTACTAAAAATTTTGATATATGTCCTTTCTGTGGTAATGAATTAGCTAAAGAATATGATTATTATCATTGTTTATCTTGTAGACAAATCATTAAAAGAGAATATTGCGAAGATAAAAAGAAATATTATTATTCAACAACAATCTATAATTATCATATTAAAGAAGATCAAAAAGAAACTTTATATATGAATAAAGCTAATGAAAGCTTGTTGCATTATAGGAATATAACTGATATTACAAGTGATTTAAACAATATTTGTCCTCATTGTCATAAAGTTCATAAGTTATAAAATAATGTTGCAAATAATGTTGCAAATAATGTTGCAAATAATGTTGCAAAATATTATCATATATTTGGTAGAAGGTAATTTGCTATGTATGAAAGTGATAATATCGAATTTAAAAGTGAATTAAATGATAAATTAGAAAAAGAAATTGTTGCTTTTTTAAATTCAAAAGGTGGACACATTTATTTAGGAATTAACGATGATGGAACAGTTGCTGGTTTTAAAAATATTGATAAAGTTCAATTAAATATTAAAGATAGGATAAAGGATAGAATTTGTCCTTCTCCAATAGGATTTTTTGAAATAATTCCAGAAGATAGAGAAGAAAAGAAAATAATTCATATTATTGTAGCTTCAGGAAATGAAAAACCATATTATTTAAAAAGATTTGGTATGTGTCCGTTAGGAAGTTTTATTAGAGTTGGAAGTTCTTGTTTACCGCTAACAGAAAAGCAAATTTTTGAGATGTATTCGAAAAGAACAAGAACATCTTTGATTAATATAGTTTCACCAATTAAAAATTTAACATTTTCTAAATTAAAAATATACTACGAAGAAGCAGGATATGAATTAAATTCTAACTTTTTAAATCAATTAAATTTAAAAATGCAAAATGGAGAATTTAATTATTTGGCATATCTATTATCTGATCAAAATAGTTTGGTTATTAATGTAGGCAAATTTAAAGGCGATGATGTTTCTGATTTAATAGAAATAAAATCTTATTCAAATCAATCTTTAATAAAAACAACACAAGAAATTGTCGATTTTATAGAAAGTCAAAATAAAACTTTCACTAAAATTAAATCTCCTAAAAGAATTGAAGAAAAATTGTTTGATTCGGTTGCGATGAGAGAAGCTGTAATAAATGCTCTTGTTCATTCTGATTATAGTTATGAAAATTCTCCGACATTTAGAATTTTTGACGATCACATTGAAATAATATCTGTAGGAGGATTACCTGAAGGATTAGAAAAAGAGGAATTTTTAAGTGGTTTTATGTCACCAAAAAATCCCCAATTAATGAAGATTTTTAGGGATGTTGGATTTGTTGAACACATGGGTACAGGAATAATTAGAATATTGAAAAAATATGATAAATCAATATTTACATTCAGTCATAATTTTATTAAAGTATCCATTCCTTTTAAAATAAGTGACAAAAAATATTTTAAAGATGAAAATTTTATTGAAGATGATATATCACCAAGACAAAAAGATATTATAGAATTAATTTTAGAATATAAAAATATCACTCAGCAGGAGTTAGCTTCTAAACTAACTGTTTCTAGATATACGATAATTAGGGATTTGAAGTCGTTAGAAGAAAAAAACATTGTAAAAAGAGATGGATCAAATAAGACCGGAAATTGGAAAGTTTTATTTTAATCTAAATGTTTTCTTGAGTTTTTTCTTCAATTTTTTCGGTGGTTTTATTTATTTTTAGTTTTTCTAATCTTCTTAAATAATAGATTATTGGAATAATCATGATAATAGTAGCCGTAACCCAAGCTAATGGATCGCTAAAAGAAACACCGATATAAGAAATATCTGATTTTGGATTTGTAGGATTTACCCATGTTGCAATAAATAAACTTGCTATAATTCTAGCGAATAATTCGCCGATTCCAGCTAAGAAAGGATATAATGATTTACCTAAGCCTTGGATTGTATTTCTTAAAAAATAAACATTAAATAAGAAGAATCCACTTGGTAAAGATACCCATAAATATCTACAACCATATTTTATTGTTTCTTGTGTAACTGAAGAAGAATCTAAGAATAAATATAAGAAGAAACCGTTAATTGTAAATAAAAGTCCTATAGTCATTACAATTAAATAAATGATAATCCCAATTAAATATCCTTGTTTAAATCCTTTTTTAATTCTTTCGACATCTCCTGAACCTAAATTTTGAGCACAGAAAGATAACATTGCAGTTCCTAAAGCTGAATATGGTGTTGTTAAAAAGTTTTGTAATTTACAAGCTGCACCGTATCCATCTTGAGCAAAATGAGCAGCTTCGTTTGTTGTAGGATTTATAACTCCGATATCAAAATTTACTATAGCGTTTTGCATAACGATAATTCCTATAGCTAATATTGAGAATTGAAAACCTAATGGTAATCCAAGTTTTAAGTGGTAAAAGAAGTCTTTTTTATCAATTTTAAAATCATCTTTATTTAATCTTAAGAATGGGTATTTTTTTAAAGAATAAATAATACAAAGAACTGCAGATAATCCTTGAGCAAAGATTGTAGCGAAAGCAACTCCAAATACTTTTAAATCTATTGATGGTAAAAAGTTTACAGATAATAAATCTAAAATAACATTAATGATACTTGATAAAATTAAGAATAATAGTGGAGTTATTGAATCACCTATCGATCTACAAGTATTAACGATTAAATTATAAAAAATTTGTGCAATTGTACCTGAAAAAATGGTGATTATATATATTTTTGCTGCATTAAAACTTACTGGATCATTAGCTTCACTCAACCCAACAAAAGATAATAATTTTTCTGCAAAAACCAAACCTAAAGTAGTTAATAAAATAGTGGTGATAAAACCGATTATAATAGAAGTTGCAAATGATTTTCTTAAAGATTCAAAATCTTTCTTTCCAAATCTAGTTGATATTGCAACACTTAATCCTGCAGTACATCCAAAAGCAAATTGTAAGACTAAAAATGATAATGGATTAGTATCATTAATTCCTGCAAATTGTTGAGGTATACTTTGACCTACGATAATCGCATCACTAATAGAATATATTTGTTGAAATAAATTGGATATAAAAATAGGTAAAGCAAATAGCAATATTGCTTTATATGGTTTATTTTTAGTTAAATCAATTGGACCAAATATCTTTTTAAAGAAATTAATAACGTTTTTCACAAGCATATATTTTATACTTGTATATTTTAATTTCAATAGAAATTATTTAGAAAATTTAATGGAAACGCTTTCACTTGTTAATGATTCGATTTCAAGTGAATAACCCATTGTGGAATTGTCATTAAATTTATTATTTTTAAATACACTTGAAGAGAAACTTAAACTATTGATAGTGTCACCTTGTTTAAATAATGCGTTATTTGTTGCATAAGTTTTATTGTAATAAGTTTTTTTATCTCTTCCTAATAAACTTATTAATGCATTTCCGTTATATTGATAAGATTTTGAGTTACTACTAGCAATACCGTAATACGAATAATAATCAACTGAAGGGAAAGAAGTAGCGGTAGATGGTAATAATCCGTTAGTTTTGTAGCTGTTATTGCTATAGGTTAATTTATAAATTCTAGCATCTACGTGATAGACTAAAATTCCTGATTGAGAAAATAATTTAGGATAAGTTCCATAATTATATGTTGAATCAAGTTCGTTTAAATCGGTTGGAGTGTAATATTGTAATATTAAATATTCTCCAAATGCAGAATTATTGAAATATGTTGAAGGTATAATTAAAGCATCTCCAGAAGATTGGAATGGTCTTAATATTACTTTTCCTTTGTCTCCGGTTAATAAATATGGTTCAATCCATTTTAATGAAAATTTAGAAAATGGATTATGATCACCAATATTAAAATCCATCATATCTAATCCACCTAAATAGCCATATTGTACACCTGAATCATAACTATAATAATCATCAAATCCTAACATATGTCCTGTTTCGTGGATTAATGTATGAGCATCATAACCATTACTATCTTCATCATATAAAAAACTTGCAGCCATATTTGCATATGTTCCTACATGACAATTTGATAAAGAAGTAGAACGGCTATCATCTTCATAATACCAATATGTATAAGCCCAGAAATTATCAGAATCAACTTGAGAACCATCAAATTGGTTATATATAAACCAAATACCGTCAATATAATCATCATTATCAGTATCGTAATTTGAATAGTTTTTAGATAAATTAACACCATCAACAGTTATTTTTGAGTAGACTTCATCGATTAAAGTTAATGAATCTGTACCGTAATCATCTGTTAAAGATGTGAACTTAGATGCTTTCATTGAAGGAATGATTGTATCGGCTATAGAAATATCTAAATTGAGTTTTCCGTAACTGCTTTTTTGATAATATGTTTTTAAACTTTCCCAATATGGATTGTTATCACTAGTAGCTGCGACCTTAAGAGCATTAAGTCTGGTTGATGTCCATGTGTAACTTAAATCTGAAAATTGTATTGGTACAATAATAACTTTACTATTTCCAGTTGAAGGGATGTAAGCAGAACCGCTTTGTTCGCCTAAATCTTGATAGTCAAATGTTGTTTTAGAAGTAGTGATTTTAGTGAATCCACCTTCAATAGGATCATCGTCATCACTATCATCTGGATCTACAGTACCGCCATTTGATTTTGTAAAATTGACTTTTAATTCATTTTCTCCAGTTTTTGTGTAAGAAATTGAAAAAGTTAAAGAAGCAGTAGATAAAGATAAATTGTTATAAATAATTTCATCTACTTTATATCCTTTAGTTGGAGTTAAAGTAACTTCAAAAGTATCACCTACAACACCTTTATAATTTGTTGAAGTTACTGTACCATATCCGTTAGTTGTAACTGAAAGATATGCAGTATTTTGATTAGAATTACAACTTGCTAAAACTATAGAAGTTGAAAATATTGCTGTTAATATAGTTAAATTTTTAAATTTCATAGTTAAATCCTCTCTATTTTGAATAAACTGTAATAGATGACATATAGATTGCTCTATCGGTATTATTATTAAATATAATCTCTCCGTTAATCGAAGTATTCTCTAAAGTGTAAGTAGAAGTAATAGTGCTTATTTGTTTATTTTTAGTTTCTTCATTTTTATATAACAAGTCAGTACCATTATTTTTTAAAGTAAAATATCCATAAACAGTATCATATGCTGTATTTTTTAATGTAGTTACAACTATTTTTGTTATTGTTTTTGTAGTATTTAATGTAAATAAATTATTAGAACCTTTTTTAAATTGAAGACAATTTAAGTAGTCTTGATTACCACTTATTCCTACAATAGTACTTGAAAAATTAAAAGTAAAATCTTCTATTGTATCTTCAGCATTATTTTTAAGATAAACTCCATCTGTAGTTTTTTCTGCACTTATTACATTTGTAAAATCAGTAGATTTAATAGTGGTTTCTTTAATATTATCATTATCTTTATTATCATTATCACCTGTATTATCTTTGTTATCATCGTTATTATCGGTATTGTCTTTATTATCATTATCACCTGTATTATCTTTATTATCATTATTGTTTGTATTATCTTGATTGTTACATCCAAATAAAATAAATGATGAGCATAATAAATTTAAAATTAATAGGTTTTTACATAGGTTTTTCATAGTTTACTCCTTAATCTATAATATTTTAATATATTGAAATTTGTATATCTAGTTTTATATATAAGCAATATAAATATTAATTATATTTTAATATTTAAAATATAAGTGTAGATGTCTTTTTAAAATAAAATTAATGAGTTAAAATAAACTTATGAGGTAATTAAGTATGGATTTAAAAGAAATTATGTCTTATAAAAATTTTGTTGTAGTTGGTAATACAATAGTAGATGGTAAATATGCAAAGATTATAAAAGATAATTTAAATCATTATGGGTATAATGTTGATTGTGTTTATAAAGAATTAAAATCTATTAATGATGTAGAAAGTAATATAGATGTAATTGATTTATGTATAAATCCTGTATTAGGTTTAAATATTTTGAAAGAGTGTAAAAAAGATTATAAATGTGTATTAATACAACCAGGAGCTGAATCTAAAGAAATAATTGATTATTTAAATTCTATTAATAAACCATATTTATGTGGTTGTGCACTTGTTGGTTTAAGGATGTTTAAAGGGCCGTTATTAGAAGAAAAATAACAAAAAGAGCAATTGATAATTGCTCTTTTAATTTAAAATTCAATATGTTTTCTAGGCTCTTTTTCCTAAATCGATCTCCCCAGCTTTAGCTAAAGCAACTTTAGTTAATACAGGTCCAACTAATTCGTAGATTATAGTGGAAGTTAATATTGTAGCTACAATCAATGTTCCTAAATCTGAATCACCACCTGCAAGTTTTTGTAATGTAGCACCTGCACTAGTTGCTAAACCTATCGCAACACCTGCTTGAGGAATAAGAGTAAATCCTAAATATTTTTTAATTGTAGGTTCAGCATGAGTTAAACATGCTCCAGTAAATGAACCAAGCCATTTACCAATTACTCTACTAATTACATATGTTAATGCGATTATTAATAATATTATCGCATCTTTACTAGCAAATACTGTTAATTTTAAATTTGCTCCACTCAAAACGAAAAATAGCATAAATAATGGTGGAGTAATTTCGTCTATTCTAGTGAATGTTGGTTCGCTATCTTTTCTAAAGTTAATAAGAATTGCTCCAGTCATCATACACATGAGCAAACTAGAAACATCAAATGAACCACACCATTCATTTGAAAATAGTACGTGCAATCCTAAATTAGCAAATATAGCAAAGATACATATAATCATTCTATTTGCTCTAGATTTAAATAATTTAAATAAACCAACAACAATAAATCCTAAAATAGCACCAATTGCAAACGCTAAAACGATTTCAATAATTGGTTTAGCTAACATCGCATATAAATCGACTTCTCCATTTCCCATCTCAATTGTTTTAGCTGCTGAGAATAATATTGAATACATGATTAAAGCTGCAGCGTCATCTAAAGCAACAACAGGAAGAAGAGTTTCTACAACTGGTCCTCTAGCTTTATATTGCTTTACGACTAATAATGTAGCAGCTGGAGCAGTAGCACAACTTATAGCTGCTAAAGTTAAAATAAGTGGCCAAGATATTTGGTTATCCATATTTCCTGTAGCTGCACCTAAAATAAAGTGAGCTAACATTAAGAATATGAAAACCATTAAACAAGCTCCAAAAGCTTCTAAAATCGTTATCACCAATACCTTTTTACCTACTTTTTTAATCGTAGATATTTTAAAACTAGATCCGATTGTAAAAGCAATAAAACCTAAAGCAATTGTAGAAATAAACGATAAACTATTAACAAAATTTCCAATTGTTGATGTAGATAAACTATCATCAAATTTAAAATTATTGAAGAATAATCCTAAAACATATGGTCCAATGATAATTCCGGTTAATAAATATCCAGTAACATTTGGAAGTTTAATTAACTTCATTAGACGTGTTGAAAGTAGAGCAATTAAGATTGCTAAGGCAATATAAATATATATATCCATATTAAATACTTCCTTCGAAGTTTTCTATTTGTACATAGTACATTCCACCTTTAATTTTGTGGAAATGTTCTGTTTCTTCTCTAATAATATTTTGAACTGTATCTAAATCTTCTTTACTATTAAAGATAAAATAAGCGAATGTAGAATCTTTTGTTTTTGCTTCTCTTAAATGGCGTAAAGAAATAAACATTTTCTCATCATCATGTTCATCTTCATCTAAAACATGTTTTAATGATTTAGCGATTAAAACAGTTGCGTTGAATCCTTTATGAGCTAAATCTACTAATAAATCGCTAGTTTGTTCGCAGTTTTCAAGAATTAATACTAATCTATATTTCATAATGAAGCCTTAAAAGATTATAATTCTTTCTTCCAAAAACCATGAAGATTGCAATATTCATATGCAACTAATGGTTTTTCATCATTTAATAAAGCAAATTCTGCTTTAGGTTCATCACTAGCTTTTAAATCTTTTCTATAAACATTTTTATCAGTTACTAAATAAATAAAAGTGATATGATGTGCATCCATCATCGGATGAATTGCTTCGCCTACGACAACTGAAACAACGTTGTCTACAACATTTACTACAGGAACATGTTTTTCTTTTGAAGCATCAACTGAATTTGGAACCATTTCTTCCATAGGTTCACCACAACATTTTGTTGGACATCCGTGACTACCTGGTAAAAGTTCAACTACTTTGCCACAATGTTTACAACGTAATAAGTGTAATTTTTCCATTTTCTTTCCCCCTTAAAGTTATAAATAACTTTTTCACGTTTATTATAATCACTTTTAATTGAGTTTTAAATAGTAATACAATTAAAAATTAATTATACTTAATATATGAAAATTTTGATTATTGGTAGTGGATGTAGTGCTTTTTATCTAGGTGTATTATTAAAGAATAAAAATAAGGATATTGATATTTCTTTTGTTGATTCTAATAAGGAAGCTGGTAAGAAATTTTTAATTACTGGAAATGGTAGATGTAACCTTGCAAATTTAAAAATAGACGGGAAATCATATAATAATTTAAAAGTAAGAGATATTGTAAATAATTTTAATTATGAAAACATTAATGAATTATTAAATGATATTGGTATAGAAACAAGTAACATTAATAATCTAGTATATCCTTATTCTTTTAGTGCTAAATCTTATAGAGATTTACTATTAAACTATTTAAAAGATCAAAATTGTAAATTTTATTTAAATAATGATATTAGTGATTATTCGGTTAATAAAGATAAAGTGGAAGTTAAAATTAATAACAAAAATTATTCTTTCGATAAAGTTATTATTGCAACTGGTGGAAATTCTCAAATTCATATAAAACAAACTAATTTTATAGATGTTTTAAAAAAGCATAATTATAAAATAAAAGATTTTAAACCTGGATTAACACCAATAAAAGTGTATGAATCTACTAAAACATTAGAAAATTTAAGAGTTAAATGCTTAGTTTCTTTATATATAGATAACAAATTAGAATACGCTGAAGAAGGAGAAGTTTTATTTAAAAAAGATGGACTAAGTGGTATTGCTATTTTTAATTGTTCTTCGATTATCACTAGAAAAGAAACATTTAAAAAGGCAATAATTTCATTAAATTTAGTAAAAGATTTAAATGAAATTGAATTAAAAAATAAATTAATTAAATACAATTCGATTTCTAAATATTCATGTATAGATGGATTTTTTGATAAAAGGTTAAGTGAATATATAAGAAAAGTAAGCGGTGCTAAAAATTTATATAAATTTAGTAAAAACGAATTAGAGAAAATAGCATACAATATGCAAAACCTTACATTTACATATGAAAATAATTACTCTTTTAATGAATCTCAAGTTTCTATTGGTGGAGTAGAATTTTCAAATTTATCTGATTCTTTAGAATCTAAAATAGAAAAGAATATATATTTTATAGGTGAAATTTTAAATGCTGATGGACTTTGCGGAGGCTATAATTTAATGTTTGCTTTCGCTAGTAGTTATCTAGTTGCTAAAGATATACTTAAATAGTTTTAAATTGATAAGATATATTATTGTCGTTATCAATATTTATAATTAAATAAGAACCGACGTTACCATCCCTTGGTCTTGTTAAACTTCCTGGATTAAAAACATATGTATCTTTAATTTTTAAAGCTATTTTTTTATGCGTGTGGCCAAATAGAAAAACCTTAGCATTTTTACTTTCTACGTATTCTTCAAAATGTATAAAATCTATATGATTTCCGTGCTCAAAATGCAATTTACCGAAGTCATAATCAATATCAAAACTTTCTTTTTGAGTAGATAAAAAGTCACAGTTACCTTTACAAAATATAAATCTATTTAATAAATATTCTGGTATTTCGTAATCTCCTAAATGGATAAAAATATCCGCATCTTGGTTAATATTAACTACATCGATTAATTCTTGATATGATCCATGAGAATCACTAACTACAACAAATTTCATAAAAATACTTTTTTACTCACTTTCATTGTGATATATTTTACTACGATAAAAGTATATTACTAGTAATATATTTTTATAAAAAGAAGGGATTTATGAAAGATAAAGATCTTGAAAAACAAAAGAAAACGCCTTATTTATCTCAATATAAAAAGTATTTAGAAGGAAATTATTGTGTTTTTGATGTTCCTGGACACCATCAAGGTGGAATAAGAACAGATTTCGATAAGGTTTTTACACATATTATTTACGAAAAAGATATAAATTGTCCTGAAGGAATGGATAATTTACTTCATCCACACGAATGTATTAAAGAAGCACAAGAATTATATGCCGAAGCAACAAATGCTAAATATGCTAAATTTTTAGTTAATGGATCAACTAGTGGTATTTTAATTATGATCACCTCTTTATTAAGAGCAAATGATAAAATATTATTACCACGAAATGTTCATAAATCAGTTATTAACGCTTTAATTTTATCAGGCGCCACTCCTGAATTTATAATGCCTGAAGTGGATAAAGAAACTGAAATTGTTAACCAGATTTCATTAGAAGAATGGAAAAACGCTATCGATAATAATTTAGATGCTAAAGCTATCTTTATTATTAATCCAACTTATTTTGGTGCTACATGCGATTTAAAAGAAATTGTTGAATATGCTCATAGTAAAAATATGTATGTCTTAGTTGATGAAGCTCATGGATCTCATTTTTATTTCAATAGTAATTTACCAATGACTGCGATGGAATGTGGTGCTGATATGGCTACTCTATCTATTCATAAAACTGGAGGAAGTTTAACTCAATCTTCCTTATTACTAATTGGTGGAGATAAAGTTAATATTAATGATGTTAATGATGCTTTTAATCTTTTAACAACCACAAGTCCTTCAAATATATTGATAGCTTCTTTAGATGCTAGTAGAAAATTTTTAGTATTTAAAGGACAAAAAGAAATAGATAAAGCTATTAATTTATGTTCAAAAGCTACTGAATTAATTAATCAAATAGATGGATTTAAAGTATTAGATAAACAATATTTCTTAAATAATGGAGCTTATGATTTTGATAAAACAAAGTTAGTTATTAGATTAGAAAAATTATCCATCAATGGTTTTCAAGTTTATAAAATATTACAAAAACAATATCATATACAAATCGAATTGGCTGAAACTAATGTTTTACTATGCTTATTCACTATCGGATCAAAACAAGATGATGTTAATAGACTTGTTAAAGCGTTAAAAGAAATAAGTATTAAATATTATTCAAAGGATAAAAGAGAAAGAAATAAACAAATGTATTCTTTCCCTCCTTTAAAATTAAGACCAAGAGATGCATATCAAGCAGATGAAAAAGTAGTATCTTTTGAAAATATTTTAGGTGAAGTTTCTAAAGAGATGATTATGATTTATCCTCCAGGAATACCTTTGATCATTCCAGGTGAAGTTTTTAATAAAGAAACTATTAAGCAACTTACAAATTATAGAAGGAAAAAAATAAATATAATCTCAGAATATAAAAACTGCGACTATATTTCTTGTGTAAAAAAAGATGAAGAAAAATAAAATATTCAATAGTTCTTTTTTTGTGATGATTATAATATCTTTACTTGGTGGAATGTTCGATTCATTTACTTTTATTTATAATGATAAGACATTTTGTTTAATTCAAACTGGAAATATTGTTAAATCAATAATTAATTTTGTTAATGGTAGTATTGAAGAGGGATTATATGATTTAATTCTATTTTTAGTATTTATTTTAGGTGTTTTTATATTCCATTTATTAAATAACAAAGTATTTAAAAAGTTAAGAATAAATGAAAATTTAATTAATTCTTTAATTATTGGCTTATTATTGATGTCTTGTATATTTTTAAAATTTGATAATAGTAGTATTCTTAATGTTAATAATGTTGTTAATGGTATTATGTTATCTTTAATTGGTGCGAATATGTTAACATCTTTTAAAGAAGCAAATCATATTTTATATACGCCTACTATGATGACTAATAATACTAGAAAAATGGTAGAACATTTTGAAGATGGTTTGTTTAATAAAAATAAAGAAAAAATTATTTATTGTTTAGTTTATTTATTAATAATCATTGCATTTTCATTAGGAATTGCTATCGTTGCGTTAATCAATAAGTATTTAGATGAAGCTATTGCTGATAGAATTATTTTATTAATTATGTATGTTATAATATTAATATCAATATTCTTAAATTTAAAAATAGAAAAGGAGAGTGTAAAATGAGCAAATATGTTTTAATTACTGGTGGAAGCGGTGGTATTGGATTGGAATTTGCTAAGCTTTTCGCAAAAGATAAATGCAATTTAATTTTAGTTGCAAGAAATGCTTCTAAACTAGAAGAAATTAAAAAAGAGATGGAAAAAACATATAATATTGAAGTAATTACATACTCTTTAGATTTAACTAATGAAGAAAATATTGATGTTTTATATAATGATTTAAAAGCTAAAAATATAAATATAGATATATTGATTAATAATGCTGGTTTTGCGTATCATTCTTTTTATGTAGAATCGGATTATTCTAGACAAAAAGATTTAGTTCAACTTAATATTTTAACTTTGATGAAAATGTCTTATTTATTTGGTAAAGATATGAAAAATAGAAAAAGTGGTTCTATTTTAAATATCGCATCCGTAGCAAGCTATTTAGCAGGACCTTACGCTACAACATATTACGCATCTAAAGCGTATGTTATGTCCTTTACTGAAGGTTTAGCTGAAGAATTAAAAGAATATAATGTATTTGTTGGATGTATTTGTCCAGGACCTACAAAAACTAATTTTGAAAAGGAAGCTAAATTAGAAGATTCTAAAATGTTTAAATCACTTCCTGTAAGTAAACCTGAATATATAGCTAAAATCGGTTATAAAGCTATAAAGAAAAGAAGAGTAATAAAAAATTGTGGTCCGTTTGTAGGATTCTCACAATTTTTAACTAGAATGTTTCCAAGAATTTTAGGAAGAAAATTTTCTAAAAAAATTAATAGAAAGCCAAATAATTAATTTGATTTGCTATCGATTAATTCTTTGATTTTACTAAAAGTTTCTTCGCTTAAATCATGTTCGATTTTACAAGCATCAATTTTTGCTTGATTTTCGCTTACTCCAAGCATTACTAAACCTTTAGTAAGATAAAGATGTCTTTCATAAATTTTATTAGCTACTTCTTTACCTTTTTCTGTTAAGTGAATGTGCCCATTAGCTTCAACGACAATATAGTCGTTTTCTTTTAATTTTTTCATAGCGACACTTACACTTGCTTTAGAAAAATTCATCGATTCAGCAATATCGATCGATCTAACACTCCCGTTTTTTAATTCTAAGACTAGAATACGTTCTAAATAGTCTTCACTTGATTCAAATAATTGCATATTTTTATATTACAATTAAGAACTAAAATTTTCAAATATTTATTTACTTTTTTATGAAGGTTTAAATTATATTTTATATAACAAGTTAGATGTATTTAACTTGATTTATTTATAAAAAAGAATTACTATAAGTTAGATTTAACTAACTAAAGGAGTTTTTTATGAAGGAAATCGAACTTAAACTTGAAGGTTTACATTGTCCAATGTGTGAAACTTACATTAATGATCTTGTAAGAAAAGCAGGAGAAGTTAAAAAAGTAAAAACAAGTCACACAAAACAAAACTGTTTAATTGTTTGTGAAGATAATATTGAACCAAAAATCTTTATTGAAGCGATTGAAAAATCTGGATATAAAGTTTTATCAAGTGATTCACACCCTTATAAAAAACATTTCTTATTCTTTAAATAGTTAAAAAAGGAGAAACACTTATGCCTATCGTTATTGCGCCATTAAATCAAGAACTAGAGATTATTAAAATTCTTGTAGATGAAAAAACTAAAAAACATTTAGAGAGTCTTGGTATTACAATTCACTCTAAAGTTACTGTACTTTCAAGCAGTGCAGGTAGTGTAATCATTTTAGTAAAAGAAGGTCGTTTAGCTTTAGACAAAAACATCGCTACAAAAATTTTTGTTGCGTAGAAGGGAGGATACGATGTTAAAAAAATTAAGTGAATTTCGTGTAGGCGAGACTGGCCTCATAAAGAAAGTAGAAGGAGAAGGAAAAATCAAACGTAGATTGTTTGATATGGGGGTTACTCCTGGAGCTACTTGTTATTTAAGAAAAAAAGCTCCATTAGGCGATCCTATTGAAATTAGTTTAAGAGGATATGAATTAACTTTAAGAAAGAGTGAAGCTGAATTTGTTACTCTTGAAGTTGAAGAAACTAAAGGAGGTGAAAAATAATATGAAACATTTTGCATTAGCTGGTAATCCAAACTGTGGTAAAACTACATTATTCAACTCTTTAACAGGTTCTACAGCTCATGTAGGTAACTGGCCTGGTGTTACTGTCGATAAAAGAGAAGGTAAATATAAGAATAAAAATAATAATCATGAAGTTGATATCGTCGACCTTCCTGGTATTTATTCTTTATCTCCATATACTCCAGAAGAAGTTATTTCAAGAAATTATATTCTTGATGAAAAACCAGATTGTGTTATTAACATTGTCGATGCTACAAATTTAGAAAGAAATTTATATTTAACTACACAAATTCTTGAGATGGATGTCCCAGTAATTGTCGCGTTAAATATGATGGATCTTGTTGAGAAAAATGGCGATAAAATCGATGAAAGAAAACTTCAAGAAGAATTAGGAGTCCCAGTTGTTAAAATTTCAGCTTTAAAAGAAAGCAATCTTGATGAATTGATGGATAGAGCTATTGAAATTAGCGATAGACCAAGAAGTGGGACTACCGTTTTAAAAGGGAGTGCATTAGCTCATTTAATTAAAGATGTAACTATTGCTTTTAAAGGCAAAGAAGTTCAAAATCCTTTATTTCATGCTATTAAATTAGTTGAAAATGATGAAATTGAAGCAGCAAATCATAAAGATTTATTACCAATGGTCGAAGAATTTAAAAAACAATTTAAAGATGAAACCTTCGGTGATGATTTTGAAGCGATCGTAGCTGATGAAAGATATAAATATATCACAAAGAATTTTGCTCCAGCATTTATTAAACATACTGAAAAAGTAGAAGAAAAAGATAAAAACGGTAAAGTTAAACCTAAATTATCTTTATCGGATAAAATTGATAGGGTTTTAACTAATAGATGGGCAGGTATTCCTATTTTCTTAGTTATATTATTCCTTATTTTCCATTTTACATTCTCAGGAAATCTTTTCTATATTGGAAGCAGTGGATGTTTTGCTGATAAAGAATTATGGTTTAGTGGCACGTATTTTACAATCGGCGAATATGAATTTGGTGGATATTGGAGTGAATTATTCTTCACTAATGATGGAATTAATTCAATCGGTGTCTTCTTACAAACTTTATTAACTGGATTTACTGATATGCTAAGCGACTTAGTTGCTTGTGGATTGGAGATGGCAAAAGCTCCTGCTTGGTGTAGTGGATTAATAGTTGATGGTATATTAGGTGGCTTATTCTCAGTATTAAGTTTCTTACCTCAAATCTTATTATTATTCTTATTCTTCTCATTATTAGAAGATTCTGGATATATGGCTCGTGTTGCATTTATTCTTGATAGAATCTTTAGAAAATTCGGATTATCAGGAAGAGCATTTATGCCTATGATTATGGGATTTGGTTGTAGCGTTCCTGCTATGATCAACACTAGAACATTAGCAGATGATAAAGAAAGAGTTGCTACAATTAGAGTTATTCCTTTCTTCTCTTGTGGTGCTAAATTACCAATATTAACTGCTATTGCAGGTGGTATTGTACAACAATTCGGATTCTCAAATGCTGATATAATTACTTATTCAATGTATTTATTAGGTATGATAGTTGCGATCGTTGCTGTTATCTTAATGAGAAATACAACAATGAGAGGAAAAGTACCTCCATTTATCATGGAATTACCTGCATACCATTTACCTCAATTTAAATCGTTAATGATTCACCTTTGGGATAAATTAAAGCATTTCGTTAAAAAAGCATTTACAATTATTTTAGCTTCTACAATCTTAATTTGGTTTATTTCTCACTTTGCTTGGAACTGGACTTATTTAGAAGATGCTAGAATGAACGAAAGTATCCTTGCTGGTATCGGACAATTGATTCAACCTTTATTTACTCCATTAGGGTTCGGTTCTCAATTATCAGCTTTTGGATGGGTATTCGCTGTTGCAGCAATTACTGGTTTAATCGCTAAAGAAAATGTTATCGCTACATTTGGTACATTAGCTGCTTGTATCGTCGCTGGATTTGAACCTGATGAAGCTTTAGCTGGTGTTGATTCTGTTATTCAAATGATCAATAACACTGGAATTAACGTTCCTGGATTAATAGCATTTATCGCATTTAATATGTTAACAATACCTTGTTTTGCGGCTTGCGCTACAGCAAAAGCCGAACTTCCTAAAGGTAAATTCTGGTCTACAATCTTATTTTGGGTCGTCACATCTTATATAGTTTCAATGATGGTATATTTAATTGGAACTTGGTGGTGGACTTGCTTTATCTTCATTGGATGTATTGGATTAGCAGTTGCTGGAATTATTCTTTATAATAAAAGAGTTAAAGAAAAAGAAATTTTAGGAGCTTAGTTGTGGTTGTTGCTGTTATTACAATTGTTTGTGTTGTTGTATTCTTGTTAACTTTATTAGGTGTTTATATTTATAAAAAAGTAAAACATCTTCCTACAGGTGAATGTTCTACATGTTCATTTAATGGTAAAAGTAAACTAGTTAAAGAATATCATAAAAAATATGGACATAAACCTTGTGATAAATGTAAAAATAAACAATAAAAATAATTAAAAAGTTCAATAAATGGCAAATCTTATGGTTTGCCATTTTTGTTTGTAAATAATTTATTATTTTGTTTAAATTTTTATATTAAAAATTCGGTAAATTTTGTATAATTAAGTAAAAGTTTGGAGTAAATAAAAAAATGTATAAAAAAAGGATTGTTACAAACGATACTTATTACATAGGGGCTAGTGATAGAAGATTAGCTCTTTTTGAAAACGTTTATCCTATTGAATACGGTGTGAGTTATAATTCTTATTTAATAATAGATGATAAAACTTGTCTTTTAGATACTGTTGATAAATCTGTTGAAGAAGAATTTTTATTTAAATTAAAAGATACTTTAGATGGAAAAACATTAGATTATTTAGTTGTTCATCATATGGAACCTGATCACGCTCATACTTTAAAAAGAGTTTTAGAAATTTATCCTGATGCTACATTAGTTATTAATGATAAAGCTTTAAAAATGTTTAATAATTTTAATGATAATTTTGAACCTAAAAATTTATTGATTGTTAAAAATGGTGATCAATTAGTTTTAGGTAAACATATTTTAAATTTCGTTTTTGCTCCTATGGTTCATTGGCCAGAAGTTATGGTGAGTTACGATTCTTATTCAAAAACTTTATTTAGTGCTGATGCTTTTGGTAGTTTTAATGCTTTATCTGGAAATATTTTTGATGATGAAGTTGAATTTGATAAGCAAATTGATGAATATAGAAGGTATTATACAAATATTGTTGGGAAATATGGTGTACAAGTACAAACTTTATTGAAAAAAGCTAGTGAATTAAATATTGAAACAATTTGTCCTTTACATGGGGTTATTTTAAAGGAAAATATTAATAAAATAGTTTCTTTATATGATAAATGGTCAAGGTATGAACCTGAAATAAAATCTTGTTTAATTGTGTATGGTTCAATTTACGGGAATACTGAAGAAGTTGCTAATTTAATAAGTGAAGCTTTAGCCATTAAAGGTGTTAAAAATATTAAATTGTACGATGCTAGTAAAGTTGATAAATCAGTTTTAGTTAGTGAATCATTTAAATATTCTAATTTAATAATATGTTCTTCAACTTACAATATGGGTATATTTACTCCAGTTGAAGAATATTTATTAGATTTAAAATATCACAATTTAAGTAATAGAACTGTTGCGGTTATCGATAATGGAAGTTGGGCGATAACTGCAGGAAAATTAATTAAAGACATTTTTATGAGTATGAAAAATATTAAAATTTTAGAAAATGGTTTTAGCATTAATTCAAAAATTAAAAATGAAGAAATAAATAAGATTGATTTATTAGTTGATGAAATAATTGAATCAATGAAATAAAGGAGTTATATGGATAAAGAAAAATTAAGTTTTAACGAATATCAAAAACACGCCTATAATCTAATTAGCGAAGAAGGTAAAAAAGACATGATAACTAATGGAGTATTAGGGTTAGCTGGTGAGGCTGGAGAGTGTTGTGATATTGTAAAAAAATATAAATATCAAGGACATGTACTTGATAAAGAACATTTAAAAGATGAATTAGGAGATGTTCTTTGGTATATAGCTGAAACGGCTAGCGGATTAGGAATTACCCTCGAAGAGGTTGCGCAATATAATTTAGATAAATTACATAAACGATTTAACGGGGAAAAATTCGATAAAGAAAAATCTATAAATAGAGGAAAAGAATGAGGAAAACGTATGGTTTATGATTGTATTGTTGTAGGTTGTGGGTTGATTGGTGCGAGTGTAGCAAGATATTTATCTCGCTATAACGGAAAGGTTTTGGTCTTAGAAAAACACGCTGATGTTGGTGAAGAAACAAGTAGCGCTAATTCTAGTATCGTCCATAGTGGATACGATCCAAAACCAGGAACTTTAAAAGCTAAGTTTAATAGACTTGGTAATATGATGATGGAATCTGTTTGTAAAGAATTAGATGTCCCTTATATTAATAACGGAAGCTTAACTGTTGCTTTTAACGATGAAGAAATAGAAACTTTAAAAGAACTTAAAAAAAGAAGTGATGAAAATTTAGTTCCATCAAGATTAGTTGGTAAAGAAGAATTAAAAGAAATGGAACCAAATATTTCTGATAATGCTAAAGCGGCTTTATTTTGTCCAACTTGCGGCATTGTAAATCCTTTCTTGCTTAATGTTGGTTATATTGAAAACGCTATGGATAATGGTGTTGAATTAAGACTTAATAGCGAAGTTAAAGATATTAAATATATCGATAATTTATATCATATTTATTTAGTTAGTGGAGAAGAGTATGTTTCTAAAGTTCTTGTAAATTGCACAGGACAAAGCAGCGCTAAAATTCATTCATTACTTGAAAAACCAAATTACGATATTATCTTTAGAAAAGGTGAATATATTCTCTTAGATCATTTTAATAAAGATTTTGTTAAACATACTTTATTTATGTGTCCAACAAAAGAAGGAAAGGGTGTTTTAGTTTCACCTACAACTTCATATGATTATATTATTGGTCCAAGCAATGATTTAACTACGATTAACGATACTTCAACTGATTCTCAAACATTTGCATATTTAAAAGAATCTGCTAAAAAATTAATCGAAAATATTCCTTATATTAATACAATAAGAGAATTTGCTGGTGTTAGAGCTAATTCTAGTGTTGGTGATTTTGTTATTGAAGAGAGTAAAAATTTCCCATTATTTATCGAAGTTGGCGGAATTATGTCTCCTGGTCTTGCTTCATCTCCTGCAATCGGAGAATATGTTGCAAATTTAGTTAAGGATAAATTAAATTTAGATGAAAATAAAAATTATAATCCATGCATTAGAAAGCATTTAAATTTATCTAATTTAGGTCTTGAAGAATTTAATAAATTAATAGCAAAAGATAATAACTTTGGCAGAATCGTCTGTAGATGTGAAAAGATTAGTGAAGGTGAAATAATCGATGTAATTCATAGAAATTGTGGTGCAACTACTGTAAAAGGGGTTAAGAAAAGATGCAGACCTGGTTTTGGAAAATGCCAAGGTACATTTTGTCAAGAAGACGTTATTAAAATCTTATCAAGAGAATTAAATAAACCAATTAATGAAATTTGTTATAGTGATGAAGGTAGTGAAATTTTAAAATATTTTGCAAAGGGTAGTGATCATGAATAAAGAGTACGATCTTGTTGTTGTTGGAGGAGGAAGCGCTGGATTAGCTGCTGCAATAAGCGCTTATGATAATGGGGTAACTTCAATTCTTTTAATCGAAAAGAGCAAGGAATTAGGTGGTATTTTGAATCAATGTATTCATAATGGATTTGGTCTTCACACATTTAAAGAAGAACTTACTGGTCCTGAATATGCATATAGATTTATTAACGAATTAAAGAAGAGAAATATTGAATATCTCCTCGATACATTAGTTATGTCTATTGAAGAAAATTTAGAACTTACAATCTCTTCTCCAGTTTATGGAATAACTACAATTAAAGCTAAAGCGATTATTAACGCTGCAGGATGTAATGAAAGAACTTATGGACAAATCATGATTCCTGGAGATAGACCAAATGGTGTTTTCACAGCTGGTTTAGCTCAAAAATATTTAAATATCGATGGCTATTTAGTTGGTAAAAACGTATATATTTTAGGAAGCGGTGATATTGGATTGATTATGGCTAGAAGAATGAGTTTAGAAGGAGCTCACGTCATTGGAGTTAGTGAACTTATGCCTTATTCTAACGGTTTAAATAGAAATATCGTTCAATGTTTAAATGATTTTAATATTCCTCTTCATTTAAGCAATACCGTTACAAAAATTATCGGTAAAAATAAATTAGAAGGAATTGAAACTTGTGATGTTGATGCCTCATTAAGACCTATTGAATCAACCAAAAAATTTATTAAATGTGATACATTACTTTTAAGTGTTGGTTTATATCCATTTAATAGATTGTTAGATAATAGTGGTGTTAAAACATATGCTAAAACTAAAGGCGCATTTGTCGATCAAAATTTAGAAACTTCAATTAAAGGTATTTTTAGTTGTGGTAACGTATTACATGTTCATGATTTAGTTGACTTTGTTAGTGAAGAAAGTTCTAGAGCTGGAAAATGTGCTAGTGAATATTTATTAAATAAACGTGGTGAATTAAAGAAAACTATTTATACAAACGCTTTAGATAATATCAATTATCTTTTACCTAACGTTATTAATGTTTACGAAAATTTATCTGAAGTAACTTTTAGCTTTAGAGTTAAAAAACCTATGTTAAAAGCTATTCTTTATATTAAAGATAAAGATACAGTTATTAAACAAATGACAAAAATTAATTTAGTTCCTAGTGAAATGGTTAAAGTTGTTTTAAAAGATATAGATTTTACAAAATATGATGAAATTAGTTTCTCTATTGAGGAGGTAAAATAATTATGGAAAAGAAAATGATATGTATATGTTGTCCTAAAGGATGCCACCTCGTATATAAAGATGGTGAAGTTACAGGAAATAGTTGTTTAAGAGGTTTAAATTATGGAAAGCAAGAAGCTACAAATCCAACGAGAATTGTAACTTCAACCGTTAAAGTTAATAGCGAAACAATCAAAGTTGTTCCTGTTAAAACAAACGCACCTGTTCCTAAAGATATGATTTTTAAAGTTATGGAAGAAATTAATAAAGTTTCAGTTTCTTTACCTATCAAGATGAATCAAGTTATCATCAAAGATGTTTTATCTTTAGGTGTTGATATTATTGCAACTAAGGAGTATTTGATTGCCTAATATTTTAAATTTTTTAAAACTTAACGGAAATACAAGTTTTGAAAAACTTCCTTTTTGTGAAGCAGATTTAATTGTTTTGGGCTTATTAAGTTACGCAAATTTTGAAGATAGTGTTATAAGTAAACATAATGATTGTGAAAATTCGTTTGTAAATATTAAAAAATATCATAGCACAACAACTTCAAAAAAAATTACAAACCATTTTTTATTGCCAAAACCTTTCTTACATTTTTTAGAAGAATTTATGAAATGTAAAAGATATAATCATCTTGAAATTGGTTATTTTAAAGAAAAAAAAGATGATAAGATCGAAGTCCAATTTTTTGGTTTAACATTTAAAGTAGATAATAAATATTTTGTAACTTTTAGGGGTACAGATAGAAGTGTTGTCGGCTGGAAAGAAGATTTTAATTTAGTTTTAGTTGATGAGATTCCTTCTCAAAATGATGCTTTAAAATATTTAAAAGATATGATTAATATTTTAAATGATGATGTTTATGTTTTAGGTCACTCAAAAGGTGGAAATTTAGCATATTATTCTTTTTATTTTTTAGATGATGAATTAAAAGATAAAGTAAAGAAAGTTTATAATTTAGATGGTCCTGGTTTTAGATTTGATACCAGTTATTATTCAAATAAATATAAAGATAAATTAGTAAAAATAGTTCCTGCTGACGATGTTGTTGGTGTGCTTTTAGATGATCCTAGTGAATTTACGATATGTGCATCTTCAAAAAGTAATGTCTCGGCTCATGATATGATGACATGGCAATTTGCAACAAAAAATAAATATTGTGAATTAAAAAAAGTTAAAGAATTGACTATATATAGTGAAGCTTTAAGACAATCTTTAAATAATTTTATAGAAAAAATAGGACTAGAAAAAGTTGAATTTATAAAAGAATATATTTTTGGAATTATTAGTATTAACAAAGTAACTGATGTTATTTCTATAACACAAAATATATTACTATCTGCATATAGAACCTTTAGAACTTATAAAAAAAGCGATCCTGAAGGAGCAGCAAAAATCGAACAATTATTAAAAATATTTATAAAAGAGTACACATCTTCTTTAAAAAGAATTGAAGAGAGTAGAAGAGTAAATGTTTTTAATTTATTAAAAAATAAAAATAAGAAAGAAGGAAAAGTATTATGAAGTACATTTTAGCGATTGATCAAGGTACAACTTCAACTAGAGCTTTACTTTTTAATCATGATGGTAAACTAGTTTTTAAATCGCAACAAGAGGTTGTTTGTCTTTACCCTAATGATGGATGGGTAGAACAAAATGCATTGGATATTTTTATTAGTGTATTGAATGTTATTAACGATTGTTTAACTAAATTCAATATCACTTATGATGATATTGATTGTATGGGTATTACAAACCAAAGAGAAACAACTGTTATTTGGGACAAAAAAACTGGAATGCCTTTATATAATGCTATCGTCTGGCAATCTAGACAAACTGTCGATATTTGTAATGAATGGAAGCAATATGAAGATTTAGTTCACCAAAAGACTGGTTTAATTATTAATCCTTATTTTTCAGCTTCTAAAATTAGATTTATTTTAGATAGAATTCCAAATGGACAAGAAAGAGCTGAAAAGGGAGAGCTTTGTTTTGGAACAATCGACACTTGGCTCATGTTTAAATTATCAAATAAAAAGATATTTAAAACAGATTATACAAATGCTTCAAGAACGATGTTATTCAATATTTCAACATTAAAATATGATAATGATTTACTAAAGTTATTTAATATTCCTAGAAAGATGTTACCAGCTGTTAAACCTAGTTCATCTTATTTTGGTGTCGCTTCATATTTACATAAAAATTTAAAAATTTACGGTGTTGCGGGCGATCAACAAGCAGCTTTATTCGGACAAAATTGCTTTAATGAAGGTGAAAGTAAAAATACATATGGAACTGGATGTTTTATGCTTATGAATATCGGCGAAAAACCTGTATTTTCTTCTAAAGGATTGATTACAACAATAATCGCGACAGATAACGATAAAGTTCAATATGCATTAGAAGGTAGTGTCTTCATCGGTGGAGCTAGTATTCAATGGTTAAGAGATTCTCTTAGAATGATTAAAAACGCTTCAGAAAGCGAAACTTATGCTTCTAGAGTCGAAGATAGCGGCGGAGTTTATGTTGTTCCTGCTTTTGTTGGATTAGGTGCTCCTTATTGGGATGATGAATGTAGAGGTGCTATTTTTGGATTAAATAGAGGCACAACTAAAGAACATTTTATTCAAGCAGTATTAAATTCTATAGCTTTACAAACAAAAGATGTTATTAAGACTATTGAAGAAGAAACACATATTAAATTGATAGCTTTAAAAGTTGATGGTGGTGCGACAAGTAATGATTACTTAATGCAATATCAATCAAATATTTTAAATGCAAAAATTATCCTTCCTGAATGTTTAGAAACTACATCTTTAGGAGTTGCTTATTTAGCTGGATTAGCAAGTGGATACTTTAAAGATTTAGATGATATTAAAAAGATACATAAAATCTCTAAAGAATTCGATCCTCAATTTAAACAAGAAAAAATCGATGAAATCGATAAAAAATGGGTTAAAGCAATCGAAGCAACAAGAGTATTTAAATAAAAATGGATTTTAATAAGATTGTAGATAATTCGATTGTAATTTTACCATCTTCTTTAAAGAAGATGGTTTTAATGTATAAAAATAGTCATTATGAACTAAATTTTAAAATGTTTTCTAAAGAAGATATTCAAAATAAACTTTATGGAACAATTGATGATGAAGTAAAAGCTTATTTATTAAAAAAGAATATTCCCTTTAATCAAGCTACTCTTTATTTAAATTATATTTCTAGAGGCGCAAATTTAGAAAAATATAAAGAAATTTTATCTATTAAAGAAGAGTTAATTAATGCTGGATATTTAAAAACTGATAAATCTTTTAAAGAATTATTTAAGAATAAAAAAGTAGTTATTTTTGGATATTCTAACGAAGATTTAGAAATAAAAAATATATTAGAGCAACTAGAAGTTAATAATGTTGAGTTTTACAATTTAGAAAAATTACCAATTAATTTATGTAAACATAGTTTTATCGAATTTAAAACGATCGATGAAGAGTTGCATAATGCTTTAATTAATGTAATTGATAATTTTGATAATAATAAAATTAAAATAATATGTGAAGAGTCTTCTTTTTTATATTTAGATATATTCTCAAAAAAATATGGCTTGAAGCTTGTTTTTTCTAATAAAAATTTAGGAAATAGTATCGAGGCTAAAAATGTAATTAACACTTATTTAAAAGAAAATAGAAGCATTAAAGACAGTTTAAATGAATTCATTAGTGAAAATCCTAAAAATAAAAACTATATAAAAATAAAAGAATTGGATGATATATATGAATTTGATACATTAAATGAATCTATTAAAAATTTTAAAAATGTTTTATCGAGTAAAAAAATAAATGAAAAGGAATTTGAAAATGAAATCGAAGTTTTGACTAATATTGAATTTGATTCTGAGTGTGTTTATTTTTTATTAAATGCTAGCGATTCCTTTTTACCAAAAATTAAAACTAATAATGAAATTTATGATGATGAAGATAAAAAAGAAATGCTATTAGAAACTTCGATTGATGAAAATAGATTGAACAAAGAACT
>CAVEUC010000032.1:0-26629 GCA_963619035.1 Lachnospiraceae bacterium GAM79
ATACATAATTTACGATTATTTTTTTTTTTTTTTTTTTGTTAAAGAAGGTGAAGAATACGATATATCTAAATTAGAAGAAATTAAAAATGCTTTAAATAAAACTAAAATTTGTGATTATATTACTAGCATCAGTAGAAAAAAGATGATGTCTTGTTATGATATCAAAAAGAAAGCTTTAAAGAAATTTGGCAATGAAAAAGATGTTGATGAAGTAATGGAACTATTAAAGAAATATAAAATTATTGACGATAATCTTTATATTGAAGCTCATAAATATGTTTTAGATGATGATTATTATGGAAAATATTATATTATTGACTTTTTTAAACATAAGCATATTGATGATAGTTTGATTAAAGCAATTAAATTCGATGAAGAATTTGAAATAGAAAAAGGTAGAAAATATTTTGAAGAAATAAAGAATTTTTATGTTTCTAAAAACTTTGTTAAGCAAAAGAAAAAGATATACGACTTGATGCTTAGAAGAGGGTTTGGATTAGAAATTATCAATGAAGTTATTACTAATTTAAAAGTTGATAAGAATCAAGAATTAAAATTATTAGAAAAAGATTATAAAAAAGCATATGAAAAATTAAGCAATAAATATAAAGATTTTGAGTTGAGCAATAAGATTATTAATCATCTTGTTACTAAAGGATATTCTTATAGTGATATTGTTATTGAAATGAATAAGGAGAACGAGAAAAATGATTAAAGATATTGTTGTTGACGAATATATTAATGGTGAAACATATTTAGTTAAAGATGCTAAAGAATTTACTTTGCAAAGCGGTACTAAACTTTTTAATGTAACTTTACAAGATAATAGTGGAACGATAGAAGCTAAAACATTCAATTATAATCAAAGATATATAGATGCTATAAAACCTGGTGTTATTATTAAAATTTACGGAAAAGTAAAAGAAAATAAAGGAAAAGTATTTATGGATTTAGATTCTTATACTTTACCAAGTGAAGGTGAATATGAAATGGATAATTTAATCCAAGTTTCTCCAATTGATTTTAATACATTAAAAGAAGATTTAAAAACCTATTTAGACTCGATTAAAGACGAAGATTTACATGCTATTACTAAAAAATTAATCGTAGATAATTATAAAAAATATTTAGATTATCCTGCCGCAAGTAAAAATCATCATGATTTTATGCATGGTTTATTACATCATTCATTATCGATGTGCCATTTAATTGATGGTATTGTTTTAAATTATAAAGAATTAAATAGAGATCTTTTAATATCTGGAGCGTTATTACATGATTTAGGAAAAGTAGTTGAATTAAGCGGAGTAATCGCAACAAAATACACATTAGAAGGTTCTTTATTAGGACATTTAGTAATCGGTGTTGAGATGATTGATAGTGCTAGTAAAGAATTAAATATAGATAACGAAAAAGTATTGTTATTAAAACATATGATCGCTTCACATCACGGAAAACAAGAGTTTGGAGCATTAGTTTTACCTCAAACTAAAGAAGCCTTAATTTTATCTATGGTCGATGATATGGATGCTAAGATGATGTCGATTGATAAGGCTTTTGAAAACACAGAAAATGGTTCTTTCAGCGAAAGAATTTTTCCTCTTGATAATAGAGCTTTTTATAAAAATTAAATATTATAAATTTTTAAATTTTTCTAAAACCACACTTAATTGATATTGTGGTTTATTTTCGTTCATTTCAAGTTTAAATCCGTCAGTTGCTTCGTATCTAGGAATAACATGTACGTGGAAGTGCTTAATTGTTTGACCAGCTGCTTCGTAACAATTAGATAAAATATTTACACCTTTTGCACCTAATTCTTTAATTTGAACTTGGCCGATTCTTTGTGCAACATCAAATACTTTGTGCATGACTGTTTTTGGTGTAGACAAAAATGTTTCATAGTGTTCTTTAGTTACAACTAAAGTGTGACCATAAGTTGCTGGATTAACGTCTAAAAATGCGATTACATCGTCATCTTCATAGATTTTATAGCTTGGAATAATACCATCAGCAATTTTGCAAAAAATACAAGAACTATCAAATTTCATATGTAATACCTCAATATAAAAAAGAGTCTTTCGACTCTTTTATTATACAATTATTTTTAGTAAATATTAATCAAAAAGATCAGCGAATGTATCTTTGAAATATTCATATACTTTTTGATCAAAGTAGATGATTTCAGCATTTTTGACATAATATTCTAAAGCATCTGATGTAAATGTTGAACCGCTTGCAAGAGTGTAACCTGCATGACGTGCGATTGATTCAATATTTTCCATATCACTATTTGTTGATGATTTTGTAATTAATGTTGAAGCAACACAATCGTAAACTGCAACAATATAATATTTACCATCATTTTCCCAAATAATTGAATCGTAATCATTAGTAGTGATGTAAGTATCTTTCTTTAAGAAAGTGATACCTCCATCAACATATGATTTAAGATATTGCTTATCCATTTTTTCAGCATTATCTTTTTGTGAATCTTGCCATTCTCTAATAATACCAAATGAGAATAATTTTGAAGTTAAATCAGATGGTAATGAAGAGAAGTCGGATTTTGTACCCCATTTATTTGTGATGTAATTTTCAGCTGCAAGAGAATCGGTTTTAATCTTTAAACCTTGTTTAGGAGTATAAGACTTAGAATTGATTGAAGTAAATGAAGAATATAAGCTTGAATCATTTGAATTTGGATTAGTAGTTAATTTTGAATAATCATTGATTATTGAAGCGTATTTACTACCTTTATAATATGAATAAGCATCTAAATCTTCACCTTCAATATATTTTCCACTAGCAGTGAAGTTTTCGTTTGGACATTTATTTGTAACATCACCAAATGTTTTATCGGCGATTGTTTTTTCAACACCTGATAAAGTATATCCAGTATGAGTGATACCTTTCCAAGCGTTTGAAGCGATTGAAAAATCGAGTGATTCGCCTTTTGTTAATTTTGATAAATATTCTTCAGCATAATTTGTTAATAATGTTTTAGCTTTTTTATCATCAGTATCTGAAATTTCAATATATTCAATATGTCTTTGTTGAGTAATACCGATTGAAGGATATTGATTTTCAATAATGTATTGTTCAACTAATAAGTTATTTTGAATAGTAGGCATGATTGTAGCGTTGATGTAATCAACATATCTATATAAGTGGATGAGTTGATTTTCTCCACTATAGATGTTTTTCATACCTTCTTCAGTGATTCCGTTATATTTGTCATCAACTAATAAAGCATAAGAATAATCGCTTAAAGTAGAATCATCAGCAAGAACAGTAGTATCTTTGCTTGGAGATTGAACTTTATCAAATGAGTAGTTAGGGTTGATGTAAAGTTTTAAAATTTCATCATCACTTTCGGCTGATCCGTCTTTTTTATTAATTGAATATAATTGGTTAGCAACATTTCTAGCAAATAATGATTCGTAGAATTTGTTATCTTTTTGATATGTTCCACTAATCCAGTTTGTGTAGACATTTTCTATGATTTTATCGAAAACTAAAGAACAAATATAAGAAATACGTGAATTGTATTTGCTTATATTATCTTCGCTAACTTTACTTGAATCTTCAAATGTGATTGAAATTCCAGTATCTTCCCAGTTCCAATAAGCTTTGTGCGATTTAATGAAATCTATTTTTGCTGAATTAGAAGCAGCACTCCAATAAGTGTTATTGTCATCGATGATTAAATCGACTCTATAAGAATCATCAGCTTGATTGTAAACAAACTTATATTCTCCTAAATAAGCTTTAGCAAGTTGTTCGTTAAACATATCTTTAATAGTGCTACTATATGATGAATCTTGATAAATAGTATTAAATAATGTTTTTAATGTATTTCCATCAACTGCAACTTGTGTAGTTGTTAATGGATCATCGCCGTTATTAAGTCTTGCTCTTGCTGTAGTACCACAAGAAGTTAAAGCAACGAATGAAAGTGATAAAGCTATTAATTTGATTGATTTGCGTTTCATATTATTTCCTCCGATTACTTAGTACTTGTTGAGTAGTAGCAGATGCCACCTTTTTGATATCTTGCATCTGTATCAGCATCTTTAAAGTGAAGTGCGCATGTATAAGGAATTAATCCATATTTTCTTGCGTAATCTTGATTTTTTAAAGTTGTTGCGTATTCATCCCATGAGTTGTTAAGGTTTTCTCTATTTGTTTGAGATGAAGTGTTTTCAAGATTTTTCTTATAAAGTTCAACTAATGCATTAGCTTTTTCATCTTTTGCTTTAATGTCACTGGTATTTGCTAACCATAAGAATTCGTTATTTGATTTTATGTTGTCTTCAGCAATGTATGAATTTGAAGTTACTTCACTTGTAATAGTGGAACTTACTAATGAATCATATTTAGAAGGAGTGGTGTAGACATCATTGTTAATGAATGTTGCTTTTGGATAATTTGTTCCATCTGTTCCTTCATAATATGGGAATTCACCTTTAAATGAACCATTATCTACATTGTAATAAGGTTTTCCACTTGAGTTATAACCTTCTTGGTAAATTGGGCTCTTTGGTGCGTAGTATTCGTTAATTGAAACTGAATATTTTCCGTCTTTAGCATTAGAATCGGTGATTTCAAGTTCTTTAGTTGCTTCACCTGTTGTAGTGTCAACGAAATCAAAATAGTCTCTTTCAACTGTGATCATATGGATACCGCCGCTAGATGTAGCGTTAACAACTAACATAATTGGGTTTCCTTTTTCGTCACATAAAACTTTTTTATTGCTTCCGTCGCTATTTTTTAATCCAGGAACTTCCATAAATTTTGTTGATTCAGTTGTTGTTGAATCAAAATATGGAGTAGTGTCGTTTTTGTATTTTCCATTAGCGTCTAAATCAGAATAAACACCTTGACCGTTATCTGAATAAGTAAAGTTAGTATTTGTAGGTTCTGATGTGTCGCATTTTTCATTTACAATAAATGATACGTTATGAACATTGAAGTACTTATTGAAAACAATATTTCTAGGATAATAATTTTCATTACCTTCATTAACTTTTTTACCGTTTAAACTTTCTAAATCTCTGTATTCGTATAATTTTTCTACAGCTTCGTAAGGGATGTAGTTAACACCGATATCTTTAACTGTGTTTTTAGCTTCTGAAGTACCGCCGAAGCCAATAAAGTCGCTTGAACCATCACTATTTTTTGAATTAATGAAAGCTTCATAAACACTTTGTTTTTCTTCGTTAAAGATTGATTCGTAAGCATATAATCCAAGTTTGAATTCGTTTACAAAACTTGTTTTAGTACCCATCATATAAACACCGTTACGTTCAACGCTTCCTGAATCTTCCGATTCATCGTGAGCGATAGTACCGAATGTATTTGTATCAGTATTTGTAGAAAGTAATCTTTCAAAAACACGATGTAATTTTGTAACTTGAGCACTTGTGATTTTGCTTGATGTAAAGTTATCTGTAGAATCACCACATTTTACTAATAAATGTCTAACAGCATATGGCATATTGACATTTAAGTAACCATTATCACCCCAAAGTTGATTGTAATTCTTTTGAGTTTTTAAATCTTCTCCAGTGTATTTTTCTTTATTCCATTCGTTAAATTCTTCACTGAATTCTTTTGTTACTCTTTCTTTCATAATTTTTAATTCTTCAGTAGCATAAAGTAATTTTTCATTTTCTTCGTCTGATAAAGAATCATCGTAATATGAAAGTGTAGCAAGGTAATCGGACCATTTTTGATCATTTTTATCAGCTTCTTTCTTTAAGTTGGTAATTTTGGTTTTTGTACTGGATTCAACTTCATCGTAGTATTTATTTAAAACCCCACCTTGTTGGAAAGCAACTCTAACTGCAACATCATAAATTGCATCGTAATATGCTTTTGCATGGTCTTTAGGATTTGTCTTTAAGTATCTGTCTAAAACATCTTGAGCGTCAATTTTAGCTTCCTTAACTTCGCCTGAACTTGTGGTAATCTTGTAAGTGAGCACTAAATCATCTTTAGCAGTGACATCGCAGCTAGCGATACTGAATAATGTTAATGCACTTAAACCGAATGCCATACCCATTTTAAATTTCTTCATAAATAAATATCCTTTCGTTATAGAATGCGTTTATTATTTTATACTATAGTATAAATAAAAACAACTTTTAAATTACTGAAAATACAAAAAAATTGGTGGTAAAAACAATTAAATATTTAGTTAGGCATTTCTAACTAAAAAAATATGTATTATATCGTTTGTCATTGTTATTTTTTTGATATAAAATTTATGCGAAAGAAGTGGAATATGAGCAAATTAGTTATTAAAAATTTACATGTTAGTGTAGAGAATAAAGAAATTTTAAAAGGTGTTAATTTAACCATAAATAGTGGGGAAATCGTAGGGTTATTAGGTCCAAACGGAAATGGTAAATCCACATTATTTGCTGCGATTATGGGCAATCCAAAGTATGTTGTCACTGAAGGTGAGATTTTTTTAGATGACAAAGATATTTTGAAAATGAGCGTTGATGAAAGAAGTAAAGCTGGTATATTTTTAGGATTTCAAAATCCTGTTGAGATTCCTGGTGTTATTTCTGCTGATTTTTATAAAGCTGCAATTAATGCTAGAAGCGAGAATAAAATAAGTTTATATAAATTTTATAAAACATTAGAAGAGAATTGTAAGAGTGTTGAATTACCATTTGAATTTGTAAATCGTGGTTTAAATGATGGATTTAGTGGTGGAGAAAGAAAAAGAAACGAAATGCTTCAAATGAAATTGTTAAATCCTAAAATCGCTATGCTAGATGAAATTGATAGCGGTCTTGATATTGATGCTATTAATTTAGTTGGAAAATCAATTAAAGAGCAAAAAGATATTGGAACAGGATTTATAGTTATTTCTCACTATGCTAGACTTTTTGATTTAATTTCACCTGATAGAATTTGTATTTTAGTTGATGGAAAAATAGTTTTAGAAGGAAATGCTGATTTAGTTAAAAAGATTGATAAAGAAGGCTATGAATGGCTTAAAAAAGATTTAAATGTAGAATTTAAAAAAGATGAATCGATGAATAAAGTTAGTATTGGTTCTTGTGCAACAAAAGAAGTTTTAAAAAATGGAAAATAGTTTAAATTTAATTAAAAAAGATATTGTTTTTAATGATAATGGTGATTTTAAAATCGATTTAAAGGGTATTGATCACGCATTTTTTAAGGTTGAAAAAAATAAATTAGTTTCTTTATATTTAGAGAATATATCTAAAACATCTTTAATTTTTGATATTGAAGAAAATGCAAATTTAAAATTAACTTTTATTATTAAAGAAGAAAATAATGATGTTAAATTAGAAGCTAAAGTTAAAAAAGAAGCAGGATTTAATATAGTTTTCGGGGATTTTTGTCATTCAAATACCAATTTAAATTCAAAAATTGATCTTGTTGAAGAAAATGCGAATTCATCGATTATTTTTTCTTCAATTTCTTATGAAAGAAGTAAGAAAAAATATGTTTTAAATTATAATCACTTTAACAAAACTACTGAATCTAATTTAAAAGGATTTGGAGTTAGTTTAAATGAAAGTGAAATCTCTGTAAAAGGTGATTCCTATATTCCTAAAGAATCTATTAAATCTAAAGCAAGTCAAGATGTTAAAATCATTCTTTTTGATAAAGAAAGTCGTGGAATTGCTTCACCAATTTTAAAAATTGAATGCGATGATATTAAAGCTAATCACGCTTGTTCAATTGGATCTATTAATAACGATCATCTTTATTACTTAATGAGTAGGGGAATCGATATTGAAACTGTTAGAAAGTTAATTGTTTTAGGGTATATTATACCAATTGAAAAGCATTTTAATGAAGATGTTAAAAACGAAATAGAAGATATTATAGGGAGTACATTTTAGTTATGTTCGATGTTAAAAAAATTAGAAAAGATTTTCCTATGTTTAATAATAAAGTTCAACAAGGTCATGAACTGGTTTATTTAGATAATGCTGCTACAACTTTTAAACCATATTCAGTTATAAAAGCATGTAATGAATATTATCTTGATGAATGCGCTAATTCTCATAGAGGAGATTATGATTTAGCTTTTAAAGTAGACAAAAGAGTTGATGAAGTTAGAGAAAAAGTTGCTAAGTTTATTAATGCTAATAAAGAGGAAGTTGTTTTTACTAGTGGAACAAGCATGAGTTTAAATACTATAGCTTTTGGCTATGGTTTTAAATTTTTAAAAGCTGATGATGAAATTTTATTAACTGAAGCTGAACATGCTAGCAATGTATTACCTTGGTTTAAAGTTAGTGAATTAACTGGAGCTAAAATAAAATATATTCCTTTAACAGAAGAAGGGCGATTAACAGTAGAAAATTTTAAAAAGAGTATTACAAAACATACTAAAGTAGTTTCTATTGCGATGGTTACCAATGTTTTAGGATTTATTACTCCTATCAAAGAAATTTGTAAAATAGCTCATGAATATGGTGCTGTTGTTGTTTGTGATGGTGCTCAATCTGTTCCTCATATGAAGACAGATGTTAAAGATTTAGATTGTGATTTCCTTTCTTTTAGTGGTCATAAAATGGTTGGTCCTACTGGAATTGGAATTATGTATGGTAAATTTGATTTACTTAAAATAATGGATCCTTTAATGAGCGGAGGTGGAGATAATGCACGTTTTGATATGTGTGGTAACGTCGCTTTTTTGGCACCACCAGCAAAATTTGAAGCAGGTACTTTAAACATTGAAGGAATTTATGGTTTAGGTGCTAGTGTAGATTATTTAAATGAAGTTGGTATTGATAATATTTTTGAATACGAAAAGTCTTTAAGAGACTATGCTATTGAAAAGATTAAAAAGATTGATAACGTTATTATTTATAACGAAAAAGCTGATACAGGAATCATTACAATTAATGTAAAAGGTGTTTTCCCTCAAGACGAAGCAAGTTACTTAAATAGCAAAGGAATTTGTGTTAGAAGCGGAGAACATTGTGCTAAATTATTAAAAGATTTATTAAAAACTGTTGGAACAGTTCGTATTTCGTTATATTTTTATAACACTTACGAAGATATTGATAAGCTTGTTGAAGCGTTAAAAACTGGAGGTGATTTTTTAGATGCCTATTTCTCTTGATCCGCAAATGATGCGTGAAATTATTATGGACCATTACAACAGTCCATTACATAAAAAAACACCTGAAAATCCTGACTCTTTTTTAAAAATTAGAATGGATTCTGATAGTTGTATCGATGATATAACTATATATTTAAAGTTAGAAAATGATGTTGTAAAAGAAGCTTATTTTGACGGTGTTGCATGTGCTATTTCAACTTCTAGTACAGACATTTTGTGTGACTTAACATTAGGTAAAAATAAAGAGCAAGCTTTATATATTTTAGATCAATATTTAAATATGATTTATGAAAAAGAATATGATGATTCAGTATTGGATGAAGCTTTAGTTTTTGTAAATACTCATAAACAAGCTGCAAGAATTAAATGTGCTACCATAGGCTGTAATGGTATCAAAGAATTATTAGATGAGGATTGTAATCATGGCGGAAAATGATATTAAATTTGAAGATAAATATAAATATGATTTTAAAGATGACGTCGAATCTATTGTAGATACCGGAAAAGGTTTAAATGAAGATGTTATTAAGGCTATTTCTAGTGCAAAAAACGAACCAGAATGGATGTTAAAATTTAGATTAGATGCATATAAAACATTTTTAAAATTAGATTTTCCTAAATTCGGTCCTGATACAACTAAACTCGATTTTAATTCTTACACCTATTTTACTCGTTATGTAAAAGGTGAAAAACAAAGTTGGGATAATGTTCCTGAAACTATTAAAAATACATTTAATAAACTAGGTATTCCTGAAGCTGAACAAAAATATTTAAGTGGTGCTGCTACTCAATATGAATCCGAAATGGTTTATCATAATATGCTTAAAGAGGTTGAAGAAAAAGGTGTTATCTTTTTATCAACAGATATGGCTTTAAAATTATATCCTGATTTATTTAAAAAATATTTTGGTACTGTTGTTCATACAAATGACAATAAATTTAGTGCTTTAAATAGTGCTTGTTGGAGTGGTGGATCTTTTATTTACGTTCCTAAAAATGTTAAATTAGATAAGCCTTTACAATCGTATTTTAGAATTAATAATCAAAAAACAGGTCAATTTGAAAGAACTTTAATTATTTGTGATGAAGGAAGTGATGTACATTATGTTGAGGGTTGTACTGCACCTATTTATAGTGAAGATTCCTTACATGCTGCTGTTGTTGAAATTGTAATTTTAAAAGGAGCAAAGTGTAGATATTCAACAGTTCAAAACTGGTCTAATAATATTGTCAATTTAGTTACAAAAAGAGCAGTATGCTATGAAAATGCTACTATGGAATGGATCGATGGAAATATTGGCAGTCAAATAAATATGAAATATCCTGGAACAATTCTTAGAGGAGAAGGTTCTCGAGGTGTTTGTATTTCAATTGCTGTAGCAAAAGGTGGACAATTTCAAGATGCTGGAGCGAGAATGATTCATGAAGCTAAAAACACATCTAGTCAAATTATTTCTAAATCGATAGTTAGAGGTGGAGGAATTTGTAATTATAGAGGAACTGCTAGAATTATGAAAAATGCTACCAACTCTAAAACCCATATTGAATGTGACACTCTAATTTTGGATGATATATCTAAATCCGATACTATACCAACTAATGAATGCTTTAATAATTCAAGTTATTTAGAACACGAAGCTACAGTTAGTAAAATTAATGAAGATCAATTATTTTATTTAATGAGTAGAGGAATTAGTAAAAAAGATGCTATTCAAATGATTATTATGGGATTTATTGAACCATTTTCAAAAGAACTTCCGATGGAATATGCTGTTGAACTTAATCAACTTATAAAATTAGATATGGAAGGAAGTATAGGGTAATTATGTTAAATATTAATTATGATTACGATTTAATTGTTGTTGGTGGTGGTCATGCTGGTGTTGAAGCTTGTATGGCTGGAGCTAAACTGAATAAAAATACATTATTGATAACTTTAAATTTTAAGATGATTTCTAATATGCCTTGTAATCCTTCTATTGGAGGAAGCGCAAAAGGAATCGTTGTTAGAGAAATTGACGCTTTAGGTGGAACGATGGGTAAAGCTGCTGATTTTGATTATCTTCAAATGAAGATGTTAAATACTGCGAAAGGACCTGGTGTTAGATGTTTAAGAGCTCAAGAAGATAAATTAAGATATCCTGCAAGAGTACAAGAATTAATTAAAGAACAGAAAAATTTATCAGTTTTAGAAGGAGAAGTTGTAGGTATTCTTTTTGAAAATGATATTGTTTACGGCGTTATTTTAAAAGATGGAAAGAAAATAACTTCAAAAGCGGTTGTTTTATCAACTGGAACTTACATGAATAGTGAGATTTTAGTTGGCCATAATAAAACTAGCGGTGGACCTGATGGAGAAAAACCTAGTGTTGGTTTAAGTGACTTTTTAAAAGATGAGATGCATTTAAGTTTACAAAGATTAAAAACTGGGACACCACAAAGAATCGCTAAAGAAAGTATCGATTATAGTAAAGGTGAAATTCAATTAGGAAATGTTGAAGATCAAGGTTTTAGTTACGAATCTACAAAATTTAAAAAGATAGAAGAACAAGAACCATGTTATTTAATTTATACAACTCCTGAAACACATAAAATTATTAACGACCATTTGCTTGATAGTGCGATGTATGGTGGAATTGTTAAAGGTGTAGGTCCAAGATACTGTCCTTCTATTGAAGATAAATTGGTTAGATTTAAAGATAAACCTAGACATCAATTGTTTTTAGAACCTGAAAGTTACGATACAAATAGTGTTTATTTACAAGGGTTTTCTACATCGATGCCTAAAGATGTTCAAGATTTAATGGTTCATTCTTTACCTGGATTAGAAAACGCTAAAATTTTAAAATATGCTTATGCAATTGAATATGATGCATTTGATTCTTTTGAATATGATATTTCTTTAATGTGTAAAAAATATAAAGGATTATTTATTGCTGGACAGATTTGTGGAACTAGCGGATATGAAGAAGCTGCTGCATTGGGTATAATGTCAGGTATTAATGCTTCTAGATATATTGATGATTTAACTCCATTAATTTTAAAAAGAGATGAAGCTTATATTGGTGTCATGATTGATGATTTAGTTACTAAAGGAACTAAAGAACCTTATAGATTACTTTCAAGTAGAGCAGAATATAGATTGCTTTTAAGAAGCGATAATGCTGATTTACGTTTAACTGAAATTGGACATAATATCGGATTGATCGATGATGTTAGATATTCAAAATTTGTTGATAAAAAGAATAAGATTGAAGAGATTTTAAAAATATTAAAAAGCACTTATTTAGGCGAGACTAGTAAAATTAATGATTATTTAGCTGATTATGGATACGAAAAATTGAGCAGTGGAGTTTTAGCTTGTGATATTTTAAAAAGAAACGGTATAACATATAGTTTTTTAAAGAATTTTATTGATATTCCTAGTGAATTATCACTTGATAAAAACGGTGAAGAAGAAGTTGAAATTTGTGCAAAATATGAAGGATATATCGAAGGAGAAAGAAAAGAGGTTGTTAAATTTAATAAATTGGAAAATATAGCTTTATCTACTGATATCGATTATTCTTTAATTGATGGATTGGCTTTAGAAGCAAGACAAAAATTAAATAAAGTCAAACCTATAAATATTGGACAAGCTAGTAGAATTAGTGGGGTAAATCCTAGCGATATTGCAATATTAATCATGAATGTTAAAAGTAAAAAAATATGATAAGTTTAGAAGAGATTAAAAATAACGAAAAATTAAATAAATATAAAGATTTAGTTCTTGAAACTAATAAATTTTTAAATTTAACAGCAATTATAGATGATGAAGAATTTTACATTAAACATTTTTATGATTGCATTTTGATTGGTGATTATTTCGATTTAAATAATAAAGTAATAATGGATTTAGGGAGTGGGGCTGGTTTTCCAGGAATTCCTTTAGCGATTATTTACCCTAACGCTATTTTTTATTTAGTAGAACCAACAACAAAAAGAGCTAATTTTTTAGAAAAAGTTAAAAAAGAACTGAAACTTGATAATGTTATTGTTATAAATAAAAGAAGTGAAGAATTAACAAATAGTTATTTTGAATATTTTGATTTTATTGTAACTAGAGCAGTTGCTTCTTTAAATATTTTACTTGAGATTTCAATACCTTTTTTAAAAAAAGAAGGTTATTTAATCGCTATGAAAGGTCAAAAATATAAAGAAGAAATTAATGAATCTAAAAACGCTTTAAAAGTGTTATCAAGTAAAGTAATAGAAACAAAAATTGAAACTTTACCTTTTATAAATGAAGAAAGATTTAATATAATAATTAAGAAAGTTGGAGAATGTAACAAGAAATATCCTCGTGTATATTCTCAAATAGTTAAGAGACCATTATAGTTATGAAAACAATAGCAATCGCAAACCAAAAAGGTGGAGTTGGGAAAACTACAACAACCATCAATTTAGCAGCAGCATTAGCTGAACTTGATAAAAAAGTTTTGATTATCGATTTAGATCCTCAAGGAAATTCTAGTAGAGGATTAGGTGTCGATATATCTTTAATCAATAAAAATATTTTTGATTCATTAATTTTAGATGTGGATATAAATAAAGTAATCAGAAAAACTCCAATGAAAAATTTAGATTTAATTCCTACTAATTTAAAATTATCTAATTTGGAAAGTGAAATTTATTTAAAAAATATTGAACCTTTTACACTATTAAAAGATAGTTTAAAGAATTTAAAAAAACATTACGATTACGTTATTATTGATTGCCCTCCTTCTTTAGGAATTTTATGTATTAACGCTTTAGTTGCAGCAAATAGTGTATTAATTCCTGTTCAATGTGAATATTTTGCACTTGAAGGATTAGCTCAAATTTTAGGAACTATATCAAAAGTTCAAGAAAATTATAATAAAGATTTATCTACTGAAGGATTTTTATTAACAATGTATGAATCCCGTTCAAAATTAGGTCAAGAAGTAGTTGATCAAGTTAAAAATTTATTTAGAGAAAAAACATTTTCGGTCATTATTCCTAGAAATATTTCATTAAGCGAATCAACTGCAAGAGGATTACCAGCGATAATTTATAAACCAACAAGTCAAGGTAGTTTAGCATATAAAAAACTTGCTAAAGAGGTTTTAGATAATGAAAGAAACAAGTAAATTAATTAAAAGCGATTTAAAAACTTTAATTAAGAAATTTTCTAAAAATGATGTAGTTTCTAAAATTAACGAAAATTACTCTAAAGAAAATATTAAATATATAAATAATAATGAAATTGAAGATAATGAATATCTAAAAGAAGCAATTGTAGATGAAACTGAAATTCTAAAAATTAAAGATTCTTTAATTGAACACGGAATTTATAATCCTTTTTATGTAGTTTATAAAGAAAATCATTATGAAGTTATTATTGGAAGAAGAAGATTGATGGCTAGTAAACTTATTGGAACTATGTCTCTTCCTTGTATTATTTTAAATTTAAATAAAGAAGAAGAGTTATTAACCGTTCTTTCTGATATTGTAGATCATAGAAACGTCAATAAAGCAGAACAATCTTTAATATTAAATGTATTATATGATGAATTTGGGTATAAATTAAAAGATTTATCTACTATTTTAAGTCAATCTATACCTCAAGTTAGTAATATTATTAATTTAAAGAAGATGCCTTCTGAAATATTTTTAGCTTTAAATAATTTCAAAGTAAGTTATGGTAATGTTAAGGTTTTAATAGGATTAAGTGATGATGAAGCAATTTATTATTATCATAAGATTATAAATGAAAATCTAAGTGTTAGGGAAAGTGAAAGATTAATTAAAAATAAAAACAAAAATATATCAGAAAACATATTGAATTTTGATGATTCAAAATTAACATTAACAATAAAATGTAATAAAAAAAGAGAATATAATAAGCTAAAAAAAGAATTAATAAAGTTGATAAATAAATAAAAGAATCTATAATATTTTTTAATAATTATGAAAAAAAGAAAAGTTATCGATTTTATTGTTAGAGTTGCGATATTTGGTGGATTATCGGTTATTTTATATTGCGTTCCTTATTTACAATTTTCTTTACCTTTCACCCCAACATTTTTAAAAATACATTTTGATGAAATACCTATTTTAATTGCAGGTTACGCTTTTGGACCTTTAGAAGCTATCGCGATAATTATATTAAAATCTTTATTTAAGTTAATAACAGACATTCCTCAAACTGGTGGTATTGGAGTATTAGCTGATTTAATATATACAACTGCATTTATTTTACCAGCTGTATTTATATATAAAAAATGTAGAAACTTTAAAGGTGCTTTAATATCTTTCTTTGTTGGATTAGCTTCTCAATTATTATTTAGTTGTGTTATTGGATTATATACTATTTACCCTTTATATGGATTTTATTTTAATCCTACAGCAAAAACTTATGATGAAGCGATGGTAACGATAGGTAGTTTGTTTTCTGCTTTTGATAACTCAATTAAAACAGCTAAAGATCCTAAAATAATTTACACATTTTTATTACCATTTAACTTAATTAAAGATGGTGTAGTTGGTTTAGTTACTTTTGCAACATATAAACCATTGAAATTAATTATAGAAAAAAATAACAAATAAAAATCTCTCGTTTATTCGAGAGATTTTTTATTAAATAAATCTTATTTAGAGATTGCACCTACTGGGCAATTAGCGATTGCATCTTCTGCACTTGATTCATCTAAATCACCAATTACTTTTGCTTTTCCATCATCATCAAATGTAAAAGCAGAATCATATGTACCAACACAAAGACCACAACCGATACATGTATCGCTATCAACAACTAACTTCATAACTTCACCTCCTAAATTTAGTAATTTTAATATATATTTATTTATATTAAAAATCAATATAAAAATGGTCAGTCTAAACTAACTTTAAATGATAAAAATATTATTTTTTTGAAATATATTACTACTAAAAAATTGAGTTATTTACTATAATATAAGTAGAGAAGATAAATAGGAGGAATGATATATGAAATATCAAATTGTCGGTAAAAATATTACTGTTACAGAAGGAATTTCTTCAGCGATTCAAAGAAAAGTTAGTAAGATGGATAAATATTTCGAGGATTCGGAAAATGTTGAATGTAGAGCTGTTGTAAGAAGTTATAAAAAAGGCGCTAAAGTTGAAATTACTATAAGAACAAAAGATGTTGTTTTTAGAAGTGAAGTTAAAAATGATGACTTATATGCAGCAATTGATCTTTCTGTTGATAAATTAGAAGGTCAAATGAGAAAATTAAAAACTAAATTAGAAAATAGATATTCTAAAGAAGGTATTGGAAAATCTATTATTTATGATGAAATTGAAGATGAAACTGAAAGTGAAGTCGATCAAATTGTTAAAACTAAAAACTATAATTTAAAACCTATTTCAATGGAAGATGCAATTATTGAAATGGAAGCAATCGGACATGATTTCTATGTTTATTTAGATACAGATGATGAAAAAATCAGTGTTTTGTATAAAAGAAATGATGGTGGATATGGTTTAATCCAAGCTGATAATAAGGTTGTTTTATAAAATAATATAATTTTAAATATGAAAGTTATTGCCACTGATTTAGATGGAACATTATTTTATCCACGAGATAAAAAGAATATGATTTATGCACCAAATTTATTTTTGTTGCAAAATTTTATAGATAAAGGCGGAAAAGTTATATTGATTTCTGGAAGAAGCGTCGATTACTGTAAATTGGTAATTAAAAAACTAGATAGACCTGCTTCTGTTATCGGATTTAATGGATCTTGCATTTATAGTGATGGAAAATTTATTGAGAAAAAGGTTATTCCTAATGAAGAAGCAAAAATTTTGATTAAAGAAACTTTTGAAACTTTTCATAATTTTGGGGTTTTCCTTATGACTGATAAAGGCGTCACAGTTCACTTAAAAACAAAATCAAAATTAATAAGATTTGGCAGTAAAATTTATTATAAAAACCAAAAAATATACGCTGAAAAATTATCGTTTAACGAAGAAGATTACGAAGAAGAATTAGAGCATGGTAATATCTATAAGATTATGTTATTTTTTGGGATAACAAAAAGAAAGATGAACGCTGCTAGGGAAGCAAATAAGATTTTAAGAAATTCATACGAAAATTTTGAATGTTCTTGGTCGACTAGCGTCATTGAAATCACTTTAAAAGGGTGCTCAAAATCTAATGCTTTAAAAGATTTTGTTGAAATTAATAACATCGATAAAAAAGATGTTTATGTTGTTGGAGATAGTGGAAACGACATTTCAATGTTTAAAGAATTTTATGAAAATAGTTTCTGTATGGATCATTCTCCAAATAGCGTAAAGAAATACGCAAGATATACAATAGATAAATTTGAAGATTTATCTAGGTATATTTATTAAATTTTAATAAAATATAGTAGATATATTTTATAAAAATAGTAAAATATAGTAGTTAAGGAGTTTTTATTATGAATACTATTAGTCGTGTTATCGTTTCTTTAGTTTATTATAATTCACTTGTTAAGGATACATTAGAATACACAATAAACAAAGAAGCATATGATGTTAATTTCTATGATTACAAACAAAACGGAATTATCAATGAAATTAAATTAGATACACCATTAAAACAATTTTTAGCAAATAATGGTGAAAAAGGTGAAGAATTAAAGAAGAAACTTGAAAAATTTGGTGAAGATTTTTATAGCGAAAAATCAACAGTTGTTAAAAAAGCTGCTGATGGATTAAGAGTTGATCACGCTCAAAATGTTAAAATTTTCGAATCTGTTATGCCTCTTCACGAAGAATTAAATTCTATCGTTGAATTACATGTTAATTACGCTAGACAAAACAATGTTTTAGAAGAAAAGATTGTTAAATTAAGACATGCTGATGAAAGATATTATAGAGCTGTTGCTTTCTTATCATTAAGTGGAGAATTATTTAAACAATTCGATGAATACAATAAAGCTAGAAAAGAAGCAAATGGTGAAAAGACACCTCAATCAAATTTCATCGAACAAGATTTAAATAAGATTGTTAACCTTCTTGGTATGGTTAGACAATATGCTACATGTAACGATGAAGTTTATACTAATGTTGTCGACGCATTATGGCCAGCTATCGAAATGATGAACGGTAAGAGATTACTTCCAACAGGAAAAACTTTTGCTGATGTAATCAATGATGCAAACGCTAAAATTGCAGCATTTGTTAAAGATAGTGAAGATGAATGGAAATCAATTTATCCAGAATTAATTAATGAATTAATTCAAGATAACCAAAAAGCTAAAGAAGAGGCAGCTGCTGCTCAAAAAGCTGAATAGTAATGAAGTTATTTAAAGGTAGGACCATCGGACAATCTGCAGCTTTAAGTATTGGTTTACTTTTCCTTTTTGTTGGATTGGTTTTAACTATATTAGGCTTAATTGGTGATTACGGACCAAATAACAATCCATTTCATAGTGTAAACACTGGAATGGCAACTGCATTAAAATTTGGTTTAACATTAACTTGGTTAGGCGTTGCGTTACTTCTTGCTGGTGCTTTGATATTTGCTTTAGCACTTAATGTAATTACAAAAAGTGAAGAGAGAAGTGAAGAAAAACAATCAAGAAGAAAACAAAGACTTGAAGCTATCAATTCAAATGTTGTTGACGAAATAAAAGATTCGACAATAAATCAAAAATAAAAATAAAAAGGACTGATAAAGTCCTTTTTTAAAACATTAAATTAAATGTATAATAAAAGTCGAGAATTAATCTCGACTATTAATTTTATAAGTGGCGGAGAAAGAGGGATTTGAACCCTCGCGCCTTTTACAGCCTATGAGCTTTCCAAGCCCACCCCTTCAGCCTCTTGGGTATTTCTCCACGTGCTTTAAAATTATAGCAATAAAATAAGGAGTTGTCACAATAAAAATGAAAGAAATTTTAATAAATGATAAAAATTGTAATCAAAGAATCGATAAATTTGTTAGAAAGTATTTAAACGATGCTCCTTTAAGTTTTATTTATAAAACATTTAGAAAAAAAGATATTAAAGTTAATGGTCATCGGGTTGATAAAAATTATATTTTAAAAAAAGATGATCTAGTTCAAATTTATATAAAGGATTCTGCATTAGAAGAGTTTAATAATCCTAAAAAAATAGAAACTTTAAAATGTGATGATTTAAATATAATATACGAAGATAATAATATTTTAATTATTAATAAACCAAAAGGATTATTGGTTCACGGGGATAACGAAGAAAAAAGACTAACATTAACAAATAAAGTTCAGGCTTATTTATTTAATAAAGGCGAGTTTATCAACGATGGAAAAAATTACGTTCCTAGTCCAGTCCATAGATTAGATAGAAATACAAGCGGGTTAGTTATTTTTGCTAAAAATTTAAAATCCAGTCAGGAATTACTAGAGTTATTTAAAACAAAAGAGCAATTAGGAAAATATTATATTTGTTTAGTTAATGGAAAAACCGATATAACTGGAGAGATAAATTTACCATTAAAAAAAGATACAGAAAAAGGTTTAGTTTTTGTTTCATCGATTAAAAACGGTGGAAAAGAAGCTAAAACTATTTATAAAAAAATAGGTGGAAATAACGACTATTCTTTATTGTTGGTTCAACTTATCACTGGAAGAACTCACCAAATTAGAGTTCATTTTAAAGAAATTAAACATCCTTTAGTTGGTGATTCTAAATATGGAGATTATAAAATTAACAAGGCATTTAATACTGAATTTAACTATGATTCCCAATTTTTACATTCATATAAAATAGTTTTTAAAAACTTAACTGGAGAATTAGCTTACTTATCAAATAAGACTTTTATTGCGCCAATAAATAAAAAAGAAAAAGAGATACTTTCTAAACTTAGCATCTCTTATAAAATATAATTTTTATAAACTAATTGTGGACGTATAATCCTACTGTTTTTTTAACTTTTGTTAATGTTTTATTAGCAACTTTACTAGCTTTTATTGCTCCATTTCTTAAGACTTCATCGATAATTCCACTTTTAATTATTTCATCGTAACGCTTTTTAAATGGTTCAAGCTCATTGATAACAGTTTCAGCAACAGCTTTTTTAAATTCACCATACATATGACAATCTTTAAATTTTTCTTCAGCCTCTTTAATTGAGATATCATTAAGTGAAGCGTAAATTGTTAAAAGATTTGAAATTCCAGGTTTATTTTCTGGATCATAATAAATATTAGTGTCAGAATCAGTAGTAGCTGACATTATTTTCTTTCTAATTACATTTAAATCATCGCTTAAGAAAATATCACCTTTTGGATCGCTTTTTGACATCTTTTTAGTAGGATCTGATAAAGACATAATTCTAGCTCCAACTTTAGGAGTGATAGGCTCAGGCATTGTAAAAACTTCTTTTTCGTATCTATGATTAAATCTATTAACTAAATCACGACATAGTTCAACATGTTGCTTTTGATCTTCTCCAACAGGAACAACATCTGCATTATATAACAAAATATCTCCACACATTAAAACAGGATATGCAAATATACCTAAACCAATAGCTGATTTATTCATTTTACTTGATTTATCCTTGAATTGAGTCATTCTTGAAAGCTCACCCATATATAAATAATTTTGTAAAATCGTATTTATTTCAGAATGGGCACTAACATCGCTTTGTAAGAAGATTGTAGTTTTTTCAGGATCTAATCCAGCTGCAAGATAATATGCGACGATATCTTTGGTATTTTTTCTTAATTCTAATGGATCAATAGGAAGAGTTAAGGCGTGTAAATCTGCTATAAAAATGAAGTTTTCGTAATCGTTTTCGTATTTTTTAAATTGTTTTAAAGCGCCAATATAATTGCCTAAAGTCAACTTTCCTGTAGGTTTTATACCACTTAATGATCTTTTCATATTTTTCCTCCAACAAATACTTAAAATATTTAGTATAATTATATACTATAAGTATATAAAAGTTAAATTATTTAAAAAATATGTTATAATTCTAAAAGAGGTTATACTATGGAAATTAAGTTATACAATTCTTTAACAAATAAATTGGAAAAATTCGTTCCTATCACTGAAAACGAATTAAAAATATACGTTTGTGGTCCAACCGTATATAACGATCCACATATTGGAAATATGAGACCAGTAGTCTTTTTTGATACTTTATGTAGATTTTTTACTTATGTCGGCTATAACGTTAAGTTTGTTAGTAATTATACTGATGTAGACGATAAAATTATTAATAAAGCTATTGAAGAAGGTGTTGAAGAAAAAGTAATAAGTGAAAGATATATTTCTAGATATAGAGATTGTTTAGATAAATTAAATGTTTTAAAAGCTTATAAAAATCCTAGAGTTACTGAATATATTGATAAAATTGTTTCTTATATTGACGGTCTTGTTGAAAAAGGAAATGCATATTGCTTTGATGGTGAAGTGTTTTTTGATGTTAAATCAATTAAAGATTATGGTTGTTTATCAAAGATAAATATCGATGACTTAATTTCAGGAGCAAGAATTGAAGAAAACACTAAAAAGAAATGTAGTTTAGATTTCTTATTATGGAAAAAGACAGAAAAAGGTATTAAATGGGATACTAAATGGTGTTTAGGTAGACCTGGATGGCATACTGAATGTTGTGTTATGATTGATTCTATTTTTAATGGAAAAATAGATATTCATGGTGGTGGAATGGATTTAAAATTCCCACATCACGAAAATGAGATCGCTCAAGCTATGGCAATGCACAACAATAAAATTGCGAATTATTGGATACATAATGCGATGATGAATATTAACGGTGATAAGATGTCTAAATCTTTAGGCAATGTAATTTTAGCAAAAGATGCTATCGAAGAATACGGTGCTGATGTTTTGAGATTATTTTTAATTAATGCTCCATATAGAAGCATTATTAATTTGAGCGATAAAACTATTCAAGATACTAAATCTATCATTCAAAAAATAGATAATTGCTATAAGCAAATGAATTTAATTTTAGGTATGAATAATAAGTATTCACATATTAAATCTACATTGATTAATCCATTTTTAGAATATTTAGCTGATGATATGAATATTAGTAATGGTGTAACTTACTTATTAGATTTAATTAAACAAGCTAATGGATTAATCAGAAGTAAAGAAATCGATTTTGATAAAATTAATGAATTATTTAATTGTATAAGTGATATTTGTTGGATATTAGGTTTACATTATGAATATAAAGAATTTTCAAAAGATGAAATTATGATTTATAATGAATATATCGAAGCAAAAAAGAATAAAGATTTTGCTAAAAGTGATATTTTAAGAAACAAATTGATAGAACTTAAAATAATTTAAGGAGGGGCTATGATTTCAAATTTTCTTGTTAATGTTTTAACTACAGCAGAAGATAAATCTAGTGCGATTTGGTCAAACACCATTGATGGTCAAATTGTAGAGTGGTTTAACAACGGTTTTAATGGTGCGATGAATCCAATTGGAAGCAATATTATTTTAATTGTTCTTTCTTTATTGCTTGCTACTTTATTCAGTGGATGTATCGGATTTCAAAGAGAAATTAATGGTCATGCTGCTGGTTTTAGAACGCATATTTTAATTGGATTAGGTTCTTCTTTAATTATGATTCTTTCAGTATATGGATTAAGTAATGGTGCGACAAGAGATCCGATGAGATTTGCTGCAGCAGGTGTTACTGGTATCGGATTTTTAGGCGCTGGAAGTATTATTCAAAATGGTTTTAATGTTAAAGGATTAACAACAGCTGCTTCAATTTGGGTTACTATGGCAATTGGAATGTGCTGTGGTGAAGGGTATTTCGTCATTGCTTCTTTAACTACAGTTATCGCTATATTATGTTTAACAACATTCTCTAAATTTGAATTATTAGCTAGTAAGAAAAATAGTAACGTCATGATAGTTGTTAAAGATGATGTTCCAGTTTTATCTAAAATATTAGATATTTCTGAAAAGATGAATATTACAATTAAAGATATATCTTCATCGATGGTTAGAAAAGATGGAAATAATTATGTTAGAGTTGTTTTTAAAATCGCATGTTTAGAAAAAGAAAAAATTAATAATTATTTAAGTCAAGTAAGCATTGCTTGTGAACCGATAGAAGTTAAAATTTTACACTAATTTATTCAATTTTTTGCCTAGATATTTATATCTAGGCTAAAAAATTTTAATAGTGCTTTTATTTAAAAATACTAAAAATAAAATTAAAAGAGGTTATAAAAATGGATATTATATATGGTACAAACACTATTATGAGTTCTTTAAAACTTGGGAGTGTTACAAAGCTTTATTTAGTGAAAGGGTACTCAAACAACAAAATTCTTGAAGAAGCTAAAAAAAGCAGAGTTAAAATTTTTTATGTTGAAAAATACGAGCTTGATAAATTGACTCATAATGCTCTTCACCAAGGTGTTGTAGGGTTTATAAAGAATAAAGAAGTTCTATCTTTTGATAATTTAGTCGATAAATTAAAAAATATTAAAAATCCATTATTAGTTATGCTTGATGAATTGAACGATCCACATAATTTAGGTGCTGTTTTAAGAAGTGGTGATGCTTTTTCTATCAATGGTGTTATTTTTAAAAGTAACGGACAAGTTAAACTTAATGAAACTGTTGCAAAAGTTTCTACTGGAGCAATAAATTATGTCGACTGTGTTCAAGTTACAAATTTATCTCAAACAATTAAAAAACTTAAGAAGATGGGTTTTTGGATTATTGGCTTAGATGGAGGATCGGAACAAACTTTAAAAGATATCCCTCAAGATGTACCTTTATGTGTTGTCGTAGGTAGTGAAGGATTTGGAATTTCTAGATTAGTCAAAGAAAACTGTGATATGATCTGTAAAATTCCTATGAGTGGTCATGTAGATTGTTTAAACGCCAGTGTTGCGTGTTCAATTGCACTTTATCAAATTCGTAATCGATAATTGATAAAGGGTAAATATGGAGAAAGAAAAAGAGTTATTAGAAATATTTAAAAAATCTAAATATGGAGATAAGGGTGCTCAAAGAAAAATATTAAATCACGCTGTGGAAATATGTAGACCATTAATTAATAGTTTTTATCCAAATGTTAAAAAAATAGGTATTAATTATGGTGACTTAGAAGATCTTGTAGTGGATACGTTAGTAACACTTTACGAGAAACTTGATATAGATAATGCTTATGATTTTGATAATGTTTTAAAATTTTATTATTTAAAGACAGTTCAAAGTGAAATTAGATATTATTCTAGATATAATTCTAAAATTTATGTTCCTTTTGAAAATGAACAAGAAAACTTGGAACTTGTTATCGCTAACAAGCGATTTGAAGGAGAAAAAGAATCTAATGATGTTAGAGATTTAATACTTCAAGATGAAATTTATACGAATACAATAGTTGATAATAAAGCTAAATTGACTTTAAAAGAAAGAGCGATAGTTATGATGTTTTTAAATTCAGAGAACATAAAAGATATATCAATAAAATTTAAAATAAGCTATCAAACAACATATAAGCATATAAAAAATGCGTTAGATAAAATCAGGAAGTTTATTAAGGTAAATTACAACGATATTTATAAACTTTACGAATCATAGGTTAAAAAATAGTAAATATTAACGTCTTGTATAGTGATGATAGCAAGACGTTTTTTATTAATTATTTATTGTTTAAATGTATTTGGTATTGAAAATAACATTAATACTAATTTTAGTGATCATGAATATAAAGTATCAGAATTAGCTGATATAGAGTTTAATTTTAATAAAAATAATTTTAATGATGATTATTTTTTTGGTGAAGTTCATATAATTGCGAAGAAATATAATCAAGAAAAATTTAACCTTTCTATGGGTGTTTATAATGAAAATGGTAGTTATACATATGAAAATGACGAATCTTTAAAATCAATATATAAATTATCTTTTAAAAATTACTATTTCAAATTTAACATTCCAAAATACGAGATATCTAATAACTTTCGTATTAAATTTGAATACAATATAGAAATTAATACCTTAGATTATTTTTTTATAGATTTTACATCTGATTCAATATCTTCTTCTTTATCTAATGTAATAGTAGTAGAAAGTGTAACATGCAAAGATAATAAGGTAAGTTACAATCTGTTAAATTTTAATTTTGATAGTGTTATTAATGCATTTAATTTTGAATATTATAATTTTTTAGATTTTAAAAAAATTAAGATTAAAATGGATAATTTAAAAAGCTTAGATGGAATAAACTTTAAAATTTACGATAGAGAAAAAATATTTAAAGATATTTTAGAGTACGATTTAAATTGGTGTAATTTACCTTTAAATGGGGAATACATTGAAGGAGTATTAAATACATTCAATGACAAAAAATTTTATTTAGAAACATCAAATTTTTTACTTAGTAACATTAAAAACGATTTTTATAATTTAGAAGTAAATGAATTATATTTTCCGAATAATTATTATAAATATTTTAATAATCAAGATGTTCAATTGGTATTAAACAATATTAATGGAAGATTTGATTTTATTTTTGAGTATAAAATTTCTTTTACTTTTAATGAAAGAAATGAAAAGAATACGATTATACAGGAAAATAGGTCTTTTTTAGATTGTTTCAATTATGAAGAGGTATACTTATGAAATATTTATTGATATTTATTGCCAGTATTTTAATTAGTTCTTTATATCCTATATATAATGTAGGAATTAAAAAAGTTGAAATTGATAATATTTTAGAAGTGATTCCTAATAAATTAATCGATGATAATGTGATCGAAATAGTCAAAGACGAAAAAAACATTAAATATATTGTTAAAGATAATTTTGAAAAAGATTTTAAAGAATATTTAAATTTAATTCTTAAAAATAAAATTGAAAAATATTATATTTCATTTTTATATTTTATAAAAAATGATAATGGTTACTTTCTTGATATGAGTGAATATTCTAAAAATGTTCAGGTAGATTTAAAGATAGATGTTTATAATTTTTATGCATTAAAATATGAAAAAGTATTTATGGTTATTTAATATTACTATGATTAGGTATTTAATTTATATATGTTTTTCCTTATCAATTTCTATATTTTATTATTTTGTTTTAAATAATTTATATATAGCAATTGGTTTATTTGCTTTTTTATTTATTAGCTTAATTTTATTCTTTGAATTAGGATTAAAAAATATTGATATTAATAAAAATAAAGAAATTGAGATGTATGATTTTATTTTAAAATATCATGACTTAGTTATCGTTAAAAAAGAAAAGATTAAAGAAAATAAAATTTATTCATCAAAATTAAATGAATTAATAAAAAACAATATCGATACCAATGATTTAAAAGAATATTCGTCTTATTTTTCAAGCTCTTGTTTTGAAGAGTTTTTAAAACAATTAAATTCAACAACTTTAACAATTTTTATTAATAAAATAGCGTTTAAATATGAATTTTTATTAGATAATTGGAATAAAAATAAAATAGCATAT
>CAVEUC010000033.1:0-4932 GCA_963619035.1 Lachnospiraceae bacterium GAM79
AATATATTTATTGTTTTTTGATTTTAAATTAATATAATTATTGTTATGAATTTAATTGATAGAAGTAAAAGAAAAGTTGTTAACTACTTATTCGATCATCCAACTCAAAAAAGTATATTGAAACATACATATTATGTGTTGATTACTGCATTAAGCGCTCTTATTTTTTCTTTTGGTTTTAAATGTTTTATTCAACCAAATTATTCTGTATTACCTTGTTATATTAATGGAATGAGTGGAGATAACGCAGCTAATTATTTAAAAAGTACTTTATTAACTATTTCTAGTTGTAGTGCGAGTGGTACTAGTCAAGTAATTGTTAAAATATTTGAATTATGTGGATTAAGTTGGATTAAAAATAATCCAACAAACAATGAAATTTTATTTTGGATATTTTATGCTGCTTTAAATGTACCTCTTATTATTTTTTCTTTTTGTAAGATAGGAAAGAAGTTTTCGATATACACAGTAATTAATGTTGTTTTCGTATCCCTATTTGGTTTAATTTTACCAAATACTAAAGAAACAGATTTAATTAACCAGGTTGCTAATTTCGTATTTGAACAACCTATAGCTAGAATTTTATTCGCATCATTAACAACAGGAGTAGCTGCATGTTTAGCTTATTCAATTGATAGTACAACTGGTGGAATGGATATTCTTGCTTTCTATTATGGAGAAAAAAAGAGTAAGCAAATCGGTGTATATTCAGCTAGTTTTAATATTGTTGTAGTATTTATTTATTGTGTTATCTCTACGATTCCTGGAGGAAATATATACGCTTCTAATGTTGATATTTCAGGAATAGAAGGAGCGGTTCAAGCGATTACACCATCTTTAGCTATCGTAATGTTTATGTATACAGGTTTTTATATGGTATTTAATTCAATGGTTGTAAATACTATCAATGTCTTTAATAAAAAAGAATGTGTCGAAATAATAACTAAAAATGAAAATTTAAGTCAAGCAATCATCGCTAATGTTCCTCATGGTTGTACAATTATTGAAGGAAAGGGTGGATATAGTGGAGATAAAAAATATCTCATCTATATGACTGTTAGAAAACATGAAGCTAAAGTTGTTATTAAAATATGTAAAAAAGCTGATCCTGATTGCTTTATTAATGAATTCCCATTAAATCAAGTCTACGGAAGATTCTTTAGAAAACCAATAGAATAATAAAAAAATTAGCAATCTAGATAATTGCTAATTTTTTAAATTTAATTTGTTGTAGCTTTTTTCTTTTGAATATATTTTAAAATTAGTTCATAGATTAAAGTTACTGTAACTTCTAAAGCTGTTCCTACTCCTAGAATAAACCAACAATTTATAGGAGTTCCGCTTATTATTGGCGTTGCAATTGACATAGCATCTTTTATGTCTAAAACATGTAAAGCAAAAGTTCCTACAGCTATATATCCAGTAAAAATCATTGGGAAATAATACCGTTTTTTAAGACTTGGTCTAAACCAATCAAATAAAATCATAGCGATAACCATAAGTAAAATAAATGCGTGATGCAATAAACCAGTTATTGTTGGTAAGAAAAATATTGATGGGTTTTGGCTAACATAATCAGCATATATTGTGCTTGCTAATCCTCCAACTAATGCAATATACCAAAGACCATGATAAACCTTTAGGTTTTCTTTTCCAAATAATACTATTATCGGCAAGAGGATGCTAGTTAAAGAACATATAGTAGAAGGAAAAACATATTTCCAACCAAAATAATATCCAACACTTATTCTGCAACCAATATTAAAAAATAACGTTAAACCAGCCAAAACTTTAATAAAAATCGCTTGCCCTTTCTTCTCTTTTAAAAATAGTTTACCTAAAACCAATGAAGTAACACCTATCACTATATAAATAGCTATAAATGTAAGGTGTTGCCATCCAAAAACTTTTGGCATAATAACCTCCTTTAAAAAATGTGACATCAAAAAAACATAGTATTTAATAGGTTTTTTGATTTATTTGGTATTTTCATGCTATTAAAAATATTTATAGATGTCAAGAAGATGTTTATACATTAAATCTATAGATGTCCTAAAATTAGTTTATATTTTTTTAAATAATTAACAAGTTATGGCGGAGAAAGAGGGGTTCGAACCCTCGCTGGTTTTATCCACTATCAGTTTTCGAAACTGACCCCTTCAACCACTTGGGTATTTCTCCGTATAAAAAATTATACAAGAAAAAATATATATTTTAAATCTAAATAATTTGTCTAAGACCATACTTAAAGTATATAATACTTAAAGTATGGAAAATTTTTTAGATATATCTTTGAACCAACTTGATTTTAAAACTATTTATATTTTAATTTTTGTTTTGGTATCTGTTTCTTTTTTAATTTTCATAATTATTTATTTCTTCGTTACGAAAAATAAAAGCATTAAACAAAAGAAAGAGATTGAAGAATATTTTAAAACATCATGTATATATGTTGTAAATTATAAAACTAAAAATGTTAAATGGTTTTTTAATATTGATACATCTAAATTTAATTATTGTGAATATGATTCTTTTTTAGGATTTTTTACTTTTAAAGAAAGAAAGGAAATTAGTTTGTGGTTTGAAAATTTACTTTCTTTAAAAGATCCTACAGAGAACGAACTTGTAATGTTATTAACTGAGATTAAAAATATTGATAGAAAGAATGTTAAATCTACCAAGGTTTTATTAGAAGTTAAAAAGATTGATAAAGAGAACGGTATTCTTTATTTAGAAAAAACAGTTTTAAAAAATATTCCAATATCAATAAAGAAAAAAGGTAGATTTGGTAAACTTAAATTAGATCATAAAATTTTCTATAGCTATCCTGAAATTAACGAAATGTATTCTAAAGGAGATTTTAATAGAGGTTCTTTATATCATATTTCATTTGTTCCAAAAAAAGAAAAATTTAGTTTATACAATGAAAAAGCTTTATATTATAAAATTGTAAATGTTTTCTTTGACTTAATAAAAGATGGAGATATTTATTCTTTTATTAATGAAGATAATCCTTTAGAAATTACAATAATAGATAATAGATATTTTAATAATTATCAATTAATTAAAAATATCGAATTATTTTCTTTTAAGATCAATGCATTCTCTGAAGCTTTAGGTTGTACTAATGTTTATAATAACGTAGTTATTGCTGGTAAATGTTTGGAATTGAATAAAGATATGAATGAAGCTTTAATTTCAATTAATAAATACGTATTAAATTTATTAGAACAAAACAAGAGTTATGGATATTACTATTCAGAATCTAAAGAAATTAAAACTATTGAAAATACATATATAAACGAAGTAAATAAAATTATTAGAAATGAATCTTTAGATATTTATTTTAAACCAATTATTAGATTATATAAAAATAAAGTTGTTGCATTTGGATATCAATATGAACCAATATTAAAAGATGGATCTTTCGACAATTTTGAAGAATTTAGAAAGTTTTCTATACAATTTGATTTAAGAAAAGAAAGTTTCTCTCTTGTTACAAAAAAGACTGTATCTTCCTTTGTTTCTCAAAAAGATAATTCAGTGTTAAAATTATTTTCTTTAATTGAATTAGATGATATTGCATACGCTAATAGATTATTTCCTCATATTAATAATCTTAAAGAAGCTAATCTAGTTTTAACTTTTAAAAATAATGAATTTATTGATTTTGAAGATGACCAAGAATATATTCATGTAATTAAAGGAGTACAATCTAAAGGATATGAATGTGCATTATTTATTAATTTAAATGATTATTCATTAAAAGATTCTACATATAAAAACTTTAACTATTTCTTATTTGATTTTAAACAAGTTGTAGGTTTAAAACAAACTAGTAGGGACTTTATTAAAATACATTCATTATTAGAAAAGTTTGTTAAATTTAATAAACCGATTATATGTTTAAATGTTAATTCTTGGTCTTTAATAGAGATGTTGATTAAAAGTGGTATATGTTATTTTTCAGGAGATATTATTTGCCCGAATAACACGTTGTTACTACCTTTAGATAAAAAGGTTAATAAAAAATTATTATATATGGTTAATAAATAGGAGATTAAATTATGGATATTAAAAATAAATCAATTACAAGTAGAGATGAAGATTTTGCTCAATGGTATACAGATGTTTGTAAAAAAGCTGAATTAATGGATTATAGCGAAGTTAAAGGTTTTATTATTTATAGACCTTATGGATATGCTATTTGGGAACAAATTCAAAAATTCTTAGATGAAGAATTTAAGAAAACTGGTCACCAAAATGTTTATATGCCTATGGTTATTCCTGAATCTTTATTTCAAAAAGAAAAAGATCATATTAGTGGATTTGCTCCAGAATGTTTAGTCGCTACAATTGGTGGACAACAAGAATTACAAGATAAACTTATCATTAGACCTACAAGTGAATGTGTTTTTACAGATCATTTTAAAAATATTATTTCTAGTTATAGAGATTTACCAAAACTTTATAACCAATGGTGCTCAGTTGTTAGATGGGAAAAGACAACAAGACCATTTTTAAGAGGTTCTGAATTCTTATGGCAAGAAGGTCATACAATGCATGCTAGTGAAGAAGAAGCTAGGGAAGAAGCTTTAAGAATGTTAGATATTTATGATAAGTGTGGTAAAGAATTGTTAGCTGTCCCATTTATTAAAGGAAAAAAGACTGATAAAGAGAAATTTGCTGGAGCTAAAGAAACATATTCTATTGAGGCTTTAATGCATGATGGAAAAGCTTTACAAAGTGGTACAACACATTATTTTGGACAAGAATTTGCAAAAGCGTTTGGTGTACAATACCTTGATAAAGACGGAAAAATTAAAACTCCTCATCAAACAAGCTGGGGTGCTTCAACTAGACTTATTGGATCAATTATTATGGTTCATGGTGATGATAATGGTTTAGTTTTACCTCCATTTGTTGCTCCAA
>CAVEUC010000034.1:0-50269 GCA_963619035.1 Lachnospiraceae bacterium GAM79
GATGTTAAATCCTCACTCATTTTAATAGTTAAGGTAACAATCATCACTCTTTCTTTTCTATCTACCCTCTTTTTAATTTCGTTAATAATATCATCAATTTGACCAAGTGTTGGTCTAATTTCTATCTCAGGATCTAATAACCCTGTTGGACGTATAATTTGTTCTATATATTCACCACCAGTTTTACCCAACTCATAATCTCCAGGTGTAGCAGATGTACAAATCAATTGATTAATTTCGTTTTCAAACTCATTAAAATTTAATGGTCTATTATCTAAAGCTGAAGGTAGTCTAAAACCATATTCAACTAAAGTTGTTTTTCTGCTTCTATCTCCATTAAACATCCCTCTAACTTGAGGAATTGTAACATGGCTTTCATCAATAATTAAAAGATAATCTTTAGGAAAATAATCCATTAAACAGAAAGGTTTTTCCCCTTCTTTTCTTCCGTCGATATGTCTAGAATAATTTTCAATTCCGGGACAAATACCAAATTCCCTTAAACTCTCAACATCTTGTCTAGTACGTAATTCAATTCTTTCAGCTTCTAAAGGCTTTTCATTTTCTTTAAAATATTTAATTCTTTCATCCAATTCATTAAGAATTGTTTTACAAGCAGCATCAATTCTTTCTTTTGTTGCTGCGTGATCGTATGCTGGAAATAAATTGTACATTTTAAATTTTTCAATTATTTCGCCAGTTAAATAATTTACTTTAACTATTTTTTCAACCGTATCACCAAACATATCTAATCGTATATACCAGTCATGACTATCAGGAGGCATTATATCTATTAAATCGCCATGAACCCTAAATTTACCTGGTTGTAAATCGATATCATTTCTCTTGTATTGTGAATCGATTAATTTTTTAAAAAATACTCTTCTATTTATATCTTCATTTTCTCTAACTTCAAAAATAAGTTTTTTATATTCCTCAGGATCAGTTAATCCATAAATTGAAGCAACACTTGCAACAACAATTGTATCTTTTCTACTTACAATCGAATTTACTGCACTAACCCTCATCATTTCAATTTCTTCATTCATTAAGCACGATTTATCTATATATGTATCTGATGAAGGAATATAAGCTTCTGGTTGATAAAAATCAAAATTAGAAATGAAATATTCAACTCTGTTATTAGGGAATAATTCTTTCATTTCAGAATATAATTGAGCTGCCAATGTTTTATTATGGACCAAAATTAAAGTAGGTTTTTGCCATTTTTCAATAACATTAGCCATAGTAAAAGTCTTACCAGTACCTGTTGCACCTAAAAGAACTTGAGTTTTTTTGTTTGCTTTTAAACCCTCAATTAACTCCTTAATTGCTTTTGGTTGGTCTCCTGTCGGTTTAAAATTGCTTACAATTTTAAATTGATGTTTATTTTCCATTCTTATCTTTCTTTTGAGCTTTTTTAATCAAACTAGAAATAAACGAACTATCTCTTGATTCATTTTGTTCAAAACCTTCTCCAGTAACAAGTTTAGCCTTAGAAAATGTTATAAATGCATCAGGATCAATTTTTGCTAATGCGTCTTTAATTTGTGAATATTCTCTTTTCGAAAAAACTAATCTTAACATTGTCTTATCTTCTTTAGAGTAACCACCAACAACTTTGAAAATAGTTGTTGTTCTTTCTAATTTTTCTTGAACATAAGCGTTAATTTCTTCAGGCTTAGTAGTAATAATATCACATACATAAGATGTTTCTAATCCGTTGTAAATATATTCTATTGCCATTGCGCAACTAAAAGCGCCAACTATTCCAATTAAGCCGCTCATAAATTGGCTAGGAGCACTAGTTCCACCACTCAATAAATCTATTATTAAACCCACAACAATTATCAAAGTATCAATTATTAATGTTGTAATAGAAACATTAAAATTTAAATATTTTTTCAATATAAAAGCAATAATATCTAATCCACCTGTAGAACCACCACCAATAAAAGTTATTCCACATCCAATTCCTACAAAAGAACCACCAAATAATCCTATTATTAAAAGCCTACCTGTTTCAATTTCTTCCAAATTTGCCGCAGAAATTTGAACAACACCATTTACAATTGTAGCCACCTCTTCACCATATAATAAGTTTGCAAAATAAACTGAAATACCAGTTCTAACAATAATGGATAAAAATATTGGATAAAAAATAGTGGAAATTAAAGTCGATAACGTAAATTTAATTCCTAATGTTAAAAAACCAATTATAAATAGAGACCAACAAATAATATACGACCATATATCAACAGTTAAGCAAATTTCCTTCAATAAAATTCCTAATCCGCTAACTCCACCTGTGATTAAATTAAACGGAACAAGAAATGCACCTGTACCAAAAGCTAAAACAAAAGTACCTACTAACACAAGAAAAACTCTAAAAATTGTTTTTAAAATTTGTCTTTTTGTTAAATGTAAATTTTTAATTTTACTAACCATTTTTCTTAGCCTCCATTTCTAAGTAAGAATAAATAAAACCGTTTATATTTCCATCCATTACTTTTTCAACTTGGCTATCTTCGTAATTAGTTCTATGATCCTTTACCAAAGTATAAGGACAAAAAACATAGCTTCTAATTTGACTACCCCATTCTATATCTTTCTTTTCACCTACAATTCCCTTCAATTTATTTTCTTTTTTTTCTAATTCTAATTCATAAAGTTGAGATTTTAGCATATTCATTGCTATCTCTCTATTTTTAATTTGGGTTCTTTCAACTTGGCAAGATACAACAATACCAGTTGGAATATGAGTTATTCTAACAGCAGTTTCAACCTTATTAACATTTTGTCCACCGGCTCCACCGCTTCTATATGTATCAACTTTTATATCTTTAGGATCTATATTTACTTCAACATCATCATCAAAAAAAGGAATAACATTGACACCAGCAAATGAAGTATGTCTTCTTGCATTACTATCAAAAGGAGAAATTCTAACTAATCTATGTATACCTTTTTCTCCCTTTAACATTCCATACGCATTTTTTCCGTTAATCATTAAAACACAACTTTTAAGTCCCACTTCATCACCTGGTTCGTAATCCAAAATAGAGTATTTAAAATTGTTTTGTTCACAAAATCTTTCATACATTCTAAGTAACATATTAGCCCAATCGCAAGCTTCAGTTCCTCCAGCACCAGGATGAATTGTTATAGTACATGATAAATTGTCATATTCACCACTAAACAAAATATCATGTCTTAATTCATTTAATTCTCCAATATTTGTTTCATAGTCACCTGACGCTAATTCTATCATTTCAACATCTGATTCACTTAAATTAAAAACAAATTCTTGTAACTCAAAAAATACCTTTTTTAATTTTGAAAAAGTTTCAATTTTATATAAAATATCATTTTTTTCTTCAATAATCTTATTAGCAACTCGTTGATTATTCCAAAAGTTATCATCGAGCATTGCTTTATCTATTTCATCAACTTTTAATCTTAACTTTGGAATGTCAAAGTGATTCGTTAAGTTGGTTTAAATAACTTAACGCCTCATTAATTTTTTGTTTTAAAATAAATAATTCCATAAATTAATTAGTATGAATATCGTCGTATTTATGTTCAGGAGCAGCCTTAGCGTCTTTATCGATATTTGTAATATCTAAATCTTTTGCCTTAGTTTCTTCTTTTACGACTTTCATTCCTTCAGCACTATTTACTTCATTAACGTTTTGTTGATTTTGTTTAACATCGACAACAAAGGATTCTTTCTTTTCTTCTTTTTCTTTAACTTGAACATTAAGCAAGTTTAAAACGATTTCTAAAGAAGTGACCTCAAGCATTTCTCTAAACATTGCCCAACCTTCATTAACATAATCTTGTAATGGATTGATTTGTCCATAACCTCTTAATCCAACAGATTCTCTAAATCTTGTCATGTTATCAATTTGTTGAGTCCAGTTTCTATCAATACATCTCAAAGTGATTTGTCTTTCAACTTGTTCTATTGCTTGTGGATCTAAAGTTTCTTTTTTATGTTTATATGAATCTAATAAAATATCTCTTAAGTCTTCTCCAACTTCTTTAGGGTCAGCATCATCATAAAGAGCTGGTTTAATTACACCTTCTTTAATAAATCTAGGGACACATAATTTAATTAATTCTTCACCACTAACAGATTTATTTGATGAATTTTCAGGAACAGCTCTTTTAGCTAAAGCTTGTCCACAATCATCAAATGTATCATGTAATAAACTTGTAATATCATCTGCATATAAGATTTGATCACGTTTTGCATACATAATTTGTCTTTGTTTACTCAAAACATCATCGTAATCTAATAAGTTTTTACGAACATCAAAGTTTTGACCCTCAATTCTTTTTTGTGCGCTTGTAATAGCATTAGAAAGCATTTTAGATTCGATTGCTTCATCACCATAACCATCAAAAATCTTTCTTAATCTATCGTTTGAGAAACGAACCATTAATTCATCATCCAAAGAAACATAAAATCTAGAAAAACCAGGATCACCTTGACGTCCACTACGGCCTCTTAATTGGTTATCGATACGTCTAGATTCATGTCTTTCTAAGCCGAAAACACATAATCCGCCAAGAGCTCTTGTTTCTGGTGTTAACTTAATATCAGTACCACGACCAGCCATATTAGTAGCAAGTGTAATTCTTCCTCTTTCACCAGCATGTGAAATAATTTCAGCTTCACTAGCATGATTTTTAGCATTTAACATTTCAAATTTTAAATTTGCTTTATCTAAGTATTTTGCTAACTCTTCACTTGCTTCAACGGAAGGAGTGCCAATAAGAATAGGTTGTCCTTTTTCGTGTCTTTCTTGGATTTCTTTAACCATTGCTTTAATTTTTTGGTCTTTATGAGCAAAAACAAAATCAGTAGCATCATCACGGATTACAGGTTTGTTTGTTGGTATGCAAATAACACGCATATTATAAATTTTTTGGAATTCTTCTTCTTCTGTCTTTGCAGTACCTGTCATACCACCAATCTTTTTAAATAATCTGAAGAAGTTTTGATATGTAATGGTTGCTAATGTTACAGTTTCCTCTTTAATTTTAACGCCTTCTTTAGCTTGGATAGCTTGTTGAAGACCATCGCTATATTCTCTTCCTTTAAGAACACGGCCTGTGAATTGATCGATAAGTTGAATTTCATTATTTTGATCAACTAAATATTCAACATCTCTACCCATAATATAGTTAGCTTTTAAAGCTTGATGGATTCTATGAACTAAATCTTGTAATTGAGGTGCATATAAATTTGGAATACCAAAAAGTTTTTCTGCTTTATCAACACCCTTATCAGTTAAATTAACTGATTTAGTCTTAATATCAATTTCAAAATCACCATCTGGAACATAATCTGGGTGTTTTCTTTTATATTCTTCATCAACTTGTGTAGAAGGAGTAAGCATCTTAACAAATCTATCTGCAACTGTATATTGACTAGCACTTGCTTTAGCGCCACCAGAAATAATAAGAGGTGTACGAGATTCATCGATAAGAACACTATCAGCTTCATCAACAATACAGTAATTAAGTCCTCTTAAAACACGTTGACCTACAGTTGGTGCCATGTTGTCTCTTAAATAATCAAAACCTAATTCAGAGTTAATTGTATAAGTGACATCACACAAATGAACCTTTTTCTTTTCCATTGTATTTAAAGAATGTAAATTACACCCAACTGTCAATCCTAACCAACGATATACTTGGCCCATTTCATTAGAGTCTCTTTGAGCTAAATATTCATTAACAGTAACAACGTGAACTCCTTTTCCACTTAAACCATTTAAATAAACAGGCATTGTAGCAGTTAAAGTTTTACCTTCACCTGTTCTCATTTCAGCTACGTTACCATCATTTAAGACGAGACCACCAATAATTTGACAATGGAATGCATACATTCCTAAAACTCTTTTTCCTGCTTCTCTACAAACAGCAAAGGCTTCAAATTTAATATCATCTAAAGTTTCGCCTTTTTCTAATCTTGATCTGAATTCTTGTGTTTTAGCCTTTAATTCCTCATCACTTAAAGCAGCCATTTCGTTTGCATATGATTCAACTTTTCTAGCTTGCTTATCGTATTTCTTTAAAATTCTTTTGTCGATTCCGAATAATTTTTCAATTGCATTTCCCATAATTTAATATTCCTTAAACGTATACTTTTCAATTATACCATTATAAATAATGGTAAACAAAAACTTTTATCAATTATTTAACAATATCAACTGAATTATTCATATTTTTAACATTAAATTCTGTTTTCGACATGGTTAAAATCTTTATTTTTTTAGGTTTTAATTCATTTATTAGGTTAATCGCTGATAAAATTGTTGTTCCTGTTGTTATTACATCATCAACAATCAATATTTTTTTCCCTTTTAAATTTATTTTTTGTTTTAGAACTAAACTCTTTTCACTTTTTTTCCTTTCTTTATAAGTGTTTTTAGCTTGTTTATTCATTTTACTTTTTTCTAGCAAATCCAATTCCTTAAGCTTAAGAAAGCTAAACATTTCTCTAACATGATTAAACCCTCTTTTTAAATCGTCTTTTTTATTAGATGGAATAAAAACAACGTAATAACCTTGATATTTTAAATTTAATTCAAATGAATATTGATAAAGAAACGTTGAATATAATTCATAATCAAAGCATCCTTTAAAAGTAAACAGTTTTTCTTTGATTAAGTCTTTATATTCATAAATCGAAAGAAGTTCATAATTATGAAAAATAATTTTTTTGAAAGTAGGTTTATATTTGTTTAAACATTCGTTACAAATACTTACATGATTCAATATAAAGTGTAAATTATATTTATCAATTTCTTTAAAACAAATTTTACAAATAAGAGTTGGCTTTTTTTGTGAATGAAATCGCATCTTCCATCGCTTTAGTTTTTCTATCACACAAAAATATAACCTCTCCATTTTCAGCTCCTATAACTCTACCTACTCTTCCTGAAATTTGAAGTAACGAATATTTATCATAAATTCTATTGTCTGCCTTAAAAATGATAACTTGTAAATTTTTAACCGTTACTCCTCTTTCTAAAACTGCTGTTGTTACTAGATACATTATTTTTTTATTCCTAAACTTATCAATTACTTTATTTCGATCATCTCTTTTTGAGTTAACATAATCACCATTTCTTATAAAAATAGAGAGGAAATAATATAGTTTTTTAGATTCTTCAATTGTAGGAACAAATATAAAACATTGTACTTTTTTCTTTATAAACTCTCCTACTTTTTTTAATAAATAAATATATTTAACAAAAAAGATACCTATTATTATTTTAGGAATCGGAATTGGTTTTTTATGATATCTAACAAAAAGTTCGATTATTCTATTATTACCACTTTTAAATTCGTTTAAGGTATTAATATCTGGGGTAGCTGACATAAATATGTAATTACCTTTAACACTTCTTTTAAATAAAGCCTTTAAAACTTCGTTTCCCTTATATGGAAAAGCATCAATTTCATCCAAAATTAATAAATCAAAATAATTTTCATATCTGTATAATTGATGAGTTGTTAAGCAAATTATATCTCCGTAGAGATGATTTGTATTTCCTCCATAAATGGAAGTAATAATATTATTTTTAAAAGTATTTTTAAACCTTGCAGCCAATTCAATTACAACATCTTTTCGCGGAACAGCAAAACCTATTTTAAAATTCTTGTTCAAAGAGTACTCAATGGTTTTAAAAACCAATTCTGTTTTGCCTGCCCCGCAAACTGCATAAACTAGTGTATTTAAATGATTTTTGAAATTATTTAATAAACTTAATGATATATTATCTTGTTCTTTACTCAACTCATATTTTAAAAATGCTTTATTTTGCTTTTTTACAAAACTAATGTCTAAATCTGCAGACTCACCTTTAAATGAAATGCATTTTCTACAATAAGGATTTCCGTTTTTATACCCTACATATTTAATATCTTCATTACCACATAAACTACACTTAAATTTACTGATAAATAAAACCTCCTTCACTATACAAGACGTATATTTAAAGGAGGTTTTAACATATGAATTTTATTATTTTTATTATTTTTCAAAATCAATAATCGTATTTACTCTTACTTCGTGTCTTCCGCCTTCAAAAGGGGTTTTTAAGAACAAGTTTACTCTTTTTAAAACTTCATCATAACTCATAAAATGAGCTCCAAACGAAATCATATTCGCATTGTTATGTTGTCTCATTAATTGAGCAACTTCATCGTTATATCCAATTCCACATCTAACACCATTTACTTTATTTGCAGCAATGCAAACACCTTCTCCTGAATTGCAAATTAAGATACCAAAATCAGCATCTTTATTAGAAACTTTTTTAGCAGCTTCAATTGCAAAATATGCATAATTACAACTATCTTTTGAAAAAGTTCCTACATCGATAACTTCATATCCATCATTTTTTAATTCATCAATTAATTTTAACTTATAATCATAACCACCATGATCTGATCCTAAAACAACTTTAATCTTATTTTCCATTTAATACTTCCTCCAATTGTTCTTTTGTAATAATTCCTTGTCTTAATATATTTAACTTATTATCTTTTAACATTACAACTGTAGAAGGAATTTTACTGTATCCTTTACCTTTAATAATAACATCTATCTTATCTTTAAAATAAAATAATGCATCTTCATCAGTTTCAGCAACTGGCTGTCCAGAAATATTAGCACTAGTTACTAAAAGAGGTTCTCCAATCTCGTCGATCATTTTAAGAACAAAATCATCAGCAGGTATACGAATCCCTATATAACCAGTCCCTAAATCTAAATAATTTTCAATCCCTTCTTTTGCCTTTAAAATAAGTGTTAATTGACCTGGAAAAAAGTTATCGATTATTTTTTTTGCAGTTTCATCAATCACTACATATGGTAATGCTTGCTCGATTGATGAACACATCAATGTAAAAGGTTTGTCAGCTGGTCTATTTTTAACTTTACATAATTCTTCAAAATATTCCCTCTTACTAGCTAAGCATCCTAAACCAAAAACAGTCTCAGTTGGAAATGCAACAAGCCCACCTTTTTTTATACTATCAACAGCTAATTTATAATCACATTTTGATATAATTAACATCATATCCCCCTTCGATAATTAAATACCTATCCTTACCATAAATATCTTTTAAAAATATAAAACTTGTATTATCTTCAGTAAAATATTTACCTATCAATTTAGTTAATTCTTCTTTTTGGTCATAATTAATTTCAAAAGCCATTACAAATTTATCGTTCATGATTTTTTTATAATTCTTAAAACATTCTTCATAAAAAAGATTGTTATCTTCTAAATAAACTGCATGCATTGGTTCATAATCCATGACCTGTTTTTCAATATCATTTTTATTTTTAACATAAGGGGGATTTGATATAAATATATCACATTTAATATTGTTTTTGATATATTTGTCTAATTTATCACTTTCTAATAATTCAATTTCTAAATTTAAATTATTAGCATTTCTTTTAGCAACATTAAGAGCTTTTAAATCTATATCGCTTCCATAAATTTTTGAATCCTTATAAATAGATTTAAAATATAAAGCTATACAACCAGATCCAGTGCACATATCAATAAATATGTCGTGTTTAATGTTATTTTCATCAATAAAATTTCTTAAAATTGTAACCAATCCTTCTGTTTCTGTTCTAGGAATTAAAACATTATTATCAACATATAAAGACAATGATACAAAGTTAGCTTCATTAATAACATATTGAAATGGTTCACCTTTTTTTATTCTTAAAAAGTAATTATCAAACTCTATTTCATCTTTAATTTCATCATCAAAATGAACAATCAATTGAGTAAAATTTTCAAAATCATTTACTTTTAAAAGCAATTCATTAATAACTGACGAAGGTATCTTTATATCTTCTTCTTTAATTAATTTTGAATATTTAGAATATATTTGTCTATTTGTTAATTTCATTATTTATTTCCAGCTATTTTTTGTTCTTGATCGTAGTTGATTAAAGCAGTAATAATGCTATCTAACTCACCTTCCATAACTCTATCGAGTTGTTGAATAGTATATCCAATTCTATGATCAGTAACTCTATTTTGAGGATAATTGTAAGTTCTAATCTTTTCGTTTCTATCCCCACTTCCAATTTTACTTCTAAATTGAGCTTCGCTAGCTTCTTTCTTCTCAATTTCAAGTTGAGCTAATTTACTAGCTAACATTTCCATACAAATTTCATGGTTTTGAATTTGTGATTTTTCAGTTTGACAAGATACGACAATTCCAGTAGGAATATGCGTAATTCTTACTGCAGATTCTGTTTTATTAACGTTTTGTCCTCCAGCTCCTTGCGATCTATATCTATCAACTTTCAAATCTTCAGTTCTAATATTAATATCATTAACTTCAAGTTTAGGCATAACAACAACAGTTGCTGTAGATGTATGGATTCTTCCATTAGCTTCAGTCTTTGGAACACGTTGAACCCTATGAACACCAGATTCATATTTTAAATGTGAATAAGCATCATCTCCACTTACAACAAACGAAATATATGAATATCCACCAACTCCACAAGGATTTTCATCTAAAATTTTATATTTAAATCCTTTAGCATCACAATATTTAATATACATTCTAAATAAGTCGCCAGCAAAAATATCAGCTTCATCACCACCAACTGCACCTTTAATTTCAAAAATAACATCTTTACCATCATTAGGATCTCTAGGTAATAATAAAACTTTGATTTCTTCTTCAATTTTTATGATGTTTTCTTCACTATTTTTATATTCTTCTTTACCCATTAAACTAATTTCTGGATCAGAATCATTGCTCATAATTAAAGCATCTTCCATATTGCTTTTGTTAGATTTATACTCTAAAAATTTTTCTACAATTGGTTCTAAATAACTTCTTTCTTTTGATAATTCCTTAAATTTTTTTAAATCGTTGGTAATGCTTGGGTCACTTAATAATTCATCTATCTCTTTTACCCTATTTTCACTAGCATTTAACCTATCTAACATATTTTTATCCATAATAAAACCTCATATCTTAATCTTTAAAATGATAACAAATATTTAAATTAATTTAAATATATAAAGAAATATTATGCTTTAATAAACTTTAAACAATTAACTTTTACGTGTATAATTAATAGTGTTTTATGAGTTATTTAGCATTATATAGAAAGTATAGAAGTCAAACATTCGATGAAATAGTCGGTCAAGAGCCTATTATTCACACTTTGAAGAATGTTTTTTTAACAAATAAAATTGCTCATGCTTATCTTTTCACCGGTCCTAGAGGCACTGGTAAAACAAGTATCGCTAGATTATTTGCTAAAGCACTAAATTGCGAAGAAGGTTTAGGTCATCAATGTAATAAATGCGAAAGTTGTATTGAAATTAACGAAGGCAATAATCCTGATGTAATCGAAATAGATGCTGCTAGTAACTCTGGTGTTGATGAAGTTCGAGAACTTATTGATAAAGTAAAATACTCTCCTTTTAAAGGAAGATATAAAGTATACATCATCGATGAAGTTCATATGATGACAAATAATGCTTTCAATGCTTTATTAAAAACTTTAGAAGAACCACCATCTTATGTAGTATTTATTTTATGTACTACTGAACCTTATAAGCTTTTACCTACTATTTTAAGTAGATGTCAAAGATATGATTTTAATAAAATTAGTGATCAAAGCTTAGAAGAATTATTAAAACGAATTTTAAATAAAGAAAATATTACATTTGAAAACGGTGTTATCTCTTCTATTGTCGAATTAGCTAATGGAGGAGCTAGAGATGCTTTATCTTTATTAGATCAACTCATCGCTTATAGCGGTAACCATTTAACTTTAGAAAATATCGAAAAAGTATTCGGATTAACAAATAATAAAGAAAAAATAGAATTTTTAAAATTAATTCATTCAAAAAACGCAACATTAACGTTAGAAAAAGTAAATGAATATATTAAAAAGAATGTTGATATTTCTAGATTTATCAATGAATTATTAATGATTCTTAAAGATTCATTGGTTTATTCAAAAACAAAATCTGATAAATTGCTTGAATATATAAAAATTGAAGATGCTAAATATGTAACCGATTTATTTAGTGATGAAGAGTTAACTAAATTAATTGACTTATTTATTCAATGTAAAACACAATTTAAAACTGCTTCAAATCCATATTTTGTTTTAGAAATTTACGTTTTAAAAACAATATCTATTGAAAAAAATAATAACGAAACGGTTATCAACAGCCAAAAAACATATGAAAAGCCAACTATTTTAGAAAGTACACATTTAAAAGAAGAAATTAAAAAAGAACAAATTATAGTTAATAATAAACCAGCTAAACCTATAATCGAAGAAACAAAAACAATAACAAAACCAACAGTTAATTATTCAATTTTAGCTTCTGAAGGTGAATCCTACGAATTATCTGATGATGATCTTATAAAAATAATGGTTACAGGTAATAAGCAATTAAGACATGAATTAATTGAAAAATGGCCTGCTCTTAATAATTTTATTGATCCTGATGAACAACCATATGCAATGTTATTAAAAGAAGGCTCACCTTATATTGTTAATGAAAAATTTATAATACTTGTTTATGATTTTAAATCACCTGCTATAAAAATTAATTTAAAACAAAACCAAAAAGGATTTGTTAAAGTTTTAAAGAAAATAACTGGGAATTCATATCATATTTACGCTTTAGATAGAAATAAATCTACTTATGCTTATAAACAATATCTTGATAAGCAGCAAGTTAATACATTACCTAAAGCAGAAGATATTGATCTTGATAAAATAAAATTTAATTAGGAGGAAAATTATGCCAGGATATCAACAAATGGTTCAAGCCATGCAAAAAATGCAAAGAGAATTTGAAAAAGCACAAGCAAAACTTGATGAAACAGAATTCGATTATACAGCTAATGGGGCTGTAAAAGTTACCTTAAAAGGTAATATGGAATTAGTTAATATCGAATTTTTAGATAAAGATATTTTAAATAAAGATGATGAAGACATGTTAAAAGATATGATTACTTTAGCTTATAATGGTGCAAAAGAAAAAATCGATAAAGCTAATGAAGAACTTTCATCTAAGTTTAAATCTATGGCTGCACCTGGAATGTTTTAATGAAAGAACTTAATACAATTGAAAAATTAGCGAATTCATTTTCTAATTTTCAATCTGTTGGAGCAAAAACGGCAGAAAGAATGGCTTTCAACGTTTTGAATATGCCAGATAGCCAAGTTGAAGATTTAATTAAAAACTTAAAAGATGTCAAAGAAAAAATACATCAATGTCCTATATGTGGTTTATTAACGGAAGATGAGATTTGTTCTATTTGTTCTTCTACCGAAAGAGATCACTCAATTTGTATTGTTTTATCAAATTATAAAGATGTTTATAGTTTTGAAAAACTTAATTCTTTTAATGGAATATATCATGTTTTAGGTGGAGATATATCAAGCTTAAAAGGTATAACACCGAACGATTTAAAAATAAAAGAATTGATTGAAAGAATTGATAAAGAGAATATACAAGAATTAATTATTGCAACAAATCCAACAATCGAAGGAGAAACCACTGCTCTTTATTTAGCTAAAATTTTATCGAACAAGAATATTAAAATTACTAGATTAGCATATGGTTTATCAATCGGAAGCAGTTTTGATTATACTGATGAATTAACAATCCAAAAAGCATTAGATGGCAGAACAAATCTGAAATAACGGGGGATTTAATATGTTTATTACATTTGAAGGTGGCGAAGGAAGTGGAAAATCTACTGTCGCTGATATTATTTACAAAAAACTAAAAGAAGAAAATTTAGACATAATTTTAACTCGCGAACCAGGTGGAGTTAAAATTGCAGAAGATATTAGAAATATTATTTTAGATAAATCTAATACAAATTTAGATAATCGCTGTGAAGCGCTTCTTTTTGCTGCAAGTAGAAGACAACACCTCGTTGAAAAAGTTTGGCCTGCATTAAAAGAAAATAAAATTGTATTATGTGATAGATATATCGACTCATCATTAGCTTATCAAGGTGGCGGCAAAAATTTAGGAGTTGATGAAGTTTTAGAAATTAATTTATTTGCTACCGAAAATACTTTACCTGATTTAACTATTCTTTTTGATTTAGAACCATCAATTGGATTAGCCAGAATTAATAAAAACAAAAATAGAGAAGTTAATAGATTAGATTTAGAATCTCTTAATTTCTATAACAAAGTAAGAGATACTTTTTTAGATCTTAGTAAAAAATACGACAAAAGATTTGTTGTAATTGATGCAAGCAAAAGTTTAGAAGAAGTCGTTGAAGAAACCTATAAAATTATAAAAACAAAAATAAATGAATTATCTTAATTATTTAAAAAAACACCAAGAAATACCATATAAAATCTTTTTAAATTGTTTAGAAAAAGATACTTTTTTTCACGCTTATTTATTATCTGGACCTACAGGTACACCACTATTTGAGATAGCTAAATATATAACAAAATGTTTATTAACAGGAGAACATAAATACCTTGAAGAAAATAACATTATAAGTGAAAGAATTGATACAAATAATTATTCAGATTTAATAATAATCGATGGTAAAGAAAATCAAATTAAAATTGATGACATTAGAAAAATGGAAAATCAATTTTCTCAATCAGCCAACGAGAAAAAAGGTATTAAAGTTTATATTATTAACAATGTAGAAAATATGGCTCCTGATGCTATTAACGCACTACTTAAATTTTTAGAAGAACCTGATGAATTTACTTATGCTTTTTTAACAACGGAAAATGAATATAGAGTTTTACCAACTATTTTAAGTAGAACTGAGATAATTCATTTTGCTCCACTAGATCAGAACGAATTAATCGATGATTGCTTAAAAGAAGATGTTTCAAAAGAAGATGCAGAATTATTATCATTTTTCTATAATGATCCAACTGTTATTAAAGAGAAATCATCTAATCAAGATTATTTAAATGCTAGAGATTATATTTATAATTTTATAAATTTATTAGAAAATAAAACCGAATTAAAAGTATTTGTAGAAAATGAATTAATAAAAAAACTTAAAACAAAGCAATCGATTCGCTTTTTCTTTGATTTATTAATCATATTTTTTAAAGATACATTACGATTTACGTTAAATGAAGATATAATATTAAAAGAAGCAATTAATTATCTTACTTTAATTGCTAAAAATATTACCCATATAGATGATGCTATATTAAAATTGATGGATTATAGAAATGAATTAAATTTTAATTTAAATACATCACTATTACTTGTGAATTTTGTAGAAAATATTGTTGGAGATTAGTTTATGAAGTACTGTTTAAATGTTTCGTTTAATGAAGGTGGCAAAAATTACTTTTTTGGTACTGATGATATTACAATTAAGGTTGGCGATTATGTAGTTGTAACCACTGTTGTTGGAGTAGAATTAGGTAGAGTCACTCAAGATCCTAAATTAATGGAAGACGTCAATGCTCCATTTGAAGTCATTGCAATTAATAGAAAAGCAACAAAAGAAGACCTTAAAAAGAATGAAAGTAACAAAAAGGATGCTTTAGTTGCTAAAACTTTATTTGAAAATTTAGTCAAACAAGAAAAACTTAATATGGATTTAGTTGATTGTTCTTACACTTTAGATAAAACAAAAATATTATTTACTTATATTGCAGCAGATCGTGTTGATTTTAGAAATCTTTTAAAATTATTAGCTTCTAATTTACATTGCAGAATTGAATTAAAACAAGTAAATGCAAGAGAAAGGGCTCAAATCGTAGGCGGGATTGGTGTTTGCGGTCTCCCTTTATGCTGTTCAACATTTTTAAAAGAATTTGAAGGCGTTTCTTTAAACAAAGCTAAAAACCAAATGCTTTCAATCAACATTCCAAAACTTTCTGGTCAATGCGGTAAATTAATGTGTTGTTTAAAATTCGAAGATGAAGCTTACACTCAAATCAAAAAGAATTATCCTCAAATTAATACTGAAGTTAAATATAATAATCAAAAATATAAAGTTACAAGTTATAATATTTTATCTAGAATTATTAGAATTGAAAATCAAGATAATATTGAATATATCACTTTAGACGAGTTTAAAAAACTTAAAAAATAATATGAAAGGTACACTATTTTTAATTCCATCACCAATCGGTAATCTCTCCGAAGTATCTCCTAGAATAAAAGATACTATTTCATCATGCGAATATATTGCATGCGAAGATACTCGTAATACTACAAAATTACTTGGATTAATCGGAATAAAGAAAAAATGTCTTTCATGTCATGAACATAACGAAAAAGAAACTTCTGAAAAGATAATTAATGATATTTTAGATGGGAAAACAGTTGGTTATATGTCTGATGCTGGATATCCTTGCATTAGTGATCCTGGTTCTATATTAGTTAAAGAAGCTATAAAAAACGATATAACTGTTACTCCAATTAGTGGGCCAAACGCATTTATTAATGCTCTTATTGCTAGCGGGATAGACTGTTCTCATTTTCTTTTTTATGGATTTTTAAAATCTAAACAAAGCGAAAGAATTGAAGAGTTAAATTCTTTAAAAGAAGTAGGATTTACACTAGTTTTTTATGAATCTCCACATAGAATTCAAGATACAATTGAAGATTTATATACTTGTTTTGGTAATAGAAAAATTACAATAGCAAGAGAATTAACAAAAATTCATGAAGAATTTATTAGAACTGATTTAGAATCTTTAGTTAAAAACAAAAAAGAATTAATTGGTGAAATGGTTCTTGTTGTTGAAGGTAGTTCAAAAAATGTAGAAACCATAGAATTAGATGATATAAAATCTAAGTTAGAATTATTAATAAAAAATGGCATCTCAAGTAAAGACGCCATTAATTCAATTTCATTATTATTTAAAATCAATAAAAATATAATTAAGAAGATTTATTACACTATTTAGTTTCAGTTTCTTTCTCTTCTTCTTTTTCGATTGGAGTAAATCCAACCATATCTTCAACAGGAAGTGAAAAAGCAATACCTTGACCTTTACTTTCAAGCCCGGCTTCTTTATAAATATTCAATAAACATTGATCTTTTATTGCTTTATCAACGATGATAAAAAGCATTTCTTTTTCTGGATGAATTGGTACACCAAAATATTTTTCCATCTCTGGATTTCCTGTACCATGAGCATTAAAAATAGTTCCACCTCTAGCTCCACCTTTAATTGCTCCAGCCATAACTAAATCGCTATATCCTTTATTGACAATAACAACGATTAATTCACCTTTATTTTCCATCGGAACCCTTCCTTTCTCTATTATTAGTTAAAAATTTATACATAACAACTCCCGCCATTGAATTAACAGGAATAGTAAACGCTACACCTTTGGCAGCTTTAGAAACGCTAAATCTAGTTTTTATAATTTTTAATACTTTTTCTAAGTCGCTTTCTTTAATTAATGCTAATACAAGTTCTTTTTTGTTGTCGCTCATACCGATAATATCGTAAATTTCTCTTGGAGCTGTTCCTTTACCATAAACATCAAAAGCTGCAGCGACATTTTGATCTAAAAAAGAATCGACAAAAAATTGACCTTGGTTTCTATTAACAATTACGCAAAGCAATTTAAGTTTTTCAACTTTATTAGTCTTTTCGTATGGTTTTTCATTCAAATTTTTATTTTTAATTTTTTCTACTGCTTTCATTCAACAACATCCTCAAAATGAATAATTTGTACATCGTCGTACTCGTAAACTCTTTGTCTTGCTTGTTTTTGGATAATTCTACCCTTAATTTTAGCAACAACACCAAGAGCTTCAACGCAAACAATAGGAAGAGCACTAACCATTCCAATAATACCAAATCCATTATAATCCGCAGCATGATCTGCAGTGTGTGGATATAACGATCTAAACATACCGATAACTAAAGGTAAAACGAAGCAAACAGAAATTGTTCCACTAGCAATACCGCCACTATCAAAAGCGATTGAAGAATAAATATCAGGTACTAAGAACATTAAAATAATAGCTATTAAATAAATTGGAACGAATAAATAATAGCTTGGGAATCCACCCCAAAATACATTTCTACACAACTCTAAAGCGATTGCTCCACCAACACCTAAAGCTAAAGTTACTATCATTGCTTTTTTCTTTATGACACCGCCGCTAATTTCTTCTACTTGTGTAGTTAAAATAGCAATTGAAGGTTCACCTAAAACAATAATAATACCTGTTAACAATCCAATTGCTGGGAATAAATAAAGCATCAATTTATTACCACCTTCAATTGCTGCATTAGAAGCAATATTTTCTCCTAATTCAAGGCCTAACCCCTTAAAACCTAAAGATGCACTAAGTAAAAAGATATATAAACCAACGATTGTATAAGCAAAACCTAATAAGATATTTAATAATGATTTTTTATTCAATTTTAAAAATACAAAATTATATATTAAAAAGAAAACCAATAAAGGACCTACACCTAAAAATACTTCTTTTACCATTTCTAAGAAAATGCCGTTATTAATTTGTTCTTGCCAACTCAAAACTTCGATTTTATCAATACTAGCATCTGGTTTAACAATTAAACATAAAGCTAACATCGTAATAACTGGTCCCAAAGACATAATTCCACTTAAACCGAAAGAGTCACTCGCAATATCTTTACCACCACGAGCACTTGCAACAGCAGCACCAAAAGCAATAACAAAAGGAACTGTAGCAGGACCGGTTGTAACTCCACTTGTATCATAAGCGATAGATAAAAATGCTTGTCCATCTTTTGGACCAAAAAGACAAGCGATTGCAAATATTAAAACGTATCCAAAAAGAAATACGAATTTAATGGATTTTTGATAAATAATTCTTAATAAACCAACAGAAAGAAAAACTCCGACGCCAACTCCAGCGACTAATTTAACAATCCAAGTTCCGACAGTTGCATTAATTTGAGGTCCAATAATATCACCAAAAACTGTTAAATCAGGTTCAGCGATAGAAATTAAAATACCTAATGCTGTTGTAATTAAAACTAATAAAATAATAGAACCTTTTTTTGTTATATGGCTTCCTATTTCACTACCAACTTTACTTAAAGCATTATCAGCGCCAAGTTGAAATAAAGCACTTCCAATAACCAAAGTAAAAGAACAAATTAAAAATGGAATATATGTATCTAAAGCGATTAAAGGTATCGCTTCACCATTTGAATTTAATCCTCCGAAATAGCTAGCATTAAAATAGCTAATCAAAAATATAATGGTTAATATACCAACCATTGGTAATATTGAAATTAATGTTTCTAGTAATTTATCTTTAAAGGCTTTTAACATATTTAAATTATAACTTATTTTGATAATAAATCATAAAAAATATTTGGTATTTTTGCCTTTAATTTGTACATTTTGTTATTAATTGGGTTGATTAGGTCAAGTTCGTAAGCATGCAAGCATAATCTATTGATAGGATTTTCTGGTTCGCCATACTTATCATCACCTAAAATATAATGTCCTAAGCTACCTAAAGTAACTCTAATTTGATTTTTTCTACCAGTAAAAATATCAACATCAACTAAACTGTATTTTTTATTTTCTTTAATAACCTTATAACTTGTAATACATTTATAAGCATCTTTACCAGGTTTAGATATGTACATTAAATTTAAATTATTCATCTTTAAATAATTTGTAATTGTATCTTCTTTTTTATTAAATATGCCTTCACAAACAGCATAATATCCTCTTTTTTTAACAAGTTCATTCCAATTATCTTGTAACATCTCTTTAATTTTTTCATTTTTAGCAAAAATTAAAACCCCACTTGTTTCTTTATCAATTCTATGAACTACGTAAATTCTTGCATGTTTATCTTTTTCTTGTAAATATTCACTTACCATTCTAAAAGCTGTAGAATTCTTTTCTTTATCGCTAGCAACAGATAATAATCCATAAGGTTTATCGATTGCAATTATATATTCATCTTCATAAATAATTGGTAAATCACTACGTTTTTTCTTTCTTATCGGATGTTTTGCAACAATTAAAGAATCTCCTTTTACTAAAGAATAATCAAATTGAGAAACAGGAACTCCGTTAATAGCAATCAAATGATGCGATAAAAAATTTTTAGCATTGGTTCTTGAATATTTTAATTCATTGATTAAATAATCAAGCAATAAAGAATTCTTTTTAACTACAAATTCCTTATTGTCGCTATTTCTATAATTAGATGAATTTTCTTTAATATTTCTTGCTTTTAAATTGCTTTTATAATTCTTATTCATTCTCGATACTCGCTTTTAATAATCCCAAAAATAATGGATGTGGATCTAATGGTCTAGATTTAAATTCTGGATGATATTGACAAGCCATAAAGAAAGGATGATCTTTTAATTCGATTAATTCACATAAATTTGTTTGAGGATTTATACCGCTAAATACAACACCATTTTCTTCAAATAAAGACTTAAATTCATTATTAAATTCATATCTATGTCTATGTCTTTCTTGAATTAATTCTTTTCCGTATAATTCGTAGGCTTTTGTCCCTTTAATTACTTTACAATCATAATTTCCTAATCTTAAAGTTCCGCCCATTTTAATTCCGTTATATTGATCTGGTAAATAGTCAATAATTTTATATTTTGTATCACTATCAAATTCTGTTGAATTAGCACCTTTTAAATTCAATACATCATTTGCTATTTCAATTAAAGATAATTGCATACCTAAGCATAAACCTAAATAAGGAATTTTATTTTCTCTAGCATATTTAATAGCTAATATTTTTCCGTCGGTTCCTCTAGCTCCAAAGCCTCCTGGAACAACAATTCCTTTACAGTCTTTTAAAGTTTCAACTAAATTATCTTCAGTTAGAGTTTCGCTATCAATCCATTTAACATTTACTTTTGTATCAAAAGCATAACCTGCAAATTTTAATGATTCATAAACACTAATATAAGCGTCATGTAAAGAGACATATTTTCCAACTAAACCAATAGTTATACTATTCTTAATATGTTTAATTTTATTTATCAAATCAACCCAGTCACTCATATCTGCTCTTTCGTTACAATCCAATCTTAAATGATCAACTATTAAATCATCTAAATGTTGTTTTTGTAAATTTAAAGCTACTTCATAAATTATTGAAACATCTTTAACGCTAATAACAGCATTATCAGCAACATTACAAAATAAAGCTACTTTTTCCCTACTCTTTTTATCAACTTCAACTTCACATCTTAATAACAATGCATCTGGTTGAATACCTAATCCAGTTATTTCTTTTACGCTGTGTTGAGTAGGTTTAGTTTTAATTTCTCCTGTTGTTTTTAAATAAGGAACTAAAGTATTGTGGACAAAGAATGTATTTTCATAACCTAAATCTCTTCTCATTTGTCTAATAGCTTCTAAAAACGGAAGTGATTCAATATCACCAACCGTTCCTCCGATTTCAACAATACAAACATCAGTATCGCCTTTAGCATTAAAACCATCAATTAATCTCTTTTTTATTTCGTTAGTAATATGAGGAATAATTTGTACAGTAGCACCTAAATAATTACCATTTCTTTCTTTTTCAATAACAGTAGAATAAACTTTTCCACTTGTAACACTACTTTCTTTTGTTAAAGAAGTATTTATAATTCTTTCGTAATGTCCTAAATCAAGATCTGTTTCAGCACCATCTTGAGTAACAAAAACTTCACCATGTTGATATGGAGACATTGTGCCTGGATCATAATTTAAATATGGATCAAGTTTCATAGAAAAAATATTCAATCCTCTTCTTTTTAATAATCTTCCAATTGAAGCAGCACTTATTCCTTTTCCTAAACTAGAAACAACTCCACCTGTAACAAATATAAATTTCATTTGCTTTTTACTTCCCATACAAATACCTCATTATGATTTAAATTAATCACTAAAATTTAACAATATAATTCTAATTATTTAACAAGCAATATAACTATTACTTACGTTTTAATATAATAACAAATTTTTATCTTTTTTAATATTCTAAATTAATATTTTATTTAAATATTTCTTCTACATTTTCTATGCTGTTTTGAAGATTTAAAAAAGCATCAGATAAAGGCTTCCCATCAACAATAGTATGAGAGACAGTAATATTTAAAGTTAGGTGATATCTACCATCAATTTCAACATATTTATCCCAACATACCCTAGGTACTGAATTAGATCGAACTTCTTCAGGAATAGGATGAGTCATACCTTTTAAAGAAAGCCACGGAACACATGTCATATAATATACAGAATATTCAGAATCACTATTAAATCCCTCATCAATTTTAGTTTTATGTTTAGTTTCCTCTATTATTTTCTTTGTATTTTTATAAAATAAATTATATTCTTCCAGTCTAGAATAACAATTTTCGTAAACTCCAATATCTGTCATAACTGTAAATGTTGGGTCTATAGAATCATATAATCTTAATTCATTATCTACAATTCTCATCCTAAGTTCATCGACTTTATTCATTGAAATCGTAACTAAGTATAAAAAATTTATAAAGAAAGATGTATTCGTTTTCTTTGAATAATCAACAACATTTGTTACATCGATATCAACATTAAATCCATAACAAGGATTATTAAAAGTAGAAAACCAATTGTACTGTTTTCTTTTTTTATAAGTTTTTAAATCAATCACTTTATACATATTTAATATTATACTTATAAAATAAAATTCTTGATATAAAAAAAGCATCTATTTTATAGATGCTCTTATAAATGTTTTAAATAATTATTTAGATAATGATTTAATCATTAATTCATTAAGTTTTTTAACGAATTCTTTCTTATCACTAACTTCATAACCTTCTAACATCATCGCTTCATCATAAAGTATTGAACCATACATTTTAATAGCCTCATCATCTTCTTTTATAGATTCAAATGCTTTAAATAAATCGTGGTTTGGATTAATTTCTAAAACTTTTGTCGCTTTTACATTGTTATCAGTGAAATTATTTTCTTTAGCTTCTTCATTTAATGTATTTTCCATATTCAAACTTAAACCGTTTTTAGTAGTTATACAAACTGGAGAATCAACTAATTTTGTTGAGAATGTAACTTCATCAACTTTTCCGCTTAAAGATTCTTTAATATCGTCTAAAATTCGTTTATTATTAGCTACCAATGTATCAAGATTTGTTTTTTCTTCATTGCTTAATTCATTGCTTGCTTCATCGCTAATATTTTTAAATTCGACTTTATCATAATCTCTCATCATCATAATAGTGAATTCATCTATCTTTTTATCTAAAAGCAACACATTAACTTCGTCTTTTCTATATTTTTCCATTTGTGGAAGCATCTTTATGTATTCAAGATTTTTGCCACTTGCAAAATAAATATATTTTTGACCTTCCTTCATATTATCTTTATATTCTTTTAATGAAATAGGTTTTTCACTATTTAAAGAATTAAAGACTAATAAATCCTGTAATGATTCTTTTCTTGCTCCATAAGATTCATAAATTCCGTATTTTAAATGATCTCCAAAAGCTTCAAAGAATTTAAGATATTTATCATATTCTTTCTCTTTTATTTCTTTTAATTTTTCTAATACTTTCTTTTCAATATTATCTTGAATTCTTCTTAATAATGGTGAAGTTTGAAGTAATTCTCTTGAAATATTTAAATCAAAATCATCACTATCGACGATACCTTTTAAAAACTTTAAATAATCTGGTACAAGTTCTTTACATTTTTCTTTAACAAATATACCTTTTGAATATAAATCTAATCCTTTTTCGTAATTTTCACTATAAAGATTATATGGTGCGTGACTTGGAATATAGACTAAAGAACTATATTTAACTACACCATCAACATTGATAAATAATGAAGTGAATGGATCTTCGTAATCGTTAAATTTACTCTTATAAAAACTATTTAAATCTTCATCTGTTACATCTTTTTTATTTTTCTTCCATAAAGGAACCATTGAATTTAAAGTTTTAGTTTCGATTTTTTCATCATATTGATCTTTAATAATTTCACCTTTTTCGTCTTTTTTAGGTTCTTTACTAATTTCATCCATCTTAATTGGATATCTAATATAATCACTATATTTTTTAACTAAATCTTCGATTGTGTAATACTCTAAAAATTTAGAATAATCTTCTTCATCTTTATCTTCTTTTAAGAATAATTTAATTTCAGTTCCGCTTTCTTCCTTTGTAGAATCTTCGATTGTGTAATCTTTTACACCATCACTACTAAATTTATATGCTGAATCATCTACATTTTTAGTAATGACTTCAATTTTATCAGCAACCATAAAAGCACTATAAAATCCTACACCAAATTGTCCGATAATATTTAAATCTTCCTTATCTTTAGCATCTTTATATTTGTTTAAAAATTCTTTGCTACCACTTGAAGCAATAGTACCAAGATTATTAATTAAGTTTTCTTTACTCATTCCGATACCGTTATCAGAAATAGTTAAAGTTCTATTCTCCTTATCGACTGTAAGCCTAATTTCATAATCTTTTGTAGGTAATTTACCTTCGCTAGTCAATTGTAAATACTTATACTTATCAATTGCATCACTAGCATTGCTGATTAACTCCCTTAAAAATATTTCTTTATTTGTGTAAATTGAGTTAATCATTAAATTTAATAACTGTTTAGATTCTGTTTGGAATTCTTTTGTTTCTTTCATATTTAACAACCTCCTAAAATTGTTAAATATATTATAATTCCGTTTTTTAGCACTTGCAATAGTTGAGTGCTAAAAAATTTAATTTTATACTTTATAACAAAATTATTCCTTTTTCTTTAAGTTTTTCAATTGTATTTTTATCCCAAACGCTAGATTGAACTTCTCCTATATGCATTTTTTTAAGCATAAACATACAAATTCTAGATTGACCGATTCCTCCACCTAATGTAAATGGAACTTCTTCGTTTAAAACTTTCTTTTGGAAATAATATTCTAAATTCTTTTCTTTATTATCAAATTTACTTTGTTTTATTAAACTTTCTCTATCAACTCTAATTCCCATAGAAGATAATTCTAAAGCATCATCTAAAATTGGATTATATACAAATATATCTCCATTTAAATTCCAATCATCATAATCTGGTGCTCTACCATCTTGTTTTACTCCATCACTTAAAGGATATCCAATTCCTAATACAAAAACTGCTCTCTTTAATTTTGTATATTTTTTAACTCTTTCATCTGGAGTCAAATCTTTATATAAATTAAGTAAATCTTCACTTTTAATAATTGTGATTTCTTCAGGTAAAATAGATTTTATACCCAATTCTTTTTCTACAAATTTTTCTGTATTCAATATACATTTATAAATTCTTTTAACAAAATTGCATAAAAATTCTTCATTTCTATCACTTCTATTAATAATCATTTCGTAATCCCGTTGATCAACGTAGATCGAATGATAATTATCTCTTACTTCATCTTTTCTTATTGCGTTCATATCAGTGTAAATACCTTCATAAACATTTAATGAATATTTATTAATATTTAATCTTTTCCATTTAGCTAAAGAATGTACAATCTCTAAATTCTTTTCTTCATCATTTAATAAAATATTAAAATTAACAGGTTTTTCTATTCCGTTTAAATCATCATTAATACCAGTTTTACTTAAAACAAATAAAGGAGCTGTAACTCTTATCAATTCAATTTCATCTTCTAATTGTTTTTGAAAAAAATTTCGTACCTTTTTAATAGCTATTTCATTTTCTTTTAAACTTAAATTAGCTCTATAATCTTCGTTAATTCTTAATTTTTCCATATATAAACACCTCGATAAAAATTATACAACGTGTTCCTTTTTAAACATATATTTTTATTTTATAATTATTCATATGAATAACGAACGTGGGATGAAAAAATATTTGCCATTTGCAAGTTTAATTGAACAAGAAAGCGAACTTAATAAAATGCTTTACGAGAAAAATAAGGTTGAAAAACCACTTATTTCTAATGAAGTTGCAATTAAAATTAATGATATTTTAAAAAATTATAATCCTGATGAAGAATATACATTTAAATTATTTTTTGATGGATATATCTATAAATATACTGGTCAAATTATTAAAGTAGATACGAATAATAAAAAAATATTTTTTAAAGAATTTTCACTTCCTTTAAAAAATATTTTAGATATCGAAAGCAATGATTATTTATACGACGTTTGTTAATTAATAACCTAAATGCGTATATTTTCTTAAATAAATAGCAAATAATAAATATAAGAATGTTTCTAAAAAATTAAAAATATAAACTATTAAATTGAATGAATAATTAACAACAGAATATATATTTAAATTTGAATTAATCATTATTGAAATATTTGAAATAAAAAGAGAACCATATTGAAGTAAAGAACTAGCTGCCATAATAGCACCTAAAACTATCATAGCAATTTGAACACCAGAACTACTTCCGTGTTTTTTTCTATCAACACAAAATAATACAAAATAAGCAATGGCAGTACCAAAAGAAATAACAACACCGCTTAAATAATAAAAAGAATATAAAGGATTAAAAAGAATAAAAGTTAAACCATTTAATATAATAGGAATAATATAATTGCAAAGTAAAAGAATTCTAATACCATTTGAAGCGTTAGCAAAATTTCCTTTTGATCTCATGAATTGACCTGTTAAAGCAAAATAAAATATAACATTAATGAAATAATTTATTATGCTCATAACAAAAGCTGAGTCAGTAGCTCCACCATTAATTTTTGTAGTAATTAAAAACACAATAGCATTGATTAAATAAATAATAGTCATGCCTGCACATGTAAATGTAGCTATTCTAGGAAAATCGATATTTTTACTTCTCATTTTTTATCTCCTTAATAGAAAACATTATAAAACAAAAGGATATTTAAAACATTAAAATATTTTAATTTAACCTTATAAAACAAAGTTTTTCTTGATTTTTTTAATATAAATCAAGGAAAAGTTGATTTTAATATAAATAATTAAAAATATCTTAAATGATTAAAAGGAGGGATTGTATGAAACTAAAAGAATTAAGAGTGAAAAAAGGATTATCACAAGAAGAATTAGGAAAGATTTTAGGAGTATCTGGTCAAACAATTTTAAATTGGGAAAACAGCATTCATTCTCCTAATGTAGATCAATTGATTAAACTTGCAGATTTCTTCGATGTCAGTATCGATTATCTTGTCGGATTAAAAAACGAAAATAAAACTAAAAACGAAATAATGAATGACTTAAAAGATAGCAGTAAAGAAGATTTATTAAAAATTATAGAAAACTATATTGATGAAATTATTAAAAGTAGTAAAAAGAGCTAGGAATTCCTAGCCCTTTTTACTATTTTGTTAAATTTTCACTTAATTGATTTTTTAATTTTTCTTTGTATGCTAATGCTTGTTCTTTAGCGTTTTTAATATCATCAGCATACTCTTTTTCAAAGTTTTCGTATGCTTCTTTTTTTGCATTATTGATTTTATCTTCAATTTGTTTTGAATTTTGACTAAGAGTACTTTCTACTTCATCTTGATTTGGTAATCCTTTAATTGTTTTATCAATTGTATCAATTATAGAATTAATACTATCTTTTGCAGTTTGAATTGTAGCAAGTGCACTTTCTTTATAACTATCCATTTGTTCAATACAGAAATCTAATATTTTCTCTTTTGCCTCTAATTCTTTTTTAAGTGCTTCTTTTTCACTATCACTTAAAGCTTCACTATTAGAAACTTCATTTTTTAATTTAATAACATTTTGTTTTGCTTCTAAAAAGCTATTATAACTTACTTGAAAGTTACTATTTTCATCAACTAATTGAGTATACATAACATTTTCTAAATTAGTAACTGATGTTTTTAAACTATCAATAAGATAATCAATACCAGATAAAATCATTGAATAAGCGTTTCCGATTGAAGAAATAACTTCTTTAGTTGCTTCAGTATCAGCAAATTTTACTTCATATTCTTTGCTTTGATTGTATAATTCTTCAAGTTCAACAGTATAAAATTCTGCTGTATCTAATTGATAAATTGCAATGCGTGATAATAATTCTTGATAAGACATATCAGCACAATCTTCTTTAGTTAAAGAAGGATCTACATTAACAACCATTTCAATTAAAGCTTCTTTAGTAATTGAATTCGTATAAGCTATTTCTTTATCAATATTTAAATCATTACATGTTGAATTTATTGCTTTATCAATTTCTGATTTAATAGTATTTTTAATATTCTCATTATCAACAGTTAAATCAACTGTTAATTTATTTTGTCCAGCTTCGATTTGTCCACTAACTAAATATCCACATTCTGATTCAATTTGAATGACTTTAGCTACTGCTTCATCAACTTTTAAACCTACTAAATTTTCTCCACTAATAACAATTTTACCTTCGTTATTATCTCCATTTACACTTAAAACATAGTTATTTTCATCTAAAACCATGCTAATTTGAGGATTTAAAGACATAGTAACCATTGAAGTAGCTTCTCCATTACCTTTTTGATTTAATCCAACTCCTAAGCCTACTCCTAACCCAACAACTACAGCGCATGCACAACCTGCACTTAAACCAACAACCAATTTTTTGTTTTTCATATTAAAGAATCCTTCCTTTTTATTAAATTGAAGTTGATTGATTGTTTTTAAATAATTATCGTCGCTTTTCTCAATTGAATTATTAATATCATTTTTAAATTTCTTTTTGTAATTCATATTAATTTTCCTCCTGATAGTATTTCTTAATTTTCTTTAAAGCTTTATAGTATTTACTTTGAATAGTTCCGATTGTCTCGTTCATTTCTAAGCTAATTTCGTTAAAAGAATAATCGAAATTTAATCTTAAAATTAGTATCCTATTTTCATCTTCTTCTAATAATCCATTAAAATTTAATAACATATTTTTAGTATCATCATCACTAGCAATTTCATCTACATTTTCTACAGAAATTTCTTTTTTATTTTTTCTATATAAATCAATTGCTGCGTTATTACTTAACTTTACTAAATAAGCTTTAATGTTTAAATCTAATGGTAAATCATCTATTTTATTGAAAAATCGAATGAATACTTGTTGAGCTACATCTTCGCTATCTTCGTTATTTTTTAATACTAGATAAGCCTGATAGTAAACTAATCGATAATAATTATCATAAAGAGTTTTAAAAGACTTTTCTGTTTTCTTTTTTAAACTCTTCATTAGTTTATAATCATCAATCATACTTCCTCCTACATTAAATATAACGAAAGCAAACTTACTTTTTATTTTAAAATTATTTTAAATTCTATAGATTTATTATCATTAGTTGAAGCTTGAATAGATCCACCAATATCTTCAGTCAAAATTTTAGCAATCGATAAACCAATTCCATATCCACTTTTTTCTTTGCTTCTACTTTCATCAAGAGTATAAAATCTATCAAAAATAAATTTAAGTTTTTCTTTTTCAAACCCTTCAGTTTGATTGTAAACTTTTAAAATTACTTTCTTTTTTTCTTTATATAGTTTAATAGAAAAATCACCATTTTCTAATCCGTATTTATTAGCATTATCTAATAAAATAAATAATATTTTCATATAAATATCTTCATTTGAATTAATAATTATATTTTCTTCTATATCTATTTTAATATTGTAATTTTTAAATTTAAAAGAAGATAAAAAATTATCTAAAACATCCAAAGTAACTTCGCTAATATTAAAATTATTTTTAGCTATATCTTCTTTCTTTTCTTCAATTTTATATAGATTTACCATCTCATTTACTAATTTAGATAATCTATTTGTTTGATTATCTATCGAATCAATCCATTCATTATTTACATCATCCATCTTTAAAACATCTAAATCAGTTTTAATAATAGTTATTGGTGTTTTTAATTCATGAGAGGCGTTTGTTAAAAACATCTTTTCTTTTTTGTATAATTCTTCATAAGGTTTAATTATTCTTTTCGATATAAGAATAATAATTAAAGTAATTAAAATAAATGTGCACACAAAAATGATCGAAGAAATAGTTATCATTTTTTCGTAACTTGTAATCTCTGCTCTAGAATCAATAAATATTAATTCAGTTTCATTTTCATAATAAATTTTAAAATAAGTGTAGTTTATCCTACCAAAATCTTTATTTTTACTTAAAGCTTGATCTTTTAAATCTTCTATTTTAATTCCAGGAATAGAAAAACCATTATCAGATTTACTTTCTTTTATAGAATTATCTTCATTAAGAGTTAAATAAATGTATCTACTAACAAAATGTCTATCCTTAGGATCGCTTGTTTTATCTTCTTTTAATACAATTCGAACATCTTCAATATTAGTTTTTATAGTATTTATATTTGAAACATATGTTGTGATATTTAAAATTAAAAACACAACAAATAATATTCCAAATACTGTGGAAGAAGATAATATAATAAATTTCTTTCTTAATTTCTTAAACATCTTTCTTTATAAATTTATACCCTAATCCTCTATATAATTTTAATACTATCGGAGCATCAATCTCCACTAACTTTTTTCTAATATTAAATATAAAACTCCAAACAGTGGAAATATCGCTATCAGTATCATAACTCCATAGTTTATTCATCATTTCTTCTGCTGAAAAAATCTTATTTGGATTTAAAAATAATAGTTCCACTATTTTATATTCTTTATTAACTAATGATGTTTTTTTATCTTTGTATTGTAATTCATAAGATGTTTCATCAAGTTTAACATCTTCGAAACTTAAGCAATTTCCATATGATTTACTGTTCCTTTTTATTATAACATTAAGCCTAGCAACAAGTTCTTTGCTGTTAAATGGTTTTGGTAAATAATCATCACACCCTAAAGAAAAACCTTTTAATTTATCATCGATATCGCTTTTAGCTGTTAAAAATAATACAGGTGTAAAATTAGATGAATCTCTTATAGTTTTTAATAAGGTAAATCCATCTAATTTAGGCATCATTATATCTAAAACCAAGGCATCATATTCATATGTTTTAATGTAATTTAAAGCGTCTAATGGATCATTGCATACATCTACATCAAAACCATTAAGATTTAATATCTTACTCAAACTTTTGGTAAGTTCTTTTTCATCATCTACTAATAATACTTTCATAAGAAGACAAATTAATGTCTAGGACCTCCACCATTTCCTCCTGGTTGTTGACCGCCACCAGGATTTCCGTTCATACTACCTAAAGATACAGCGTAACTTGATAATGTAATTTCTTTCAATTTCGTAGTGTTTTCCAAGCTCTTTTCACCTAAATACACTCCATTAGTATAAGTTGCATCAATATTTCCACCAATATTTAAACTTACGGTTGTATTCAATGTTAATAAAGGTGAACTATATACAACATAAGATTGATTATATGTTTTATCAATAATAGTAGAAAAATTATATGTATCTGTTGAAAGAGTTAATAAAGCATTAGATGAAATACTTGTAGATAAAGATCCGCTAATTACAACTTGATTTGAACTAGTAGGATATTGAGCCATTTCACTATTACCTACACAAATTAAATTTCCACCTGTTAATGTAAATTTATTATCAAAATCTAAAACACCATCTCCTCCACCAGTTGTTCCAAAAACAAAAACGTTACCACCGTTCATATAAATTGAACCATTAGAATCTAATCCATCACCATCAGCATCAACTCTAACAGTAGCTTCATTATTAAATTCTATATATAAATCAGTTGATGTATCACTTGAAGCATTGATTCCATCATCTTGGCTATCTATATAAACATATCCATCATTAAATATGCATTTCTCTCCTTGAACACCTTCGTAGCAATCAAAGATTTTAATATAAAAATTTTCAGTTAAACTAGTTGCAGAAGATTCTCCGATTGTAACAACTTTTTCACTGCTAATGCCTTGATCTAAAGTTTTAATTTGAGCATTTATTAATTTGATTGTAATATCACCATCGCTATTAAACGCATCTTCTGTAGTATCTGCATTAAATTTTCCACCATCAAACAAAATGCTTGTCTCACTTTTTAAACCTTTACATTTATTTTGTAAATAATATCTATTTTGGTATCTAGAAATTTCATCAGCTGAAATTTTCTTATAAGTTCCATTTTCTAAAATATATCTTGAATCTTCGTATAAAGTTCCGTCTGTATCATCACTAGAATTGTATTTAACAAAAGTTCCAGTTGTTTTTAAATAATAGTCAGTATTAGTTGATTCAATAGCTAAAACAACGTCTACACAATCTCCTAAAGATGAGATTGAAACAATTGAATCAGTAGAAGTGAATCCACCTTCATTCGAATGTATTCCATCACTATTTGTACTAACTATTTTAACTTTTGCATTATTAAAACTAACACCAGTTTTTCCATTTATTGCGTGATCATTAGATTTATTAACAATAATATGTGAATCTTGAATATTAATATTTTTAGTACATTTTAAAGCTACACCAGAATCAATTGTATCAGATTGAATTCCGTTACTATTTATATACAAATAACCTTTACCTTCGATGTTTAAATCAGTTTTTTTAACATTAACTACTCCGCTTAATGTATTATTTTCACTATCTTCTAAATAATTCTTTGTTTTACTAACTAAATGAATTGTAAAACTATTTGCATTTACAACATTAATTGGAGAATCGCTACTCGAAGTAATGTTAACTCCATTTAAAACTAAAGTTACATCTTCTCCTTTTGCTGAAACTTCAATAGATAAATTAGAATTAGTACCATTTAATAAGTAAGTTCCTCCACTTGTTATACTATATTTAGTATCAGTAATAGTAGAAACATCAATGATGTTTGTATAAGAAGAAACATCCTCTTCTAAAGAACTTTCAAAATCAGTTTCTATATCATAAGATTCTTCTTGATATTCAAATTTATTATTTACAAATGTAGTTTCATTATCATCTCCATCATCACCACCATTACCACCTGTATTTCCGCTATTTGTATTATTACAAGAAGCTAATAATCCTAATAAAGATAATGTTAATAAAATATATTTCTTTTTCATATTTAATTCCTCCATTATTTAAAGTTTAATTATGCTACTTAAAATGAAGTTAAAATAATTTTATTTTTTGTATTTATTTATAAAATATCCACTTATATATAATAATGTAAAGATAAACGAGGCACTATTTCCTACAATCAATTTAACATCTTTTTCAATTATAGAAACTACAAGAATAAGTATAAATAAACCTAAAAGAATGAAAGAATAAACACCAACAAACTTAGTAAATTTATTATTTTTATTTAAAAATACAGAAATGCCACCAATACAAGCTATTATATCGATTATTAAATCCACTATAGTACTAGTTACAATTAATGGATAAGGCAAATCAGGATCCGTAATTGTTAAAGATAAATATGATTTATATACACCAAGAACAACAAAAGCGATTGAAGACACTAATATTAAATATTTAGCAATTCTTTTAATTCTACTTTCATCTTCCCATTTTCCAAAAATATCTTCACCACTCTCAGTTGCTAAAATATTACTATCTTTATCTAACATAGATATTTTTCTAACTCTTTTTTTAACACTAAGGGTAAATTTAGTTTGGCTATTCATTTGAAGAAAAATCAAAGTAACAGCTTCCCATATAAAAACCCATGCAGCTATATCGATTACTTCGACGATTATATCTTCTTTTACGCCTTCTCCAAACCAACTATAATTCTTTCCAATAGCCATTAAAAATAATAATAAGATTCCAGATAAAATTAATATTGATGAAGATAATTCTTTATGAGTTCTATTTTTTCTAGCTTTATATTGATTTAATTCTAATGTATCGTTAAAAGCTTCTATAACCTTATGTGGATCATAACCTTCATAATCATTAACTTTTAAATTTAATTCTATTTTATACATAGGTGGAGTATTTAAAATCGCTTCATTAATAAGTTCTAAAACATCATTCTTTAATCTATAAATCCTATTATTTCCGATATTTTTTTCTAAAACTTCACTGACATTATCAAAATATAAATTTAAAAATATAATTTTATTTTCTTTATCAACACTATAATACTTTTCTAATAATTCAATTTGTCTATTGTTTTCGATCAATTTAATTTTCTTATTCATAATTGAATTATAGCAAAGATATTAATTTTTTAAAAAAAATTATTTTTAAATTTTCATTAAATTAAACATTATTAATAAAAAAATTAACTTTTTTTAAAATTCGGTATTTTTTTCCTTAATTATAGTGATATACTATTAGAGTACAATAATTTTTGAATAGTAATAAAACGTTCAATTATTATTAAGCATTACTTTTAAAAATAGTCTTATTTTAATTGTAATGAATATGCCTAGCTAATCTTATTCTGTTTTGACGATTTGAGAATAGTTAAAAACAACTTTTTCTTGGCTAGATACATTATTTAAGTTATATATTAACTTATAAAGAATGAAGTCATAACTATAATATTCTCAAAGAAAGGGGAATCTATAAGTTTAATAACGGCTTATAGAAAAAAGATTTATGTTATTTAACATTTACGGAAGCCTATCTTACATGCAATTAATTGGATGGGTTTTAGCATTCGTCGGTTTAATCGTTTGCAATGAAATCGCACGAAGAACAAAGATTGGTGGCATTATTTTCTTTTTTGTAATTCCAGGCTTATTAACACTTTACTTCATTATGATTAATATTTGGGGTAATGTTGATCCTAATTCATGGGCAGCAAGCAACTGGACATTTACAAAGATGAATTCATGGTTCCACTATGCAAAATTATACGCAGCAACTGCAGGATGTATTGGATTCATGATGATCAAATACGGTTGGGGAATCGGAAAACAAAAATGGTTTAAAGTATTCCCATTCTTAATTGTTGCTATCAACATTCTTATCGCTTGTGCTAGTGATTTTGAAAGTGCTATAAAAGGCGCTCAAGCAGCTGGTTCAATCGGAGGCGCTGGTTGGTGGAAATCAAGTGAAGGTGTTTGGATTTATGGTGGCTGGTGGAATACAGTCAATGGTATCGCTGGTTTAATCAACATCGCTTGTATGACCGGTTGGTGGGGAATTTACTCATCTAAGAAAAAGAAAGATATGTTATGGCCTGATATGACTTGGGTATACATCATCGCTTATGATGTTTGGAATTTTGAATATACATATCTTAACTTACCAACTCACTCTTGGTATTGTGGACTTGCATTACTTCTTGCTCCAACATTCGCTAACTTCTTCTGGAATAAAGGTGGATGGATTCAAAATAGAGCTAATACACTTGCAATTTGGTGTATGTTCGCTCAAGTCGTTCCTTACTTCCAAGATCAAGAACCATTCTCAGTTGTTACTTCAGTTTATGGACAAGGTGCAACAGTCGCTATTGCTACAGGTGAAGTTGCTCCAACAACAGCAAACCCTAATGCTCAAGGCGTTATTGCAGTATTAGCATTAGCAGTTAACGTATTAGCAATTACAGCTATTATAATCCGTTCTATCAAAGCTAAAAAGAATCCTTATACTAACGAAATATTCACAGATCAAAAGGATTTCATTGAAGCTTATGAAAGAAGAGAAATTTCTGAATAATTAAAACATTAGAAGAAACAAAAACTCATGGAATTCCATGAGTTTTTTTATTTTTTAAAATCTTCATTAACCTTCTTTTCAACTTCATTACACACAACTTGAAGCGAACAAGAATGACAATCCATCTTAACTTTATTTGTTAAATGATCTAACGCTTTAATAATATCATCTGTCTTTTTAACTAATTCAGTAAGCATTTCATATGGATATTGATCTAAATCTATAAATATAAGTTTAACATTTTTAACAAATGGTAACGCCTTATATTTACTAATCATATAACTTCCTATATAACTAAAATCAACATCTTCTTTTTTTATAGTGTTTTTAGAAAATACAATCGATTCTTTTTTAGCAAAAGCTGATTCTCTAATCATTAATCCATCTAATGAAAAGTGATATTTTACATAATCTATTTTCCTTAAATTACTATACAAGGAATTACCTTTTCCCATTAATTCTTTATCAATACTCACAAGGCAAATTCTTGCGTAATTCCTATCGCTTTTAATTGTTTTAATCTCATCACCGATTAAAAATATACCATCATCAAATGTTTCATCTGTAGGAAAATCTATAGTAATTCCTTTATATTTTCCTCCACCTAATTCAAAAGCTTTTTCGTTATTAAAAATAATTTGATTATTATTTTCTTTAAAGTCTTGATTCAAATCAAGACTTAAAGAAACAGAATTATAAGATGAATTTATATTATTGAATTTATTAATTAATTCATCAAAAAGAAACATATTTAAATTTTACGATTTCTTTCAATTTTATCGTAATGTTTTTCTAATACCTTTTCTAATGATGATGTTAATTTCATATCTAAATTAAAGAAATATACGATAAATAATAAACCAAATAAAGCAATAAATGCTCCAACAACAGTACAAACGATACTAACAGCTAAATGCCATCCTAAATAAGGAAATAATGTCCAACTTAATACTATTAATGCAGTTCCCATATTATCTACCTTCTGACAATCCTTTTTGGCGAGCATATTCAGCTGCACCAAGTGCCCCCATAAGTTGAGGATCAATTGGAAGATTAACTACTTTTAAATGTAAAACTTTTTCAATAGCGTCTTTTAATCCATCATTTTTAGCACATCCACCTGTTAAAGCAATGTTATCTGTTGCACCAGCTTTTTTAGCCATGACGAAGCATCTTTTAGCAACAGAGAATTCAATACCAGCAGCGATTTCATCCATTGGTTTACCTTCTCCAACTAATGAAATAACTTCACTTTCAGCAAAAACTGTACATTGAGCAGTAATAGGAATAATATTTTTAGCACTTAATGATAATTTAGAAAATTCATCTAAATCCATTTCAAATGCTCTAGCCATAGCTTCAAAAAATCTTCCTGTTCCAGCAGCACATTTATCATTCATAGCAAAATTTAAAACAGTACCATCTTTATCAACAGCAATACCTTTAACATCTTGTCCACCGATATCGATAATAGCTTTTACATTTGGATCAGTTACATGAACACCCATTGCGTGACAAGAAATCTCTGAGATGTTTTCATCTGCAAAAGGAACTTTATTTCTTCCATAACCTGTTCCAACTAAATAAGATAAATCTTCAATTTTATTTAAACCTTCAACTTGCGCAATAGCTTGATTTAAAGCATCTTGAGCACTTAAAACAGAATTAATTCTACTTCTAAGAGTAACATTAGCAACCATTTTTCCTGTTTCATCAACAATAACACACTTTGTATAAGTACTACCTGAATCACATCCACCAAAATATTTCATAATTTTTCCTCCTACCATGATTTTGCATCATCAATAATTTCTAAACTTGGATCGACTGGTTCTTCTTTCATAACCGCACGCATATATCTATTAACATCATCTCTGATGCTTTGTTTTGAGATAACACGTGGATCCATTAAATCGTGATTAACCCAAATTAATTTAATTCCATGTTCTCTAGCACGTTCTTCGAATAATCCGTGCATACCATCTAAAGCTTTACAAGAGATGTGTTCCCATAAAATAACCATATCAGCATTGTAGTAATCACAGAATTTCCATAAATCATCAAGTAAAACTTCATATCCACCATGAGTTCTATTTCTCATGATCATCTCTTGATATAATTTAGCAATATCGTAAATTGCTTGTTCAGGATCATCTTCAGATATTTCATCAAAATAAACTAATGACAACATATCAACTAAAGGTAAGATGCCCCAACAGTTTTGTAACCAAGGAAGGAAATCTGTATAGAATTGAGATTGAACACCCCAAATAATTGCTCTATGACGATTTTCTTTACAAACAAGTCTTTTCTTTTTAAATGCTTTTTCAGCAAGTTTTGTAATTTTTCTATCAGCTTTGACAAAGTCATCACTTCTTCCTGCAACAGCCATATATGTTGTTTCAGCATATAAAGCTAAATTTGCACCATAAACTTGAGGATATTCAGTTCTAGACATTTCCATCCAAGATTTACGTAATCTATTTTCTTCATTGAATCTTTTAGCGCATTTGAAATAGTAATTCCAATCCCACTTTTCGCCTGTTTTTTCTTCAACAAATTTAATTGCGTTTCTAATTTCTTGGGCAGCATATTCTTGAACACCTTCTTCAGTATGTCTTAAAGGTGCAGCAATTTGAAAACAAGGAATACCATGTTCTTCATATTTTTTAGCCATGATTCCATTACCCATTAATGAACCATCGCAAGTTGTATTACATTGAACTGCACAAGCCCCATAAATTGGCATATCTTCATCTACAGCTGCACCAGCTTCAGCTGCTGGCATTGGGCAAACATCTCCAGGAATACCCATTTCTTGTAAAACATCTAAATAGTGTGTAACAGCACTACCATTTAAAAGAACTGAAACGTAAATTGCAGCAGTTTCCCAGCTAACTGCATATAAATTAGGGAAACCACACATAATGTGGAACATTTCATTTTCATCTAATACGACAACTTTTTTACTAAATTTTTCGTTATTTCCACATCTTTTATCTGCTTTAAATACTCTTCCTAATAATTGAGCGATATCTAAAGCAACTAAATCGTATTCTGTATGAGCAATTCTTAATGCTTCTTTTCTTAAACCTGTAGTATGTTTATCAATCATCATAGGAACAGCAAGATAATTTAACATCCATCTATATCTAAAAAATCCTTTTAAGTTATTTGGTTTAACGATGAATTTCGCTAACATCCACATGATTTTTAACCAACAGTTAAAATCATATAATGTATCGATTACACCTCTCCATTCTCTTCTTTTTCTAACTCTTTTACCATTGTAGAGTTTACCAAGTTTTTCGCTTCCTACTTTAGCACCCATTATTTGTTACCTCCTTGGATTTTTTTGATTTCAATACTTTCAACAAACGCTTGAACTCTAGTTCTAATTTGTCCAGAATTTCCAACAGCATAAGGTCTATCAATAGATAAAACTGGGTATTGATATTCGTCTCTAAGCATATGAGTTCCAGTCACTCTTTCATAAGCCCAAGGATCGCAGAACTTAACTTGTTCATAAATAATTCCATCAGCTTTATATTCTTTAGCAATTTCATTTACATATTGTTTTCTGCGTCTAAATTTATCCATATTCATATGTCTAGGACACATACAATTATGCATATATTGAGCACAGATTTGAGTTAAAACATCTTCACCTTCTTTTAATTCGATTTCTTTTCTTCCAGGAAGAGAACCATAACAGAATCTATCAGCAACAACTAAAGCTCCGCTTTCTTCAATAAGTTTAATCATATCGACATCGTCAACTTCACTACCGACAACTGCAACTCTAGCTCTATATTTTTTCTTTGAATCTGGAATTCTATTTTTAATTTCTTCTAAAGTTTCTTCAAGTTTATCAATTAATAAATAATGTGGGCAAACATATGTGCACATTGTGATAATGTGAAATTCATAACCTGTAACACGTGGATTATCCTCTTTTCTAAATTCACCAATTTCATTTATTAATCTACACATTTTATTGTATTCTTTTACAGCTTCTTTAATAGCTTCATCACTTACATCGATTCCAAAATGCTCGTGAAGAGAATTTAATACTTTCTTACGACATTCAGAAACGTATAAATTTAAACCATTATCATCATCTTTCATTGGAACTTCAAGATATTCAAAGAAGAAGCCGTCTTTTGGCATAGTCTTTAATAATTCCATATTTTCAACACAACGATTGATCATTGTGCAACCATCTGGAGCAAGTAAACAATCTAAAAATTGATATCCACCTTCAATAGCTCTTTCTAATAATGCTCTAGTATATTCACATAAAAAAGAAGTCATATAATAAGTTCCCATTTCAAGAGAACCAGTACGAGGAGCTCTTAATCTAGTTGAGAAGCAACCTTTTAAATTTAAAAGAACTTCAGGAACTTGATAACAAACAGAACCTACGCATTTTAAGCCATCTTCTTTTGCTTTCCTTACCAATTCATTATTAGCATCATCCAATAACTTTTCAAAATAGTACAAATGTTTTAAGTCTTTCATGTTCTCCTCCTTATAAAATTCCCATTTTTTCTAATGCTAATTTTGTATATTTAACAATATTTGAATCTTTATTTAATGCAAAAATAGAATTTCCTTCAACATCTGATAACATCATATCTTTATCATCAGGAATGACACTTAATAAATTAAGCGATTCTAAATTTAATTTCGAAACATCTACACTTTCGTTAACTCTATTTAAAATTAATCCATCTTTTTTAAACATAACTAAATCTGCAGCAACTTTTTTAATGGTTTTTGTTACTTCAATTCCTTTTTTCGAAGCATCACTTACCAAAATTAAATTAGTAACCTTTTCCATCACTCTTCTATTAACTTGTTCAATTCCAGCTTCTCCGTCAATTACTACATAATCAAAACTATTTGCTATTAAAGAAATAACTTCTTTTAAATAAGCGTTAACTTTACAATAACAGCCACTAGCTTCAGGTCTACCAATAGCTAAAAAAGAAATGTTATTTATCTCTACTAAAGCATCAAAAATTTGGTATTTTGCTTCAGAAAGTATTTCTAATGCAGCTTTAGTTTCTCCGCTTTCTGCATGCTCAATAAATAATTTTCTAATTTCATCGACTGTTGAAGAACATTCAACTCCTAAAGCAGTAGCTAAACCTACAGCTGGATCTGCATCGATTGCTAATATTTTTTTATCAGGGTATTTTTCATGAATTAATCTAACAGTCAATGCAGAAATAGATGTTTTACCAACACCACCCTTTCCACAAAATGCAATGATTGTAGGTTCGCTCATATTTATTTTCCTTCAGTATGAACAATAACGTATCCATCGACTAGATTTGCTTTGCTCAATACTCCTTTTATCTCTAATTTTCTTTCCATTAAGTCAGTTAAAATAAGTGTATCTTTATTAGTTTCAATACTCATTACGTTTTTCATCAAAATATTATTCTCATCGATTTTATTTTTATATACAGTTGAAAGACACATATTTTATACCATTATTTTAATTTAGATAAAGCTTCTTCTAAATGTTTATTTCCTTCTTTATAACTTTTAACAGCTTCTTCTACTTTTTTATAAGCTTCCTCATTTATTTCTTTTACTGATGAAGCTAAATCTTCTAATTCTTTACTATGAGATTCATTATGTTTAATTAAATAAGTAATAAGAGCTAGTAACTCTTTTTGATTGTTTTCCATATAATACCTCGAAAATAAACTTTTTATGATAAATCGTATAAAATAATTTTATAACTAATTAGTTAAATCAACAACAAAAAAATTGCGATATTATCGAAAAAATAAAGATGATAAGTAAATAAATATCGAATTTCAGTATTTTTACTTTAAATTATAATTTATTTTAAAAATAATATATTCCAGAATTATCTAATAAATCTTTATTAGCTTTTTCTATATCTAAATTTTTAAATAATGATGGATACATCTTACTTGCTAAAATAAGTTTAAAATATAATTTACCTTTTGAAGTTTCAAGTAAGGAACTACTAAATAAGGTTATGCTTTGAGTTTTAATAAACGGAATATTTTCCCATTCACTTCTATTCAATATATTATTTTTAATATTACTTGCACTTGTTAATGAAGATATATCTTTTCCTAAAATAGAATTATCAACAATCTTAATCATATAAGTTGGTGAAAAAGAATAAACTGTAGAACCTTTTATATTATCTAATTGGGGATTAATTAAATTATCAAAAATATTAAAACCGCCGCTTCCTAAAATTAATGATGAAATATTCGATCCACTACCAAAAGAAGTGTAATCCTCAATACCTTCAGCATAGACATTTACATATTGACAAGGATATAAATCGCCTAATCCATCATTGATTAAGTTGTTGTATTCACCTTCAATGATATTAACGGAATCATTATTTTTATTATCCGAATCATCGATTTTATTATCACCATTATTTTTATCTTGATTTGTATTAGAACTCTTTGAATCATCATTGACACGATATCTAGAGCACGAAGATAACGAAAAAATCGATAATAAAGTTAAAAATAAGACACTTGCTTTAACCTTCATACTTTTTAATCATCCTCCAATAAGTTCTTTTAATAATATTACTCTTTTCTTTTAATTTATTACATGTTGATATATAAAATTCTTTAATTAATTTTATATCTTCTTCAGTAATTAAATTATCACTATAAGAAGACTTTAAATATAAATCAGTTGCTTTTTCGTATAGTTTTTTATAATCATCACCAAATGAATCTACATCATTAACATATTCTTTATACCCTTTATTTTTATAATTTATTCCTAGTTTTCTTAATATTTTTATACCTTCTAAATAATTTGTTTTTATAGCTATTTTTTTATCATCAGAATTTAAAAGTCTTAAATGTTTTCTATTTTTATAATTTTCCATGATTATTAAAATAATTGGGATAATAAAGACTATTGCTAATAAAATGCCTAATACAATCAACAAAATTGGAATTGAATTAATTTTCTTTCCACCTTCATCCTTTTTATCATCATTTTTAGTATTAGAATCATCATCTTTTTTATCTTCATTATTGTTAGTGTTATTGTTTTTATTAGCATCTTTATCATTTTTAACATCACTAAAATAATCTCTAATATTATTTGCGATATTATTAATTTCAGTTGAAGTATTATAATTTGTAGTAACTAAAGATAAAGAACCTGAAAAAATAATTGAAAAAGAAAGCAATAAAGCTATATTTTTACCTCTTATTTTATTATTCTCTATTTTATATGATTTTGAATTTAAATATGTGTTTAAAATGATAAATGATACATTCAAAATCATTAATAAAATTACAATAACTATATTAAATCCCACACCAAAATAAACTGACAAGATTAAAAAAGGTATATTAAATATTAAAATTAAATACATCCTTAATAGTCTTGTTATATTAAAAATAATCATAGAATATAAATAAGAAGTGATTAACACATATGTCATCAACGCAAATTTTTGTTTAGATATCATCAAATCAATTTGATAGAAAGTATATTTGTATGTAGTTAATTCTTGGCTTTTTGAAAAAATATTATTGCAGCTAATCTTAAACCCATTTATAAATTCTTGATAAAATATTATAAATAAAACAATTAGTATTATTGATAAAATAACATTAACGATAACATCAGTTTTTTTACTAATATTTTTAGCAATAAATAAAATAAATATAATTAAATTACCAAGTAAATAGATCCAATTAAAGCAATTAAAATACAATAAATAACCAATAAAAGTTACATTAAAAAACGTAAAAATAAATAACAATTGAATTATATTTTTTAAATTTAATATGTTTTTGAATGTAAACTTATTCATAATTAAATCACCAACACTCCTGGTTCAAATAATTTTTTATTAGAAATATAAATGATATTTTTACTAGCTACAGTATTATTTTTATAATAATTTAAAACATCAATATTTGTATATTCAATAAGTAAATTATCAAAAATAAATTTAACAATATAATTGATGTCATGAGCTTCAATTTCTAAAAATCTATTATTTTTAATAGAATATATTCCAATATCAAAAATTATTTCCTTCTTTAATAAATTCAAAATTATAGAAATGTATCTATTTATAACATCATTGTAGTTTTCTTTATTAATCGAATTATTATCTAAAATTACGATTAAATTAGAATTTGTACCTCTAGTTTTAACTTTAATAAACATATCATCATTTTTTAAAGAAACCTTCCAATTTATTAAATTTAAAGGATCTCCAATATTATATTTTTTTAATTCATCATATTCATTATTAAATTCATAGGATGTTATCTTTTTAAATGATTCGTTTTCAATATTTAAATATTTAATTTTAAAAGAAAATAAATTAAATATATCTTCTATTCTAAAGTCGCTAATTTCAATTGAATATTTACCTAATAATTTTATATTTAAATCAGAACCTAATTCATTTTGAAAATTTAAAAAATTATTTTCTTCAACAAGATACTCATCATTATCAATATTCATATTTTTATATTTAATCTTATAAGATATGAAACATAAAAAATATTTCTTATTTAGTTTAACAAAAGTTTTTTTATCTTCGTTTATATCAAATTCACTATTAAATCCTACTTCAATTTTAATAATACACTTTAAAATTAATAAATAAAGTAAACTTAAAATAGGTGTAATAACTATTAATAAAAGTATGGAAAAAGTTAAATTATTGTTTAAAAAAATAAACAAAATAATTCCAGCAATTAAACAAATTGCATAAATTATCCATCTTATAATTAATTTATTCTTTGTCATCAGGCACCTTTACACGATTTAAAATTTCTTTTAATAAATCTTCATTACTCTTCTTATTATTTAAATGTGAAGATTTAATAACTCTATGCTTACAAACATCAATAAAAACATCTCTTACATCACTAGGAATAACATAATTTCTATCATTCATATAAGCATATGTTTTTGATGCTTTTAATAAATTAATTGAAGCTCTAGCGCTTAACCCAATTTCAAAATCACCATTATTTCTTGTCTCATTTATTAAATTAACTATATATTTATAAATATTTTCTTTAACAGTTATATTTTCTACTTCACTTTTAATTTTGTTTAAATCTTCTATTGAACAAACCTTCTTTATATCGTTAGAAATATTCAAATTTTGTTTGGATTTTAAAATTTCAATTTCAAACTCTTTAGAAGGATATCCAACACTAAAAGACATAAAAAATCTATCAAGTTCAGCATATGGTAATGGTTGAGTACCAATACTACCAACCTCATTTTGCGTAGCAATTAATATAAAAGGATTTTTAAGAGAATAAGTAACTCCATCAATAGAAATTTGTTTTTCTTCCATCGCTTCTAATAACGCACTTTGTGTTTTACCACTAGTTCTATTAATTTCATCACATAATAAAATGTTAGCGTTATTTATTATACCTTCATGATATTTAAATTTATTTTCGTTTTTATCAAAATAAGTAAAACCTAAAATATCACTAGGCAATAAATCTGGAGTACATTGAATTCTAGAAAAATTTAAATCCATAACTTTAGAAAATGTGTTTGCTAAAGTTGTTTTTCCTACTCCTGGAACATCATCGATTAAAATATTTCCTTCACTTAAAAAACCTAATAAAAGTTTATCAATTACTTCATCTTTTCCTTTTATAACTTTTTTAATTTCGTTTTTTATATTTATTAATAATTCGTTTTTCATTTTACAATAATCCTACCGTCAGTGTTTTTATATTTTTCACCAACCTTACCATCTAATGCGTCTTGAACATATGTAGGAATTATATCTCTTATAACTTTTTCAAATATAACCTTAGTTACACCATCTTCTGTAGCAACATAGTTTGAATCCATGCCATTTAAAACTGCATTACTAGTAATAACTCCATATGTTTCATTTTCATCAAATGCATTTCCATTAATTGAAGTTATTTTTACTCTACTTCCAACATTATTATCCTTATACCAATATTTTCCGTAAGAATCACCTTTACTATATTCTTTTGTTGTATCAATTTCATATTTAATTCCACTAACTTGCATAAAAGAAGCTAAAGAATCAATACTACTTGAACTATTTCCTAAATTACTAGATGCAACTTCTAATAATTCTAAAAGTTTATTACCTTTTAAATACATAACACCTAATTTATTAGGATATGGTAAAACTCTTTTTAAATCTTTCATAGAAACTTCACCTTGATAAATATAATCTCTTAAGTTTCCACCATTCCAAATAGAAACAACTTTATCTTCACTAACACTTAATTTAATAACTTCACCATTATTAATTAAATCACCATTTAAAGCATACCATCTTAAAGCATCTGCCCAAAAATCACCTAAATTAGTTTCTTTTGTTCTATTATCATTGGTTGATCCGTTTAAAATAACATCGCTTGTAAAAATAGTTTTAGTATCGTTATCACCACTAATGCTTTCTTCTAAACTATTTATTTTTTCATCTAAAGCATTTGAAGTGTAATTATCAATTTCACTGGTAAAAACTTTTTTATTTAAATTTCCATCATTATATGAATATGCTTCTATTTTAAAACTTCCATCTGTTAAAGATTTATAATCAATATCAGAATAAGTTGAAAAAGATGAATTATCATATGTGTAATTTTCTAAAGTGATTTTAATATCGACATCCAATCCAAGTAAGACATTTTGTGTTTCACTAGCTTCTACATTAGTTTTTAAATCAGAAATATTACTTTCTAAAATATAACTTGATGCATTTGAATCAATAACACCAACTACACCTATTTTTAAACCATTTTTTGTGGTAATAGTTTTACTACTATTAAATGCGTACACATCTTCACTTGTTTTAATATTAGAAATAGCATCCAAATTAACTTCTTTAAGATTGCTACCTAAAGTTCCATCTTCATAAAAAACCTCATGATTTTCCGTTCCGATTTTCCCACTTCCATAGCAAAAATCATATGCACCTAAATTAACAGCACTATATCCTACATCTTTCATTAAAGAAATAAATGTTTTTCCGCTATCATAATTAGAATATTTACTACTAGATAAAAAATTACCAGAATCTATTAAATATACTTCTGCACCTTTTTCTTCTAAATCTTCTTTTAACCCTTTAATCTTCTTTAGATTATAAACACTTCCTTTAATGTTCGAAGTTAATAAAACAACAACATTTCCGTTTGGATTAAAAGTATTAATATCATTTTTACATCCACTCAATAAAGCGATGCTAGATGCACATAATACACTTAATACTAAATTTCTTTTTTTCATACCTACTCTTCATACTCCTTCTTTTTAACGTTTATTTGTTTTTTATATCCTATAGTTACTAATTTTGCCTTCATTAATAAAAAGACTAAATTAGGAACCAATATAATCTGAATAACAATTCCAGGCCACCCTTTAACAAAATAACTTGTAGCCCAAATAGAAATTGAATACCCTTCTCCTGTTCCTAAATAAACAAGAGCACTAATTAAACCACCAAAACATCTACCGATTAAAATAGATACGATTAAACCTATATAAATAGAAAGATAAAGTTTTTTAAATTTAACAAGCATTAAAAAAAGATAAGGTAAACTTCCGTAGATCATACATTCAACTATCATTCCAGGTAAATTAATTAATGTAGGCATTCCCGTTATTAATAAGCATAAAATCGGACCAAATAAACCAACGATTAATCCAAACTGATATCCACAAACTAGTCCACAAATTAAAACAGGAATATGAATTGGAGAAAAAATTACTGCACTATTAGGAATCGCATGAAATGCTAATGGCAAAACAATAGTCAATGCCAAACAAACAGCACTGACTGCAATTCTTTTTATTAACTCATTCTTAGGTAACTTCTTCATAATTTTCGAACATTTTTTAAAAAATGTATTATAATTTTACATTCAATAATTAATAAATTCAATACAATTAAAACAAAATGTTCGAAAATTATTTTAAATTATATTAAAATAAAAATATGGACAAAAGAGTTATTAAAACAAAAAAAGATATTAAAGATTCTTTTTTAAGATTATTAGAAAATAAAAATTATAATGATATCACTATCCAAGATATTTTAAATGAATCAAATATCGCTAGAAGCACTTTTTATATGCATTTTGAAAGTAAAGAAGATATTCTTTCTTCAATTACAGAAGATATTTTTGAACACATATCATCTTCAAATTTAGAAAAAGAAAATCACCATGATTTTTCGAATAAAAAAGATTTTAGACATATATTTTTACATATGCTCACACACTTTTATGAAGATCGTAATGTTTTAAAAGCAGTTTTCGATAATGATTCATATGGTGTATTCTTAAAACTTTTACATCATTCAATAATCGAATTGATTGAAACTAATGAAAACATATTTTTAACAAATACTAATGTTCCAGAGTCCTTAACAAAAAAGATTGTAACTATCGATATTATGAACATTATCAAATGGTGGATAAAAGAAGATGATTTTTCTTCAACACCTGAAGATATTTGCAATTATTTTTATACCTTATCAAAAGGATTTATAAAGTAGATTTATCTTCTACTTTTTTAGATTCTTTTCTTTTATATAATAATTCATCTGCAATATTGAATGTTTCTTCTGGAGTTAATGCTCTAGCATTATATTTTGCATAGCCATATGAAATAGAAGGTAATTTAATATTCTCAGCTGTTATCTTTCCAATTTCTTTATCCAATTGAGCGAATAAATCAGAACATTTTTCAATGTTTTTTGTCATGATAATAGCAAATTCATCTCCACCAATTCTAAAGCACATTCCATATTTATGGAATAATTTAAAAACCTCTTCTCCTAATATTTTTAAAACTTCATCACCAAATCTATGACCATATTTATCATTGCAATCTTTAAATAAATCAATATCAATAATTGCAATAACAGAATTATCTTCTAATTCAGAAAATCTAACATCAAATGTCTTTCTATTGTATAACCCAGTTACAGAATCTGTTTGACCAGAAACTTCTGTTATAAATACATAGATTAACAAACTACAAATAGATAAAGCAAAAAAATCTAATGGGACTCCTATTATACCTTGAATAATAATTGCACCAACAAGACATACAGCTGCTAACATCAATTGGTACCAATTTTTAAAATCATATTGATGCATCATTCTAAAACCTTGAACAAGCGAAAATAAAGTGCTCAAAATATAGATAACTAAATAAATCCAATAAAATGATCCGTGAGTATATACTCCAGTATCACTAAAATTATAAAGAAATTTGAAAAATACATTAAATATTACAATAACAATATTTATACCTGCTAACGATAATTGGAACCACTTTAAAATTCCTTTATCATAAAACATAATTCCTATAAAGAATGCAATTATAGGAACTAAACAATATTCTATTGATTTTAAAGCAGCATATACATTGTTATTTATATGATTAAATGCATCGATTGATTTACCACCTAATTCTAAAAAAGAACATATTGTTACAAGAGTAAAACCTATAATAAAATTAATCTTTCTTTTTCTGCTTATTAATACATTCTTAGAAACTAATAAACACGAAATAAAGCAAAAAAATGCTGAGAAACATATTAAAGAAGCGTACAAGAAAAAAGTGCTTTTATCCATATATTAAATTCTAGCCCATAATTAAAAATAAACAATCTTTATTTATATAAATATAAGTTTTTTTAATATATAAATACTAGCATTTTATTTTTTTGGTAGACCTAAGTATATAGGAGACGAACTCATAGTCAAAATATCATCTATCTTTATATTTTCAATCGAACTTATGGATGTATAAGCGACATCTACTCTTCCATTAACAAATTTTTTAAAAGCATTATATACGCGTCAAGGCCATTTTGCCATTATTTTTAAATCATATTTTTATTAATAATTGTGTGACACTATTCTTTTTTTCTTTAAACAATTTATGAATTCTAATAAAAACATCTTTTTGCAGGGAGTGACGTTTTGTTCGCCTCATCAGTCTTGATGATGATAGCCAGCATGTATATGTTCCTACCAACTTTCAAGCACTTACAGAAGAGAAAACCAATTTTATTTGATACAAAAAACATACTGCAGCATTGTCACGTTAAGTTATTATCTATTGAATTAATGCATCGTTCCAAAAAGGTGAATATGTCATTCTTAGTATAATTATACTTCTTTAAAATTTATAGCAATAAACTATCCTTCATCATACCAAGCTAATTCATTTTCTACTTCCCAAAAAGATTTGCCATCAAAAATCTTAGCCTTTAAGAATTGTTCTTTAACATCATCTTCACCATGCCCCCATGCTTCAAAGTATGTATCCTCATAGTCAACAACATCTCCGTTTTCAATCAATCTTGAAGTCCGTATTTTCTCACCATCACGATGTATTACAGAGCGATATCTATGAATGAAAAAATACATACATTTTTCTTTGTTATCATCCCGAACACCCTCACACCAGTATGTATATCCTTTGTAATATAAAGTGGCTTCATTGAACCAACCAGTATCTAAGAATTGACTTAAATTAGCATTTATCATATAAACTGTACTCCTTTAAATATTTTGAATATTTTTCTTTTACTTCAAGATGCTCTTCTATTTTTTGAGCC
>CAVEUC010000035.1:0-28469 GCA_963619035.1 Lachnospiraceae bacterium GAM79
ATTTAGAAAATGCTACTAATTTATAGATTTTTCATTTAGAAAATGCATAGGAGGTATTTATAGAATTCAAAAGGAAAATATACGAGAAGATAAAAGAATGGAAAAGTGAAGATAATAAAAATTCTGCACTTTTAATCGAAGGCGCAAGGCGTATTGGTAAAACAACAATAGTTAAAGAATTTGCTAAAAACGAATATAATGATTTTATTTACATTGATTTTACATATACTTCAGACGAGATTAAAAACCTTTTTAAAAGCATAAATCCTCATAATAAATTATCTATGGAGCAATTTTTTTCCGACTTATTTTTAGTTTTTGGAAAAACATTAAAAAAGGTGATTTAATAATTTTTGATGAAGTCCAACATTTTCCATTAGCAAGACAATCGATAAAAGCACTAGTGTCAAATAGAAGGTTTGATTATATTGAAACCGGTTCTTTAATATCAATAAGAGAAAACACTGACAATATTCAAATACCTTCTGAAGAAAGAAGAATCGAAATGCATCCAATGGATTTTGAAGAATTTTGCTGGGTATTTGATTGGAAAGAAAAATATGATCAATTAAAAAGAATATACACTCAACATGAAACAATTAGCGAAGATGCACTAAACAATTAATGAATGATTTTAGATTATATTTAGCATTAGTGGGCATACCTAAAGTCGTTTCTCTTTATCAAGAAACTACCTCATTCATTCGTTGCGAAAAGGAAAAGCAAGATATATTAAGTTATACAAAGATGATTTAAGAAAACATGATAATAAGTCAAAGACACATTCATTAAATATTTATAATTCAATGTTATCATCACTTAAAACCTGGTCAAAAAGAGTTAAAACAAATGCACGAAACCCTAATATGATGCAAGCTTATCAAAGATCTCTTAAAGATTTAGAAGATTCAAAAATTATAAATTCAATTTATCGTACATCAGATTTAAGTTTTGGAACTATAATTAAAGAAGAAAATAATTTTAAACTATATCCACTCGATGTTGGATTAATGCTAACTTCATTAATAGGAGATACTAATGAAGATTACGAAACTACTTATTTAAAAATAAGAACAGGAAAACTTGATGGAGCAAATTACGGAACACTTTATGAATCTTTAGTTGCTCAAAGTTTAGTATGTAATAGTAGAAAGGCTTTTTACCATACATACGAATACGAAAATACAAGATATGAAATTGATTTCGTATTATTTATAAAAGGAAGAATTAATGCTATAGAAGTTAAGTCTACAAAACGCTTCACCACTTCTTCACTCTCCAATTTAAAATTAAAATATCCTCAATTAAAATTTAATAAAATTGTAATATCTCCTAAAACGCTAAGTTACGATAACGACACTATTAATCTTCCAATTTATATGACCTTTTTACTTTAGGTTAATTATTAAAAACATTAAATTAATAGAAGAATAATTTATTGATAATTCAACGATTTTTAGTCGTATGCTTTCCTTTTTTCTGCAATGCAATTACAAATTTTACGAAAATACAAATTCAATAATAAAAAAATCAATAATAATTATTGCTAGTTAAAAAATATAAAAGATTAATTTTATTAATCTTCTTTAATATATAAAAAAGCTTCTAAAGTCTTTTTAATACCAAAAAACTCATAATGTTCTATTATTTCATCTATTTTTTTATAACCTAGATGCTCATAAAAATGATAGTTACAATCTTTGTCACTCATGATAATTAATGGTAACGATTTATTTCTAGTATTATAAAAATCTTCTAATAGTTTTCTTCCACATCCTTTACCTTTTGTAGAAGAAGAAAGAATTAATAATACCACTTCTTCATAGTCTCTTTTTAATTTACTAATCATCTTCTTTTCAGCATTAAAAATAACATCGTTATATTTAATTAATTCATTAACTTCAATATTATTTTTTAACTCTTTTAATAAAGAATCATAATAAGAACTATAATAATCATCAATAAAATCTTTATTAGTTTTAGCTAAAATAACACCTGATATTTTATTATCTAATAGCAAGACCTTTTTATAATTAGAACACGATAAACAACTTAATAAAAATAGCTTTGTAGCTTCAATTCTATTTTCTAATGAAGAAAAATTACTATAATCCCATGTCTCAAGTAAAATAGGAATCAAGCTATCAATATCATCGATTTTAAAATCTCTAGTTTTAATTTCCATATCTTATACCTCAAACAATTATATTTTATCTCATTTTTTTTAATTTTATATATTTTCTATTCAATTATTTTAAATTTAAGATTATATTTATTCCGTATTTTTATAATTTTAAAAAGTAAAACCAAATAAATAATGTTTATATAGATAATTTTATAATCCAATTAAATCAATTGGACAATAATAAACTTCATCATTAATTGGAAATACTTTATTAGATGAATCTATAACTAAACCAATATTAACTTTTTTCTTATATTTTTTTAATACATTAAAATTTTTACTATAACTTACAGGATTGATACCTTTTTTTATTTCAATCGGATATATAGAATCATATTCTTCTATTATTAAATCAACTTCGTGTTGGTCTCTATCTCTATAATAATAAATGTTTGAAATATCTTTATAATCATTATAATAAGATTTAATAATTTCAGATATGACATATGTTTCATAAAAAGCACCAGCAAAAATGCTTTTTTCTAACATTTCACTAGAAGGCATACCGCATAAATAAGCGCATAAACCAGTATCTATAAAATAAATTTTAGGGCTTTTTACAATTCTATCCGATAAGTTGCTTGCATATGGATATATCAATTTTATGATACCTGAAGTTTCTAAAATCGATATCCAAGATTTAACAGTTCTTGCATCAATGCCAACACTTTTTGAAATTTCAGTATAATCCAATTGACAAGAAGTTCTTAACGCAATATATTTCATGAAATTCATAAAAGTAACTTCTTTATCAAAAGATATAATTCTTCTTACATCTTTTTCAATATAAGTCGTTATGTACGATTTAAAAAACAATTCTCTATCTAAATTAGAAACTATATATTCAGGCATTCCACCTTTCATAATATCTTCAAATATTTCTTTTCTAGATCTATATTCATTATTTAAAAACTTTTCTTTATTTCTTAAATTTTCAATATCAGGATTAAAATAAGAATGTTTATCTCTTTGTTTGATTTCATTAAAAGACAATGAAGCTAGATTAAAAATACATGTGCGTCCAGCCAAAGATTCTACAATAGCATTCTGTAATTCAAATTGATTAGATCCTGATAAAACATATAAAAGTTTGTTTTCTTTACCGCTTTTTAAGCATTCTTTTTTAAAATTATCAATTTCTATTTTTATATACTCTAATAATGATGGTGCTTTTTGAATCTCGTCAATTATAATTCCACTACCATAATATTTTAAAAACCCTTTAGGATCTTTTAAGGCATATTCTTTAACTTCAATATCATCTAAAGTTATATATTTCATGTCTGGAAAAATATTTTCAATTAAAGTTGATTTACCTACTTGCCTAGAACCATATATTGTAATACAAGCAAATTGTTTTGAAGCGTCTATTATTTTTTGTTGAATGTCTCTTTTAATATACATACATAAAACCTCTGCTATTATTATATATGCATAAAATAATTATTTCAACATTTCTTACAATGCATTGTAGTTTTCGCGGGGTAATAATAGATTCAATAAACTAATGTTTTTTATTTATTTAATACAATTGATCTTCAGGAATACAAAGAGTTAATATTCCACCAACTAACGAGCAGAATATTAAAGTCAATACTCCACTAGCAACTTTAGCACCATTACGTATTTGACTTTCTCTATAAATTAAAATAGATATATTAATAATTGCGTAAGATGCAGCTATTACCCAAAAATACCAACTTCCAGCTGCCCCACCACTAAGCATACTTGCATATATAAATGCAATTATTATACTTATAATTCCACCTAACCAACTAAATACACATGCTACTACTTTCATTTTTTTATATCCCCTTTTTCTTTTAATTATATATATGCAATCTTTTTCAATTTAATCCATAAACTACTTTTTAATTAAATAAAAAAATATTTCAAAATAAATTAAAAAATTATTAATTTTAAAGTGATTTAGTTTAGGAAATACCAATATTTATTCTACACTTATTCTACACTTTTTGAGTTTTTATTCTACACTTATTATACACTTTATTATACACATCGGTATAATTAGCGATAATAAATAGACTAATTAATTAATTTTATTAAGATAAAATATATAGTTCTTTTGAATGATGAAATCGCATTTTAATGAATATTCACCATTATTTTCTTCATATTTAGCAACAATCGCTCCAGTTACTCTATCTTTAATATTATAATTTAATAAATCAGCACCACTATAAGTAGTAGATCCACCAATCTTATTACGTAATATTTCATCTAATGTTTTACCTTTATTACTTGAAGTAGAAATATCTGTTTCTTTAATCGATTCACCTAAGAAATATTTATTTTCAAAAAGTAATTTAGCTCCACTAGCTTCGTTAATATAAGTTGATTCATCAAAATCATGATCGACAAAATTACCACTACTATAATCACTTAAAGGTCCATCGAATACATAACAAAATAAGTTTGAATGACGGAACATATACATTTCATATTCATCATTTGTAGAATTATATTTAATTATAATATCGTAAATTCCTTTAACATCTTTACTCTTAAATTTAAATAAATTATATGATTTAGATTCGCTTGTTACACTTACTTGTTCTACATATTGATAAGCATCTGTATAAATATCTTCAGGAGAGAAAGTATAAGTTGTTTCCCCTGTGGTTTCATCTGTGTTTACAGTTGGAGTGGCTAAATAATCATAAGTATTCGTAGTGCTAAATTTACGTTTTTCAGAATAACTCTCTGAAAAAGTAATCATAAAATACAATGAATCATCATTAATAAAATCGACATTTTTAGCAACGTAAATATAAGGGTTTGAAGAAGAAATCTCATCTCCTACAATACTATATTTAGATGTACCTTTATCATATGTTGCTTCGTATATTGAACTACTATTAGAATAAAAACCATCTGAATATTCATATTGTTTTTTAATAAACGAATCAAGATTATCGCTTGTAAGTTCATCGCTAGAATCATTAACTTCAATATCGTTAATCGCTTTTAATTCATCAACTTTTTCAAAAGCTACAACTGTAGGACTACTTCTATAAGCACTTAAAAAACTATCAGTTACACTAATTCTATTTAATTGCTTATTTTTTAAAGTTGAGAATTTTCCGCTTATTGCTTGAGAGACAATATGTTCATAAAAACCATCAAAAGTATCAGGAAATTGATTGCTACTTGTAGGATAATCACTCCAACTAGTTCCTTGTTGATAACTATAATTAGCAACAAAAACATAGAAAGAATACAATCCTTCTCCGTAATTATCCAATAAAGTAGTCGCTACATCTTCGATTTGATATTGGAATCTAAATTCACCTTGCCAAACTCCACAAGTTGGTTTGCTACTTCCACCTAGATAATCAGCACTAAATAATAGTGAATTAATGTTATTTTCTTTAGTTATTTCAATATTATTATATCTAAATAATCTTATATATTGACTCTCTAAAATAGTGGTTACGCTACTACCTGATGTTTCGTCTGTATAAGTAAAATATCCATCTCCATCATTATATACATCACTTGTAAAGAATGGGTATTTATATGTGTTATCACTTCCATCACTATATTCAATAGTTAATTTATTAGCAGCACCTCCACCTGTAGTATAAGTTGTTGCACCTGTTTTTTTACCATTACTAAATAAAGGGAATAACCTTATTACTCCTTCACTATCTGCATATTCAGATAAATTAGAGAACATATCAAAATAAGTATCTGTTGGAATAGGTTGAAAAGCTTCTCCTACAGGAGTATTTGTAGAATCTTCGTTATTTGTAGTTCCACTATATGGAAGAGTATATGTTCCATCAGGATCTTTTACATAAGTCCATTCAACAAAAGAATAGTTATGAACACCATATCCATTACCCATAGATGTAAAGATATCTTGAATAGCTTTTTCCATAACGGAAGTTGACATCGTATTTGTAACAGTAACTTTAATAGGAAGATATCTTCCGGTATTCGTATCATCTAATGTAGTTAAACTAGGATAATCTCCTTCAATTAACATATCACGAGGAGCTAAATCTCCATCTCCATCAGAAACAGTATAACCATAATAATAACAATCATCCCAACATCCTAATCTATCCAAAGAATATTGATTGTGGCCATTATAATTTTCAACTCTATTTGAATCATCAGTTTTAATATTAAATTCTTCGTTAGGAACACCCCAAGTACGTTTATATCCATCCACAGCAGTTAAATTGTTTTGAGTTTGCATATAAGCACCATCACTACTATATGCGTAGTATTTTGTTCCATCAGCTTCAAAATTGTTACAAGAAAATTCAACACCGATATATTTTCTATAAGCTCCATCGTAAGTTACTTTAGAATCAGTATCGTACTTTCCAGTTTCATCACTTAATTTATAAATCGTATTACCATTACTATCTAATAAAATATTTCCTACTTCATTATATTGAACTTCTTTATATCCAAATTGTTCTTCAGGTTTAGCTACATTAGTCTTATCATCTAAATAATTTTTATATAGATGCATATATGCAGCACTAGGAAAGAAATATAAAGTATATGTTTTATCATCAACTTCAGTTTCGTTAAAACTATAATTTTCTTTAATATCATCGATATTAAAACCACTATTATCGATATTAACTTCTTGAGTTCTTAAATATTCAAAATAAAAATATGAAAAACCAAATGAGGTAAATCCTAAAAATACGATACATATTAAAAATACTATCTTTCTTAATATTTTCGACATATTTATTTAACCTCGAATCTAATGCTAATCTTAGCATTAGTTAACGCTTTACATAAGCTTTCATATTTTTCTTGTGATAAAGGTTTATAGTCACTACTACTATATTGAATTGCATCATTAAGTTTTAAAGTATATAAAAAATAAGCATTATCAGTATCAGTTTTTTCATATTTTTTTAAATCTTTAGAAAAATCATATCCAGTAGATGAAGCTAAAGAATAAGCACTAGTAATCGATACAACATTAGAAAACTTCACTTCTTCTATAGCTTTATTATTATCTTCTTCAATATTAATAAATAATTTAAAATCATTACCTTCTATTGAATCATTTTCATCTTCAATTATATATTTTAAAACTACTTTATCATCTTTAATATAAGCATCATCATTTAAAGTATAAAATTCAATTCCATCAGTTAAATCTTCTTTTCTTCCTTGTCCTTCACTAAAAACAACTAAGCTAGGAGATTTAAGTAAAGATATTTCTCCTTTAGTAACGCTACTTGTAACATATAAAGAAGCTTTATTATCTACTTTTAAATCTTCTTTACCAAAATACCATGCAGAAAAACCACTTCCTACAATAGTTAAAGCACCTACTAAAGATAAAGAGATCAACAATACTTTATTTATCTTCATATTCTTCACCAAGATAATTTGAAATTACAACTTTATATCTTTTATTATTATCTCTATCGATTAAATCTTCTGCTATTTCATAAGCCATGAGGAATATACCAGCACTAGCTAATGCGATAATTCCAGCACTACTTTTAAAATATGTTGTAGATAAACCTAATCCATAATTTTGAAAACCATTGTATTTCCCAACAATTTTATCGCTAGTTACATTAACTTCATAAGATAAACTACCATTATTAGCATCTCCTCTAAAGGTATAACAATATTTATCATCTTTAATATCGATTTTAATAACTCTATGAACGATAGTTTCATTCTTATTATTTTTAAAAGCGATAACATCATAAAGTTGAATATCTTTATCTTCAACTTTATTAATTCCTATCATAGCGAATTGTTCAATTTGATTAGTTAAATTATGTTCTTTAATATAAACATTATTACTATTAACAGTTTCCATAGATCCTGTTTGGATAACGATATATGTTGTATTCCCAAAGAAGAAAGCGTCATTACTAACTTTAAAATCAATAATAAAACCTAAGAAAATATAAATAACTGCACAAAAGAAATATCCTACAATCTTTTGAGTTTTATTAATTCTTTTTACCTTTTTATTATCTTTACTAATAACTTCTTTTACAAAGTCATTTCTTTTTTCACCTTTTAAAAAGTTTTCAAAATTAAAATCTTTATCTCTTTTTAATTCCTTATTATCTTTTTTTAATCTTTTAAAATATTCTTTATTACATTTATTTTTTAAAGAATTTAAAAGACTTTCATCTTCATGTCCGTGATTAATATTTTTTCTTTTGTAGACAGAATATAAAGCAAAAAGAGCCGTAAATGTTACGGCTAATCCAATTATTACAAATAAAGATATGTAAAATACTATCTGAACAATCTTGTTAGACTCTGACACTGCCAGCTCCTTTTATTAAATTTAATAATTAATCTTTATTCTACAATCTTAAAACTATAGTTGATAGTTAAAAGAGGATCGCTTCCTAAATCAGTTTTCATTGTTTTATAAGCACCTTCTGTAGATGGTTTAGTATTGTATTGAAGTAAAGCATTAACATTATCAGTTGTACTTGAATCAAATGTAAATGATTTTGAATAATCTGCTGTTGCAGATGCAGTAAAATCAACATCGTAAGTATAAGTTAATGTAGTATCACTACGTGTTAATCCTGTAGTTACTTTTGTAGTATCGACTGAAACACTAGGACTTGCTACAAATTTTAAATATGTTTGAGCAGCTGTAGATAAACTAAGTGTAGCTGTGAATGTTCCTTTTTTAATACCAGCATCATGTAATGTTACGAAATTTTCTTTTGAAATTTCATATTTTGCTCCGATTGAAGCAACTTCTTCTCCAAGAGCTTCATCGGTAGGTGTATTTTCTGATTTAGTAATAGAAACACCTTTTGTAACTTCACTAGCATTTTTATATCCACCTTGATCTAAGATGATATAAAGTTTATTTGATTCATTTAAATCAGTTAATGTACCAATATTATCAACAATATCAGTAACATAGTGATTAATAGCATTATCTTTAGTTAATTCAGTTGAACCAAAATACCAAGCTGAAAAACCACTACCAACAACAGTAAGACCACCGACAAAAGTTAAAGCTCCAATTAATAATTTTCTTTTCATAAGACTCCTTTTATTTTTTAAAAAACTCTTTTAATATACTCGTATTTATCATATTTTTCAAGAATTATGATAGTATTTTAATAAAATTAACAAACATTTAATATTATTCAATAATCTATTATTTTTTATCTATTGAATTTACCTATAAATAAGGTAATTAAATACTGAATATAATAAGTTTAAATAAAGATAAGCGCTTCTAAGATTTACTTTGTTTATGCGAATACATATAAAATTTAGTAAAAATTAACCTCAACTCCAATTTTTACTAAATTTAGTACAATTTGGAGTTGATAACTTTATATAATACAAAAACTATGTGAAATCCTACTTCTTTTCAGGATATGCTATTAATTTAATACTATCTTCAACTACGTTATCAGTTATATTTTTATACTCAACCAAATTTTCATATCTTTGATCAAAATAAGATATTTTACAGTTATTTATATTTTTAATATTTATTATATATTCTTCTTCTACTGGAATATAAAAATATATTGTTTTACCTTTTGATCCACATGTTAAATTACATTTATTATTAAGTGAATTATCAAAGAAATCTGCTTGTATATTCCCATAGCTATCTTCTATTTCTACAACACTTTCTTCATTTAAATCACTAATTTCAACATAATAATAACTACCATCACTATTATAATCATATATATTATTAGAATAATATTTATCTTGACTTGTTAAATGAGCAAAACATAATTCGTTATAGTGAGCTGAAATAATAGATTTAATATTATTTAAATTAACAAAAGTAAAGAAATAAGATAAATTTGAAATGAATGTTTTAGCTAATGCATTTATTAAAGATGTGATTGAACTAGTTAAATCATTAGGATTAATATAAAATTCATATTCATTAAAAACATCATTTAATAATACTAAAAAATCTTTAATAAATTGATTAGTATCATACATTAAATTATTGATCATAATATCAATATCTGTAGTATTTAATAGATATTTTACAAAAGATGTACCTAATGTAATAAAACTAAATTTAGGAGCACCATTTTTATATAATAATTCAAATAACTCTCTTAATCCTGTTTGAAAATTAACAGTGTAATTTGATAATGTTTCTACTCCATCAACAGCTAAACTAGAGAAGAACTCATCTAAAAATAATCCGCTATTCCAATTGATTTTATTATTAATTCCTGTATTAATTGCTAATCTATCTGCACTAGTATCACTTCCGCTAACCTTAAAACTAGAAATATAATAATCACCTAAAATAGAATGATCACTAACATCTTCATATCGAGAGATAACATCTTCCATAATTGAAGAATAATTAATATTTCTAATAGAATCAGGAAGATAATAATCTACTCCGTATCTAGTAAATCTAAATTCTTTAAAAGGGATCTTAGGTACAGGATCAGCAGTATTAATAATATTATGAATATTTGAATATATTTCACTTCTAGGAGAAACATCTTCTAAAAATGACGCACCCATAGGTGTTTCAAAACAATAACAATATATATCTTCTTTCTTTAAATTAATATTTTCATTAATTTTTTTATTATTGCTAATATCTTTATCTATTCTACCAAAACTAACGTTATTTACAGCCCCTCCACGAGAGTAACCCACACTCCAAATTTTAACATCACCTTTAATAGAATATTTATTTATATAATCATTTAAACTATTTAGATAAATAGTACTAGAATCATAAAATCCTTTATGGTTATTTATTTCTTGTTCACTATCTCCTACAGTCATGTTACTTGCCCACTCAGCTCCATATCCTCCACCACGAATTCCACTAGCAATAAGCGTATAATTTCCTATAGTTTTTTTAGCAAATATAACACCTAAAGAATCTGCTGTAGGTTTCTCATTAAAATAAGAATTGGTATATATAGAATTAAAACCAGCAGAAGTTAAAAAATCTTTTGCATTAATCGCTTGTAAAGAATAGTTGCCTCCTGTTCTATTACTAGCAAAACTAGCCATAGCAAAACTTAATGAACATGTAGATAAAGATGCATTATATATAGTAGAATCTCCACTAAAATAATCATCAAAATAAAAAGCACTAGCACCATAATCAGTTTCAAATCCATGTGAAAAAGAATACTTGATTTCACCTTCTTTTAAAGATGAACATGAAGCAAGTAAACTTGAACATAAAAATATAGGTAATAATACTTTCTTTAACTTCATAAAACATATTTTATAATAAATAAACGAAAATTAAACGAATTTATTTATATTAATGATATAATTTTAATACTTATGGAAAAAAAGCTATCTTATAACGAATTATTATATAACACTAGGCTTAAATTAGGATTATCTAGAAAAGAGTTTGCAAAAAAACTTAATGTTCCCTATTTATATTATAGATTTTATGAAAATGGCTATGTAAAACCATCTAAAAAATATATTAAAAGAATTTCTGAATCTTTAAATATTGATTATTCTACATATTTTGATGGTATTCAATCTTACCCTATTGAATTACCAGATGAAGATACTAGATTTCAAAAACGGTATAAGAATGTATTCTCTAAAAAATGGCCTAAAATAGTAGCTTTAGTTTTAACAGTATTATCAAGCGTTACTATTGGAGTAAGTTTTTATAAATACAATTACACGATGGATAACGCTCAAGAATTCTACTCTGAAAGATATTTAAATTTTGTAGATGAAGTTAGAGAAAAAGGAAATATCACTTTTTCTTTATTACATGAAATGGTTAGACCCGAAATACATGTAAGTGATGATGATAAATATATTTCTATATCTACATCAAGTAATAATTATTCTTTAAGAACGTTAAATGCTTACGCTAATTATAAAGGTGAAGACTATAATACATATTATATTGTCCCTAATTTATCTTACACTACACTATCAACTTTAAATGTTGAATATGTAGATCATCAAAATTTAGTTAAATATAAATCAACATTTAATATAGAAAACAATACGTTTTCCCTATCGGATTCCATATTTTTTGAAGATGGAGCAGCTTTAAGAAAAGATGATATAAAATATGATGAAGTAGTTTCAAGAATGAAAGAGCACGTAAACGAAGTTAATAAAGATTTTACTACCATGATTAAAACTACACTTGATTTAGATTATGATTTCTATGGTGAACTACTTGTAGATTATAAAAATGGAGCATCAAATAATTTAACTACTGAACTTGTATCTTTAGGTATGGGAATAGTTGGAATTGGGTTAACTGGATTATTTTTATTTACTTTTTTATTTATGCTTTTCTTCGGGAAGAAAAAAGAAGAAACAAACGAAAATTTAGATATAAAATACTTACTAGAATCCACTCCTAATAATGAAGTTGATAATAAAGAAAAACTATCCAAAAAATCTAAATTCTTCTCTTTATCATTAGAAAAAAGAGAACCTAAAAAAGATTTTAGATTCTACCCTTTTATTCCTGAAACAGTATTCGAATTAGCAGGTATATTCTTAATTCTTTTCGGTTCAGTTAGAATTATTCTTTACATGACTAACTACTTTTATAATGGAGGTTTAACCCAAGAAGTATTTACCGAAACTACTACTAACTTATTCCACGCATTCACAATAGGGATGTTCTTATTATATTTTATAGACTTTGATATTTTCTTAGATGATAGAAGAAGTTTACGTAATTTCTTTTTATATGGTCTTATATTTATAGGATTATATTTTATTGAATGTATAATGATTGATTACTTAACTAAAACTACTGGAGTATTCGTATTAATCAATGATTTTTATACAATTCCTAACAATTTCTCAACTATTTCTTGTTATTTTGGAATTATGTTCTTTTTATTTTATTCACCAAAATATTTAAATAGTAAAAAGAAATTGATTACATTTAGACTTATGTCCCTTATTCCTATTATATGGATTATTGTATCTACTTTAATATTCCAAAATTATAAAGCTTGGGGACTTAATCTTTCTACATGGGAATTATATATATTCGCATCAGAAAGACCTCAATTCTCTATATTATGTATCACATACTTAATTACATACTATTTCTTAAGATTATTTATTAAATATAGATATGGTATAGATTACGCTAATAAAATATTTAATGGAAATAAATTCTACTTCACTAAAAATATATTAGTTTGTGTCATCATCGGAATTATCGCAATAATTGAATATTGTTTAAAAAACGCAAATGCAAATATAAAAGGAATTGGAGGATATTATCAAATCGTATATCTTATTCCATTCTTATTATTCTATCATCCACATAAAGGAAAAAGATGTAAGCCTGTCGATTACTTCACCTTAATATTATATGGTTTATTCTTCTCGATAGGTTACATCTTCGCCGCTTTAGTTATTATATCTTTAATGCTTAAATAATTTATTTTTCTTCGCTATTATTTTCTTGTTGTCCAAGAACTTTAGCTTCAAATTCACGTTGTTTTTCCATATGTTTTAAAGATAATTCATGTTTTGTATTATCCCATTCTTTTCCGTGAAGTGGATAGAACCACATAGCTATAAATGATAATATTAATAAAATTCCTGTAATTAAGAACCAACAAATAAACAAACCATTTTTAGCTTGCATTGATTGATTAGCGTAGTCGATTACTTCAACTACTTTTCCTACTTCATCAGTTCCAGATTTCTTTAAAGTTTTATCAAAACCGAATAAAGAAGTAATCATCAAAGGAAATAAAGCAGTAGCAATACTTCCAGCAGGTTTTGTAATTAATGAGTTAATACCAGCGTAAACCCCTTCTCTTCTACTACCATTATCAACTTCATCTTTATCGATAACATCACCATTTAGCATAGGAATCAAATATAATCCACCTGCTAAACCAATTCCACAACAGAAGAAAGTAAATAAACAAACATAGAAATATTGGCCTAAGAATGCACCAATTAAACAACCAACACCCATTACTCCAGTCATAATTAACATTTCGGTTCTTAAACCTAATTTATTTCTTGTGAAGTTGAAGAATAATATTCCAATGATAACACCAAGCGCAAGTAAAGCGTAAAGTACAATTATCGAAGTTCCTCCAATCCATCCGTTACCTGCTCCTTCAATTGCCCACATACCAGAAACATACGTTAAACCGACCATCAATCCATTTTGAGCAAATATAACTGTCCAAGAAATTACTTCAAATAATAAGAATGATTTATTCTTTAAACACATCTTTAATCCTTCAAAGAATTTTGGTTGTTTTTCTTCAACTACATATCCATTTTCTTTATAGAAGAATGTTGAAACAAATACTAACGCTCCACATACTAAGCCCATACCAGCCATGATAAATGGAAAGATATTCGCTTGATATTCAATTAATTTATCTAATTGAGAATTTAAAATCATCGGAGCACCAAAATTAATCAAAGAGAACAAAATATTAAATAAGAATATTTTATTTCTAGCTTTATTAGTTACAGCCATTTCATAAGGCATAACATAAATTGCAGATGCTATCGCTGTATAAACTATATCGTATAAAAATAAGCCTAATAATTCTTCAATAAATAATAACGCTTGGGCATTAGTTCCTCCTTGTAAACAAGGTAGCCACATAACTGCAAAAATAACAGCCATAATAGGAGCACCATATCTAATCCAAGGTATTCTTCTACCTAATTTAGAATGTGTTCTATCAGCTAAAAATCCGTATATTGGATCGTTTAATGCGTTCCATACACCAAAAAGTATCCACACTATCATATTTAACGATTCAGATAAACCAAGTTTATTGACGAATAAATACTGAAATGCAGCTCCTTCAGAAAAAGCACATAAAAGTCCAGTACCTGCATTAGCTACGCCAAGCCATACGGCACTAGATGTCTTTACTTTTTCTTCTTTAATCCCTAAAGATTCAGTTCCCATAAATCATCCCTCCTTTATATTATTTTTTATAAAATCCATGCATATAGATTCATAAAATAATGGGTTAGTTTGATAAGATAAAGCGTGATCTGCTCCTTTAATAACTACTAATTTAGAGTGATCTTTGCTTTCTTCATATATTTTATAAGCGTGTTTAATATCTATAAATTTATCGTTATCCCCATGAATTATTAATAAAGGAATATTAGATTCTTTTGCACCGATATAAGGTTTGCAATCTTTAAAAGAATAATGTAGTACCATTTTTAAAAACATATTGATTCCGTATATAAAAAATTTTGGTATATGATGTTCTTTCATTTTATGAAGCAATACTTCTTTAAAAGAAGCGTAACCACAATCTTCAATCGCAAAATCAATATCAGGACTTTCTTTTAAACTCATAAGTACACTAGCAGCACCTAAACTTTCTCCATGCACTCCAATAAGAGAATCCTTATATTTATTTCTAAAATATTTGATAATATCGTCTAAATCTTGTCCTTCTTTAACTCCGAATGTAGTAAATTTAGTACTATTTTCTCCATGTCCTCTTTCATCATAAAGATAAACTGAATATCCATGTTTAAAGAAAAATTGAGCATATTTAATTTGTCCATTTCTATTCCAAGTATATCCATGGAGAAATATCATTATTTTTTTATTATTTATATTTGGAGAAAAATCACCATGAATTATCGTTCCATCTCTTACTTTTATATTTAATTCTTCTCTTTTTAAATAAGATAAATCTTTAGTAATTAATCCTTTATTAATATCCACTTCCAACGCTTTTTCTTTACTTAATTTTTTAGGATGAGAAATAAAATACATCATAAAAAATGATATTAATAAATATAAAATTATTAAAAATCCTAAAACAGAAAATATAATTGTTAAGGTTATTTCTAATTTATTCATAAAACTAATATTAATTATAACTCTTAATTATTTAAAATAATATCAATTTTTAAGTAAGTTAAAAAAATATTAACTATTTCTTTTTATTTTTATTTTTATGAACAAAATATCTTATTAAAATGGCTATTAAAGAAACAACGGCAATAGATATTCCAACTATTATACCAATGATTCTATGCTCAGAAAAATCAATTAATACATTAATAAAATTTAACATAATTCACCATCCTTTAAGTGATATACTTTATCACAAATCGATAAAGATGAACTTCTATGAGAAATTAATAAAATCGCTTTATTTCCCTTCTCTTTTTTTAGTTGTGAAAGAATATATGCTTCATTATATGCATCGACATTGCTTGTTGCTTCATCTAATAAAATTAATGGACAATCTGCTAAAAATACTCTAGCTAATCCTAATCTTTGTTTTTCTCCACTTGATAAATTATCAGCCAAATCATTAATTTGAGTATCTAAACCATCTTTCAAAGTTCTAATCTTTTCTTCTAATCCAGCTTTTTTTAAAGCTTCAAATAATTCTTCGTCACTAGCATCTTGTTTAGCTATCTTTAAATTATATCTAATGGTATTTTTAAACAAATAAGTTGATTGAGAAAACAAAACAACATTTTTAGATAACGATTCTCTAGAATAATTAGAAATATCTTTACCATTATATTCAACCGTACCATTATTAACTTCTTCAAAATGTAAAAGTAATTTAAATAATGTTGATTTTCCACATCCACTCTTTCCTTCTATACCAACAATTTCACCTTTATTTAAAGAAAAAGAGATATGTTTTAGCACTTCTTTTTTATCATCGTAACTAAAAGAAACATCTTTTACATCAAGCGAATTAAATTCAAAATCATCTTCTCCTTCTTTAATTTTAGGTTCTTCATACATTAAAGGAAGAATTCTTTTTGCTGAAGCAAAAGACATTGTTAAATTAGCTGGAAGATTACTTAAAGCGACTACAGGCCCAAAAGAGGTAGCTAAAATCATATAACCTAAAATTATGTAATATGAAGATATGATTCCATTTTTAAATAAATATCCACCTAAAAGAATAATAAGCAAATCTCCAAGAAGAATTAATACATTAGTTATACTAGAAAAAATTATTGTTTTATCGTTTAATTTCTTATTAATTGAATTAATACTTTTAGTAGAATCATTTAAAATTTTAGCTTGTTCATTTTCTTTTTGGAAAAATAATATTTCTTTAATTCCATAACATGCATTTAAATAATTATTTTCACTATCAGCAAGAGCTTTACGATATTGAACACCTAACTTTCTATTAGATAAATAAAATAATATCGGTGTTAATACTCCTATCAATAAATACATTACTAAAGCCAATAAAGAGAAAGAATAATGAATCAATACTCCTAAAAGCACTAATACGATTGCTTCAGTTAATATAGCAATAAAAAATGGAGTTATAGTATGGGCATAAAATACTTCTAAAGATTCTGTATCAGATTGTAAAATCGATAGTAATTCCCCTTTATTTTTATCATCTAACACTTTATTGCCTTGTTTTCTTAAACTAGAAAATAAATTATTTCTAACTAAAGCTAACAAAGTAAAAGCCATATAGTGATTTAAATATTGTTCAGCGTATCTTAAAAATCCTCTTAAAAATCCACATATTAATATTAAAGCAATAAGCCAATAAAAAGATAAAGATATATCAATTCCAAGTAATTTTAAAATAGTTAAACCTGCAAAGAAAGTGATTCCCATAGCAGATAAAAAGCCTAAAGTACCAACTAAAACAGCTAAAACTATTAAATATCTTTTACCTTTAATAAGGCTTAACATACCTTTTAAAAGTGAGAAAAAATTATTCTTTTTCATATTATAGCCTCCCAGTTAGTTTCGTTATTAACTAGTTCTTTAAAACTGTTATTCTTTAAAAGCAATTCCTTTGGGGTACCTTCACTAGATATAGTTTTATTTTCACCAATCATATAAATATAATCAGCATTTAATGCGTTTTTAACTCTATGTGAAATAAATAAAACTAGGTGATCTTTTGATAATTCAACTATAGCTTTTAAAATAATCTCTTCAGAATCTTTATCGATATTGCTTGTAGCTTCATCAAATATATAGAAATCTTTTTTACTAGATAAATAATAAGCTAAAATTAAACGTTGTTTTTCTCCTCCTGAAAGATCTAAACCATCATCTTTAGGAATGTAATTTAAATCATATTCGTCTAATATTCTTTCTTTTAAAGATACTTTTTCTAATAAAGAAATCATATCTTTCTCACTTAAATCAGGATTATAAAATAAGAATGCTTCTTTTATTGAAAGATGTAACAAATAAGTTTCTATAGATAAATATGATACATGTTTTCTATATTCATATATATTTAGTGTAGACAATTCTTTTCCATTAACTTTTATTGAACCTTCATAATTTAATAATTGTTTACTTAACACTTTTGATAATGTTGATTTTCCACTACCAGAATCTCCTATTAAAGATACAAAACCTTTATTAATTTTCATATTTATATTTTTAAAAGCATATTCAGTATCATCTTCATATTTAAAAGAAACATCATTTAATTCTATAGAATTAACTACAAAATCAATATCATTTCCCACTTCTTTTTCTTCTTCTTTAAGTAATTTAATAACTTTTTTACCTGCTGTAGATCCGTTCATTGCAATATGGAATGCTGACCCTAATTGTCTTAATGGGAGAAAAAATTCAGCACCTACCAAAATTAAAAATATAGCAATTTGATATGTAATTTCACTATTATTTAAAGCTAATAAAGATACGACGATTCCTACTGCAGCTCCTCCATAAGCAACTAAATCCATAATAGTTGTTGAAAATAATTGCATTACTAAAACCTTCATTGTAATTCTTCTAAATTCTTCAGAATTATTTTTCATCTCTTCTTCCATTTTTTTATCATAATTAAAGATTAATAATTCTTTCATACCTTTAATAGAATCTAAATAAGCTCCACCTAAAGATAAATATTTATCCCAATATGTAGAAAATATCTTTTTAGCCCATTTAGAAACTAAAATTATAGAAATAGGGATTAAAGGTACACAAACTAAATAAATTATCGCTACTTTCCATGAAAAGAAACAGAATAATATAAATAAAGCTATAGGAGCCATCATACTATAAAAGAATGAAGGTAAATAAGAAGTATAGTATAACTTTAATTGTTCAATACCTTCTGAAGATAATTGAGATATCTCTTGAACTTTAAGTTTGCTATTACCATTTAATCTAACATATTTATCATATATATCATTTTTTATTTTATAAGAAATATACTCTCCTAACTTGTTAGCTAATTTATTTTTTAATACGTAAAACAATATGAATAAAGCAATAAGTCCTAAACAGATCGATAAATAAATCGTACCAGTTTTAAAATCACTATCTATATATTTTTCTACACATAAAGACAATAAAAAAGTAGACGAAACACTACTGATTAAACCTAAAAAAGATAGTATTGTAATCAATACTAAAAAATATCTTTTTCCTTTAATATAATTTAACAATTCTTTATCAATCATTTTTAACTTCTTCCGCTACTTTTTCTTTATTCTTTTCTTCTAATGCATCTAATTCTTTAATATATTCATACTCTTTTTTTCCTACTGGAGTTACTCTAAAAACAAAATAAGAATATTTACAAAGAATAAGAATATCAAATATTATTGTCACAGCTAATTTATTTATAAAATACATGCTAGTCATAAGCAACGCACTAACAAATGTTAATAAAATCATCTCTCCATATACAGTCATAACTCTATGTTTAGCAAAATTTCCAACATGTTTTTTATATAATTTAGAATTTAAAAACCAATTAGCAAATTTTTCACTTCCTCTTACAAAACAAAATGCAGTTAATAGATAAAATGGTACTGTAGGTAATATTGGAATAACTATACCAATAGTACCTAGAACAAAAGAAATGCACCCTATAACAAGATAGATAATTCTTATTATTTTACTTTTTTTCAGCTTGCTTTTCTTTTCTTCTTTTTGCATTCTCTCTTTTCCTCATTTTTCTTTTTTCTTTAATTGTTTGTGTTACGTGCTTAATAGCTAATACTGGATGGTAGAATAGCATTCTAGGTCCAGAATAACGCATTATTTCTCTAATTTTTTCTCGATGTTCTTTATCGTAACAATGGATTGGACAATTTGAACAAAATGGTTTTTTATCTCCCCACGTACATATAGAAAGACGATATTTACAATATTCTTGTAATTCCTTACAATCATCACACATTTCACCTTTTTTGGTCTTATGTTTTTTATGACAATAAAGAGCGATCATGAAACTGACCGTATTTAATTCATCTTGGTATTTTTTCTCAGACATCTTTCTCATTGTTAGAATAGGCTAACTGCCATTAATAAGTATAACATTATTTACTTATTTTAAAAGAAAAATGATATTATTTTTTTAAAAAAAGCATAGTAACAATACTATGCTTAATTTAATAATTATTTTATAAGAAAATATTATTTACGAATTATTTTACCACCCTTTTCAGTTTTTAATTCACCAGTAATTGTAACAGCACTATCAGTAATTTCTACAACACCTGTTCCTTCTGATTTAACGGCATATTTTGAAGTATCTGTAGATTCAACTGTTCCACTTAAAAGGTTAACTTTACCAGATTCACAATTTACAACTTTTGTTGATTTTAACACTGAGGTTCCTTTAACTGTAATTTCTCCATTGGCTGTATTTTTAACAAGTGATGCATTCACTGTTGTTGGAGTTTCAACTATTGAAGCACTATCAATAATTACAGAACCACCTTCGTTAACGACACTAGATTGTCCAGTACCAGCAGTTTGTGCTGCTGCATTGCCATCAATATTAATTTTTTCAATTGTTAAAGATGAACCTGCATAATTATGAATAACAGCACCATGACAATTAATAAAACCATTACCCATTACTGTTCCAGCACTGCTTGAACTATCTGTTACTTTTAACTTACCATAATTAGCAATAACATCAGTATAAATATTTGACCAATCACCAATAGCCGCATCATTAATCTTTCTTAATGTATGGCCATTTAAATCGATAATAATATCTTGATTCTTTTTAACTACAAGACGACCAACACGTAAATCAGAACAATAATATTTAGCACCAAACTCAGATTTAACACTTGTATCAGTACTAACTTCATCCCAATTTGTTGTACCAACTTTATAATGAGAAAGTGTATCTCCTTCTTCGTAATCATTCATATTAGCTATTCCTGCATCAGCTGAGTGATTATATAATTCATATGAATAAACCATATCTAATGAAATATCATCTTTAAGTACTACATTAACTCCCATTCCTGTTGTAGGAGCATTATATAAAGCAGTACGTAATTCACTTTCGTTTGATACTTCAACAAGTTTATGTGTAGCAGCATTACCTTGAATAGCTTCTACTCCAAAACTAACTGTACAAGATTTTCCTTCATATTCAGTACCCACACTTGAAGGCAATTCAATAGAACAATCATATTCTCCAATTGTAGTTCCACTTTCATCGGTTGCAGCGTCAATTTTAATCCAATCACCAAGTGTTTGTACAGATGATCCACCAATATTTAATTTAAGACCAGCAAATAATCCAGTATCATCAGTAGCGGTTACTTTCGTTCTATATTTAGTAGTAACAGTACTATGATTAACTACAGTTATTTTAAATGTAACTTTATCGCCAGGAGTAACATTCTTTAATGTAACAGAAGTACCATCAAGAACAGCTGTACCACCATTTGCAAAAGTACCTGCAACTTCAGTTTCTTCTAAAACATCTGTATCATCACCTACTAAATTAGTTCCAGAATATGTTTTTAAATCCGATGCAGTAGCTACAACATTAACTTTACCTGTTGTAACGCTGATGTTTGTTTCTGCTTTACTTGTAAATAAAGCGTAAGTTGTGCCTGCAGCAACACTTCCAAAGGCAATAACCGCAAGACTTGAGAGTATTATGCTCTTTTTTAAATTTTTAGTTCTTTCCATATTATTTTTTGTCCTTTCATTTTATAGGAAAAATAAAAAACTTTTTTTCTTTAACTTATATGTTATCAAAAAAAAAAAAAAAATACAACCTTTTATATGGAATTGCTGAATTTATTATTTTTTCTAATAAAAAAACATTCATAAGTATATAATCATCACAAAAAATAATAGGCTTTTTTTTAATAATTAAATCGTAAAAATATAAGCTGCAAACGGAAGAGCAATAAACATCATTAAACTTGAAACAACAAGAACATAAAAAATAACTCTTAATTTAATAAATCGATACGCTATAGCTACTTTATTTTCTTTTACACTTGCTCTTTTTGCTGCAATCGATTCGTAAGCCATTACTAAAATTATCGCTAATGTAAAAACATTAATCATTGTGATTAATGAAAATATATTTGCATCACTAATCATCGAAACACCAACAAGTATCGAAGAGATAGCTGCAAATAATCCTGTTCCGATCATTCCAATACTATCTTGCTTATTATAGCTTTGATTAAAAAAGGCAATAATCATCCAAATACCAACAGCAAAAATATTTATGAACGCTTTAATAAAAGATGACATACCTGATTTATTTGCACGTACTACAATTTCTAATTCACTCTTTATAACCCAATTTGATGGATCTTCATTTTTTAAAGTACTTTCTTCATTAACAGCATAATAGAATATACGTGTTGTTAAATCTTTGATACCACAATTAGAAGAAATTCTTCGATAACCATTAGTCATCGAAAAAGATGAAGAAAAACCGTTAAAAGCAACTGTTTCACCGTTTATTGAAACTTTATCAACTAAATTATAACGAACATAGTCACTACTACGATTAGGTTGAATATAGATATGAAATTGAACACTATCAAGAGGATAGCGAGGGCTATCAAATGTCTTTTCTATTTTTGCATCAAAATGAACCTTTTGAAAGAAACGAAATGAACCATCTTCCGCTCTATAAGCTCTTCCTTTTTCTCTAACTTCAATGCTATCAGGAACAAAAGAACCATTACCAACAAAGAATTCACTGTTATTATTCGAGAAATTATTACTTTGTTGTTCGCCGGGAAAAGCTGCTCTTTCACGATCTTTATATAAAGTTGATAGACTAACTGGTTTATTCGTTCTATCACTAGGATGAACACCATCAGCGAAATTAAATTGAATGATGTCAGGAATATTATCACTATAATCAAGATAAATATCGCTTGAACCAGAATCACTTGGAGTATAATTATCTGCTAATAAATCCTCAGCAGTATAAAAATTATCAGCATTGAATTCTTTACCTTCATCAAATCTATAAAACATTTTATGGAATTCCATTTGATCAAAATCAAAAAAAGTTGATAATCTTGCAGTATATGTATTATTAGAATGTGAGATATCTGTAATCGTTTCTATCTCAGAACCTGTATTGATATTTGCGTAAGTTAAACCTTCTCTATTTAAAGCAACTTCTTGAATTGTTTTTTCAAATTCGTTAAGTTCCTCCGCGCTTCTATACTTATTTAATGTATTAACTCGATCAATTGAAATCCATGTTAAACACCCTACAGAAAAAGCTAAAATTGGTAAACATACAATAGCTAAACTAGTCCAAAGCGAAACTCTTTTGCCATGACTCAACACACGATAATTACGTGAAAATTCATGCTTATTTTTAAAGAATTTCGATTCATTATCTTTATCTTCCTTAAGTATATTAATAAGTTCTTTATCACAAACCAATTCATCATCATTTGGTAAATCTAAGTCGTCATCACACAAATAATTCTTATCAATCATGAAGAAGCGTGTAATTTTATTAATTACCCAAAAATGTATAAATCCACCTTTATAGATTTTTTCCATACTCTTATTAGATTGCCCAATAGCTCGAGCTAAGCTTAGATCGTAGTTTTTCCTTAAAAACTCATCCAAATGTTCAATTTTTTTGTTAATTTTTTTCATAATTTACCTTTTTAATATTTTAATGTTCTAATTACACTAAGTCAAATTTAGTATATTCATCTGAATTTTCCGAAATATTGAATATTCTAATGCTTAGAAACAATAGGTGATTTTTTACTAATTTAATTCTTTAGAACAAAAAAAGTTATATTTTTAGTATAACTCCTTATTGAAATTTTTATGATTACTTAAATTCTATTATTAAAATCCATATGGATTTATATAATGAGGTTTGTATTTAAGAATATAAAAAGTGATGAATTCATATAGAATTACACCACTTTATATTTATTAATGTTAAGTTTTATTACGACTATTTTAAATGTCGCAAAAGTATAATTTTAATTTATGCTTTATAAGTTGTGATACCGTCTTTAATAGTTTCAGAAATAGTGACGTTATGAATTTCGTGTGGATCAATTTCAAAAAGATTATCACTAAATACAGTTAAATCAGCATATTTACCAACTTCTATCGAGCCAAGCACTTTTTCTTTGCGCATTTGATAAGCATTATTGATGGTATATCCCTTAATGACATCCGCAACTGTTATACATTCTGCCTCATCATGAATAAAGGAATTCTTTTCGCCAACATGGCTTCTAGTAACAAGAGTTTCCATATTAGGCATAACTGGGAAAGTTGTAGGATCAGTTGGGAAATCTGAACCAAAGCCAACCTTCGCACCACTATTCATAATTGATTTAACAGGATATGCTTTGGCTTCTGTAAGGCTAGCAACAAGTTCCTCATTTTCCTTACTCATCGATGCAATCCAGCAACCGGTTGTATTCGAAAATACATCATTCTTTCCAAAGAGTTCGATGTCTTTAGGATAAACATATGAAGAGTGCGAACAAACAATACGAAGATCTTTAAAGCCTTTTTCACGAACATTCCCAGCAGCCACTAAAACATTATGTATAGCATCTGGACCGATTGCATGAATATTAACATCTATTCCAGCATTAGCAAATTCTTCAAACTTTTTAGTGAGAGTCTCAATAGTCATAATTGGAGCAATGACATTACCATTTGGATATGGATGTGGAATTGCTGCTGAAAAAGTCTCGACTGTTCCGTCATTAAATAGTTTTCCAAAACTGCAGAAAAAACGATCATTATTATATTTTTTAGAATAAGTAACCGCATCATTAAAGGCCATTTCATAAAGTCCAGCTACTCCAGCAAAGCCACAGAAGTTAATACGTATAGGACACTCAGCTGTATCAGTTTTTTTGCAAAGTTGATCATTTAATATATATTTCATAAAGCTAATCGCGCCGCAGTCAACAAGGGAAGTAATTCCGTTCTTTGTGCAATTTACTTTAAATTCTTCTAATGCTTTAGCCATGGCTTCATCATCAAAATATTTAACGGCACCCATTACTTTATCCATTGAGGCAATTTCTTTACAATAACCAGTTGGCTCACCATTTTCATCGCGAACATAAATAACTCCACCAGCAGGATCAATGTCAGGAGTATCGCGATTAATACCTGCTTTTTCAAGCGCTTTAGAATTACACCATACGGTATGCATACTTGCGGAAAGATATGCCATTGGCTTATCAGGACAAATTGCGTCAAGATCTTTTTTATTCGGACCAGTTCCACCAAAGGCGGTATCAAACCAACCCATACCGGTGTAAGCTTGACGATCAGGATGTTCTTTAACATCTTTAGCAATGGCTTCATACATCTCTTCAGGTGTCATACCATCAAGACGAAGCAAACCTTCAAACATAGTGGCAGCGAAAACATGCAAGTGTCCATCTATAAGACCTGGCGTCACCAATTTACCACCTAAATCTTCGACTACACCTTCATTATTAGCAAATTTCTTTGCTCCTTCATTAGTGCCTACATAGGCGATTTTATTACCATTTAAAACCACCGCTTCAGCCCAAGGCATCTTCTCATCAGCTGTGAAGAATTTACCATTTAACAACACACGTATTTTCATTATTTTGCCTCCTTATTTCAACTTTCATTTTTTTGATATGTGCCCATTTTTCTAGGCCATTTTTTTATCAAGTATTAAACCCACATTTAATTCTGAATTCAATATGAGAAAGCCAACCAATTTTTTTGATTTTTTTATTATTATAATAATTTATATAATTACCTACAACTTTTTAAATTCATTAAATATATCGTATTCATTTTCACAGCTATGGTATATTTCATTTTTCAATCTTCCGAAAAAAAAGATTCCATTATACAATTATCAATGCAATTTTCTTTTCTAGACATAGATTGTTTAATGTGTTTATTTTTTAAATATTTAACATATCTAGGATTTTGATATTGCCAACCTTGATCTTAATGAAAAACAAAGTTTGAAAGATTTTTATTTGATATATTTACTGAACTAAGTATTCTTTTTATTTGTTGATAATCATCTCTTAAAGATAAATCGTAATCAACAATTTCATTGTTAAATATATCCGTAATAGGGCTTAAATAACATTTTCCCCATCCAAACGAAACCTTAGAAACATTTTTAGTCCATTTTTTTCCATTAGGTTTATCAGCGTTAAAATTTCTATTTATCAAATTTTTCGCATCTATATTCTATTTTTTGAGTTCGTAATAATATGTAGATTTACTTAATCCAGAAATTTTTAAAAGTTTACTTAAAACACCTTTTCTTTCTTTACAAATTTAGAAAATTATTCTGCTTTTTCGCCTTGGTTGCCTTTTTCTCTTTTTCCGACACCAAGGCATAGAGTTTTTTTAAATATTCATTCTCCAACTCAAGTATTTTGTTACGTTTTTTAATCGAATTAAATTTTTCTCTTTCGCTGTTCGTTATTTTTTCTTCATAGGTTCAGATATATCAACGCTTGTCTTTACTTTGATTCCTTTCTTATATTGTAACCCAGTGACTCCATTTTTAACATAATCTAAATACCATCTTCTAACAGTAGAATGCGATTTAGTACCCATAATTCTACCTACTTCTTTATAACTTTTTCCTTTTAAAATCAGCTTTACAGCTTTTATTTTATTTTTTTATGTGTAATTTTTATAATAAATTACATTTTCAAACCCTTTAATCCCGAGTAAATCGTATAAAGATTTCCATTCTTGTGCATTTCGTTTCATTGATTCTTCTTTTGTTCCTTCTACCTTGGGTAAAGGAAGATGGTTCTTATAAGCATCAATACCTTTAAGTTTAAAATCGACAGTAAATTTTGGCATAAAAAAGCCCCCTTTCTAAACATTGATTGTCCAGAAAAGGGGGTACAGTTCAAAATGGTGACCTATACGGGATTCGAACCCATGAATGCATGCGTGAAAGGCATGTGAGTTAAGCCACTTCTCCAATAGGCCAATGGCGCTGACTATAGGGCTCGAACCTACAACCGATCGGTTAACAGCCGATTGCTCTACCATTGAGCTAAGTCAGCAGCGCTTTAATTGCGCTTAAATAATATAACACATCTTCAAATACTTTTACAAGTATTTATTTTACTTTTTTTAAAGTTAGTTCAATTAAATCACCAAGAGTTTTTAATTCTTTTGTTTCTTCTATTTCAAAAGTAATGTTGTATGTATCTTCTAAATCTAAAACAAACTCCACTACTTCTAATGAATCTAATCCGTAAGTTGTTAATGTAGCGTTGTAATCTATTGTTTCGATACCAAATTTTTCTTTAATTAAATTTTCAATTTCTTGTCTTTTATCCATAAAAATTTACCTCTATTAAAATTATTATAACACAAGACTTTTTCTTTTAATAATTAAATATTCCAACAACGCACCTTGATTCTATTTTTATATATTCAGGTATAAATACTTTTATAAAACTATGCGTTTTTTTAATTATTTGATATTCACAAATCTCTCCAATCGTATAAATAGTTTTGTCCGTATATATAGTTATTTCGTGATTATTTAAATAAAACTCTATAAATTCTTTGTCTACAATTCCTTTTTTAGATATTTGATATGAAATTGTATTATTAATTTTCATGAGTTCAATGTATTTAACATAATAACTTGCATATTCTGAACAAAACAATAATGAAATAAAACCTAATAATAAACTGATAGAAATTAATATATTTTTCTTCATTTTATAAACACTTCCATTAAAAACAGCCACATCAAAATAATTGCCAATATATAAGATATTAATAAGGTTAAATTATTAGTATTTTCAAAATTCTTTTTTTGAAAAGTATTTAATAAAATCAAATTCTTATTTTTAAGATCCTTATTTTCTTTTTTGTTATTTTCTAATATATAAAAATTAAATATTAATTCCTTAATTTTTAAGTCATTAAAATTGATTATAAAATTCAAATAAGGCTCAATTAATAAAGTATTATTGCTTTCTTTTAAAAAAGTAATTATTTCCTTATTAAAAACTGTATTTTTTGAATTAAAGCCTTTAATAC
>CAVEUC010000036.1:0-2277 GCA_963619035.1 Lachnospiraceae bacterium GAM79
GCTTTAGTTGGTACTGCAAGTGCAGCTTGGGTATATGCAGGAACTGCTACAGCAAGTGCAAACATTGGAGTTAAAGTTGCTTCATATGCTGATGCTGGTAGTATTACTGTAACTGGCGCTGAAAATGTTTATGTTTATATCGACAAAGGTGCAATTTCATTTAAGAGAGACGATGCAACAGCTGCATTAACTGCAAAATATGAGAAACCTACTGGATTCGATGAAGTTAGTAAAACTGTCACTAAAACTTTCCAAGTCGTTATTAATAGCGGCATTTCACATATAGTTAAATTTGGTAATGGAGTCACTACTGAAAGTGACACAAAATCTTCTTGGATTGAATGGGAAGATGATACTGATATATTTAATAGTCTTCCAAGCCTACAATGGAATAAAGATTATTTTAATGTCGGTAACGAGTTTTCAGGTAGCGAAAATTCGTATAAAGGTTTCGTTGCAACTTTTTGCGGCTATTCCACAGATGATTATTCTTGGTACGATCAAAACGAAACATATACATTTAAATCAGATTATAACTTTACGATTAACTTCAAAGCTGTTGTTTCTGACTAATTAACCACATCTTTCAATAAATGGCGGTTTGGATGGAAAAATTTATACCCTTGGCACTTGGGTAAGCGGTACTGCAATTTCTCTTCCAGCACTTCAATGGAGAGATACTAAATGTCCAAGTGATTTCGATACTTATAAAGCATTACTTCAAGATGATTCACAAGCTAGCCAAACTGAAAACACTGGTAATTTAGATGCAATATCAACTTGGGTATTAAAAGTGGAATTTGCTGCTGTTGTAAAAACAAATAACTAATTAGTTGTCAGTTTATCTATAAATCTCAATATTTATTGATTCATTAATGTGGTGTACCTCAAATGATACACCACTTTTTAATACCTAAAAATTTATCATCAAATTAAAGTTACCATATATAAAAAGTTTATAATTATACAATGAATTAATAGAACAATCTAAGATTAAATAACATTTGTAATTTAAATATTGATGTAAGGAATTCTTTTCCTTATTATTTAAGTAATTAATGATTGTTTGTAATCATTTTATGTATTTATAAGTTTTAAAACTTATAATACAATTTAAAAAAAGGAGAATACATATGGAGACTAAAAAATTTAATAAAGGTGTATTTTTTTCAGGATTAATAATATTAATATTTTCTATTGTTGGATTATTTTTACTTTCATTGCCTTATTTAAGTGTTGTTGAAACTTATCCAAATAGTCAAGCTTCCTCTACATTTTATACTGGATATAATTTAATTTTCCAAAATATTAATTCAAATGCTGAAGCAGAAGCAACGATGCATCTTGTAGGATTTATCTTTTTCTTAGTTGGTTCATTTATTTTTGTTTTAATTGAAATAATCAATTTCGCTACAAAAGATAAATCAAAGAAAATCACATTAAGTCTTAACGGATTAAGCACTAAAAAAAGTGCACTAAAAGAATTAGAAATTATTTCTAACATTCTTTTAGCAATTATTGCCGCTATGATTATTGCATTTGGATTTTTAACTATTAAATCAGGAACTTCTTATATCTCATACAATATTTGTCTAGCAAAATCCGTTGGTGCTATTTTACTTGGATTAAATTTCTTAATTTTGGCATATAACTTAGATTTAGTATTCCATTACGCAATTTCTAATTTACCAAAAGAAGAATCTAAACAAGTTAAAACTACAAAAGAAGCTCAATAACTTTTAATTTCATTAATTTTAATAATTTTGCTTTATTATTTAAATTAATAGACAATTAATATCCTCTTTTCTATTACTAGATACATAGATTGATTTTAATGTTTAAATGACTTAAAATTTTTATGTGGTTTTGAGGTTTTATGAACAAAAAATTAAATAGCAAAAAAGGTTTTACTTTAGTAGAAGTTTTAGTTGCAATGTTTTGCTCTCTTTTAATTTTAACCACTATAACAGGATCTTTAATTTTCATTGAAAAAATGAATACTCAATTAATAGATAAAACATCTAATTTATATAAAATAAGAGTAGTAGAAAAATATATCATAAATAATTATACAGAAAACATGACATTAACTGTTAAAGATGGAAATGTTTATTATGATTCAAAAACAATAGTAGAAAATTCTTTAATTGTTGATGGAGGGATAAGTTTTAATAAAGAGAGCTATGATGATAGCTATAAGAAAATTAATGATGAAGATTCTTCAAATAGTATTGTAAAATATACACATACTACTTGTACTATTACATACAATGAAGG
>CAVEUC010000037.1:0-6252 GCA_963619035.1 Lachnospiraceae bacterium GAM79
CTTTTTTCATTAATAATTTTATAAGATTTATATATTTATTAAAATAAAAATTTAATTAAAAAACGATAGATTATTTCTATCGCTCTATTATTAACCTATATAGTTTAAATATTTACACTTATATTTTTTGTATTCGTTATATTCTTCTCCAAAATCAATTAATTTTTCTATATTATCATTTATATAAACATAGAAGAATGCATGGAATAATATAAAGTTCAGTCCACTAGTAGAGTTTAATCCAAATAGTATCATACTCAATGTGATCGATAGAAAAATAGAAACATATTTTTTAATATCGTACAAAGTAGAAATAGAATAAGTTTCTTTGTTCAAGTTTCTTAAATTTTCCTTAAATTCTTCTTCCTTTAATTTTGTATCACAAAGCTTATTTTCGATGTTTACTAAATTTTTCTTCTTTTCTTTAAAATAACTATCAAATATAAAATGCATTGAGATTTGAAAAAATAACACAATACCAATATTAATAAGATTTAAATAAGAATTAACTCCTAAAATAATCGTAGAAAAAATAAGAGTAAAAACAATTGAAAACAAAGTTAACGGAGATGAAAAAGTTATTTTTTTATAATTATTCATATCGATTAAACAATCTGTTAACTTGTTTCTAGAAACTAAATACGCAGGTTCCATTATTTCTTCGTCGAATTTTTTCATTCCTTTAATCAAAACTCTTCTATACACAATTTGTAATACGGCAAAAACTAAAAATAATCCTAACGGAATTAAAAAACTCATATCTTTATTACAACTATAAAAACCAAATGTTAAAGCAAGAAATGCGACTAATTCAATCAATAAAGAAGAAATAATAAAAACATCTAATTTATTCTTCTTTTTTGTTAATTTAAATTCCGACCCTAAAACTTCTTCTACTTCTAAAAAATCTCCAGTCCAAGAATTCAAAAATATATCTTTATTCACCCAAATATAATTTTCATCAGGATCTGCGATTAAAACCTTATTTTTCTTAACTTTAAAAAGGACGACCATATGCAATGCTTCATTTTTAATAATATTCACAAGAGTTGGTTTATCTTTTAATTCATCTAATTCTTTTTCTTTTGTTTTATATCCTTTTAAAACAACGCCATATTTAGAAGCGATTTCTATAATTTCTTTTAAAGAATAACTCTTATCTTCTTTATCTTGAGGAATGTATAAAAAATCACTTCTTTTATAAATATTAGCTAAAAGAATTTTTAAACTTGCAAAAGCACAATCTTTTTTCTTTATTTGATTAATAAAATATTTTTTCATCCATCTTTCTCCTAAAAGGTGCCATAAGGAAGGGGATAATAGCACCTTTCATTATACAAGACGCTTAAAACAATATTTTTTTAACCTATTTTTTTAATATCTTTTTCAATTTGTTCTTTAAGTTCTCCTAAAGAGTTAAATTTTTTCTCATCTCTAATAAAATCTAGAAATTCTACACTTACAAATTTATCGTAAAGATTTGAATTGTAATTTAATATAAAAGTTTCAATAATTGGCTCATTTAATTTATCGATTGTAGGGTGAACACCAACATTTGTGATAGATATAAATTCATCTTTATCAATAATACATCTAGTTTTATAAACTCCATTTTTAGGAAGACAAAAATTAGAAGATAATTTTAAATTAATCGTAGGAAATAATTCTTTATTACCAATTCCGTTTCCTTTTATAACCTTTCCTTCAACTTTATAATTTGAATATAAATACCTATTAGCTTCCTTTATTTTCCCTTCTTTAATAAGTTTTTTAATATAGCTTGATGATATTTTATTACCATTCTCATCTAATAAAAAATCTACTATTTTTAAATTATTTCTAAACTCTTTTTTTAATAAATTTATATCTCCACTTGCTAAATACCCAAATTTAAAATCGGATCCGCAATATAATTTATTTGGATTTATTTTTTTTAATATTTTATCGATAAAATCGATATCTTTCATCTCTTTAAAAAATATATCTGATGATAAATAATATACAGTTTTTACTCCGATTTTTGACAAAATCTCTTCTTTTTCTTCGTTAGAAGTTATCACTTCATCATTTTCTTTAAAAGATTTAATAAAAGTTAAAATCGATGTATTTTCATTATCTTTAATAGACTCGTTTATTAATTTTAAATGACCTTTATGAACACCATCAAAAAAACCTAAAACTAGATTAGTTTTATTATTTTCTTTAATATTAAAAAAGTTTTCTTTTGTAATTAAAATAATATTCATAATAAATTAAATACCTTTAATAAGTTCGTTAGCTGGAGATTCATCATCAAATATTGAAAAAGCAATATAATTATCTCCATCAGTAAATCCACCTACGCAATCTAAACTCATGTAAATTGTCTTTGTTTCGCTTTCTCCTTCAAAAACAACATCATATCTTAAAAAGTTAAATTTAGTTAATATATTACTACCACTTCCTGTTCCTTCAGGAACAAATCCACTAGCAAATACAAAACATTTTTTAGTAACATTACCTTCACTATCTTTATAATAAAGATAATTCTTACCATCATTTTGTTTAAAGTGACGATAAATTGTAAAAGAAGACTTTTTATCTACTTGTTCTTTATAACTATCTGGTACTTGACTTTTAATATTTTCCCAAACTTCACTATAGTTTTCTTGAGTTAATTCAATTTTAGAATAATCTGTATCTACTGTAAAAAAGTTGACTGAATTCGAGTATCTTGTTGTATTATCTGTATCTTCTTCACTTATTGCGTAATTATAATTAACACCTTGATAAGTATATCCGTTTTCAAAATAAATAAATTTGTATTCTGAATATGAATTACCACTAAATTCATTGCATTCTACCCATTTACTTGAATCTACATAATAATAAGTTTTACTATCTATAGTAGCTTTTCCATAAGAATATACATTTCCTTTATTCCATCCGCTATCTTTAAGATAAATTATTTTACTACCATCACTATTATCGTTAATTTCATTAGTAGTTGAATAAGTTTCTAAACTATCTTTAATAAATACAGTATTTTTTGAATTAACAACAAAATAATGTTTATATTCATCATAAGATTGACAAGCTTTAAATCCAGAAGTAGTTAAATAATAATAACTTCCTGCTACTTTTTCTTTAGCGATTCTATTATTTTCATAAAATTCTAACTCAACCCAGCTAGATAGTAATGAATTATAGATATAACTAGAACTATTATCTGAAGAAACAAAAATATTATAAGTTGATAAATTACCTTTAATATATTTAGAATCAAACTTAATATAAGATTCAGAATTAATAGTATACGTATGATCGCTATTTTCTACAAAAGTTGTATTCCATTCTCCATTAATCAATGCGTAATGTTTACTTTCAATATCAAATGAATTTAATTTTTCTTCTTTATTAATTTTTGTATTCAATGTACTATCTTCAGCGTAAGCTTTCCAATATGAAGAAGTTGAATCGTATTCACCTAAAATAGTATTATCGTTACTTCTAACTAATTTACCGCTATTATTTGAACTATTAAATTCATAATATGTAATAAAATTGTCTGTAGAAAATATAATATTTCCATCAGTTAGTTCTACATTCTTTTTACTATTAATAATACTAACAAAGTTTTTGCCTTCATTATCTAACGCTCCATCAATATAATTATTTTCTCTTAATCCATTCGATTTTAATACATCAACTAAATTATTAAAATTACTCGATGATGTTGCTATTTTTCCATTTAATCCAATTGTTTCGTCTTTAAAACTTAAATTATTTAATATTTTAAGTTCACCATCTTTTTCTGCATTTAAATTTAAATAATACGAATAAGAATTAATATTATTTAAAGTTTCAATAAATAAATTTTCATTAAGAATTAAATTATTAACTGTTAATTTTCCATCAGGTAAAATAGCACTCTTTTGATTCAATGTTAAAGTTCCATTAACTTCTATAGAAACATATTTATTAACAAGTGGATAATAAACATTTTTTGAATCTATATCTTTTGTGATATTTATAGAATTAATCGAAGCATCACCATCAATACTATAGGTTTCCTTTCCATTTAAATATTTTCTAATTATATTAGCACTACTATTATCAATAAATCCATCAGCACCAATAAAAGTATTTTTAAATTCTTGATTTAAATTATCAAAAAATCTCGTATATGTCGTAACTTTACCTTTTTTATCAACGATTATATTCGAATGAATATCTTTTAATGTATAAAGTTGATATGGATTTATATTTTTATCTAATTTAGTAAAAGCATTTTTATTATTATAATAACCTTCAATTCCTAAATTTGTAATTAATTCACCATTTTCTTTAACGATTATTCCATTAGTTGAATTTTCATTTAATTGAGAATCGAAGATTAAACCGTAACTTGTTACATTTCCTCCGTCAATAATTAAATTATGTCCATTTAAATCGATAGAACCATAATTTCCATTAATTACTCCACTAATTCCATCATTTAAACCTATATTAGCACCAACGATAACGTTTCCTTTAACTACTAAATCATTATCTAAAACTAAACAAGATGAAAAATTAGAATCTGTAACATTAAAATGAGTATTATTTGATCTTTTATAAGCATCATTAATTGAATATATACCATCTTTATCTTGATCGATAAATAATGTTTTTTCGCTTTCGATCACATTTAAATTTCCTGTATGAATCGATTTATTTTTACTTAAATCAAACATATATTGAAGACTTACGGTATCAAAATCATTAAAAGCATCTTCTAAAGAAGAATAATTTATAATTTCACTATCCTTACTAATTTTAATAATATCTTTTAAAGTTTTACCTTCATTAATATCGATACTTTTATAAGGAAAATTAGATAAATTAGGATTTGTATAATCTTCAAAAATTAAAGAATTATTAATTTTAGTATTATAAATCGCTGGATGGAATTTAATATTATCAAATCCAGGCATATCTCCACTTCCTAAATCGACAAAATTGATGCTTTTAGCTGTTTTTCCAATATATAAATTATCTAAATTTAAATTAGATAAACTAGAGATAGAGCATTCTTCAATAGTCGAAGGTAAATATAAATTCTTTAAATTTTTTGCGTTATTTAAAGCAAAAAATGTTAATTCTTTTACTCCTTCATCGATATATAAAGTATCTACATAGCTTAAAAAATTTAATTTTTCATTAGTTTCGTCATTGATTACTTCACCAAAAATACCTTCAAAACCCATAGGACCTACAACAACTTCTTTATTATTTACACTACCTTTAATATGTAAAGTAGAAGGCATTTCTTCACTATTTTTTAAATTATTAGCTACTTTATAGTTATTTAATAAAGCTTTATCGATACTTAAAAATGACGGCAAATTAACTTTTTTCAATTCTTGAGATATATATTCTAATATATCTCTTCTTAAAATAGCCATCATCTTTCCGGTATAATCAAAAGAAATATAATCATTAACTTTATATTTAAAATCTTCTAAATAGAAAAAAGTTGAATCATATTTATTAACATTTGTATCTTCGATAATATTTCCTGAAGAATCAATTCCTGAGAACATTTTTCTTTCATCATTTTGAGAATTTATCAATACAAAAGGAGGTTGATTCAAAAAAGAAGAAATAGAAATATTTCCGCTATCATCCATATAATTTGGTATTTTAAAAGATAAAGAACCTGAAGAATCAGTTGAAATATCTATATTTAAATTGCCTAAATCAAAAACGTAATTTCTATTATCAGAAAATCTTAATGTAGAAAAATTTAATAATCCTAAATATTCGTAAGTTACACCCTCTTTAGGGTTAAAAACTACACATCTAGTCGATTCACCATCATAATAATAAACATTTTTATCTCCATCAGGATTTTTGCTTAAATAAGTAGAATAAATATCTTTAGCACTTTCGATAAATTCTTTAGTTGGATCTTTAAAATCACAACTAGAAAGTAAAGAAAGAGTTAAAGCTAATCCTGAAAGTAATAATAAGTTTTTCTTTTTAAATTTAATCATCAATTAAATTATATAATAGTTTTTAATTTATTTTAATTAAAAACAAATCGATTAATATTTTTTAACAAACTTAATGACTTGTTCTTTAAATTCACTATTTAAAGTTTCGCTATCTTTTAAATTTTTACCTACTGTTTCAATATAAAATTTAATTTTTGGTTCTGTTCCACTAGGTCTAACGGTTAAAAGTGTTTCATCGTTAAATTTAAATGATAAAACATTGCTCTTTTCAATA
>CAVEUC010000038.1:0-1798 GCA_963619035.1 Lachnospiraceae bacterium GAM79
GGACTTAAAAGATAATCTGGTAATTCATAATCTCCTAGATGAAAATAATAATCTGAGTCATATTCAATTGATAATACCTTATCAAGAATATCTTTATTACCATGAGAATCACTTACAATTAATAATTTCATTTTTAGATTATAACATTAAAAAATAATATATTCTAAAAATGAATTGTGCTATTATTGTTGAGATATGAAAAAAAGTGATTTTTTTGATCAATTGAAAACGCCTTATATTTCTTCTTATAAAAAATATTTAAAAGAAAAAACAACTGTTTTTGATGTACCTGGGCATCATCAAGGAAAGATTAGAACTGATTTTAATAAATTATTTGGAAGTAAAGTTTATCGTAACGATGTTAACGCTCCTAGAGGTATGGATAATTTATCTCATCCAATTGGTGCGATTAAAGACGCTCAAGAATTATTTGCAAAAGCTTGTAACGCAACATATTGTAAGTTTTTGGTAAATGGATCTACAAGTGGTAATTTAATTATGATTATGACTTGTTTAAAAGCTAAAGAAAAAATTCTTTTACCAAGAAACGTTCATAAATCAGTAATATCTGCGATTATTTTATCAGGTGCAATTCCTGTTTTTGTTATGCCTCAAATTGATAAAGAAATGGAAATTGTCAATCAAATATCGTTTGATACTTGGAAAAAATATATTGATGAAAATTTAGACGCTAAAGCTATTTTCATTATTAATCCTACATATTTTGGTGCTACATGTGATTTAAAAAAGATTTCAGATTACGCACATTCTAAAAATATGGTGGTTTTAGTAGATGAAGCCCATGGAAGTCATTTTTATTTCTCTGATTTATTACCAATTACCGCGATGGATGCTGGATGTGATATGTCTACTTTATCAGTTCATAAAACTGGTGGTAGTTTAACTCAATCTTCTGTTTTACTTTTTAATGACGCACGTATTAATAGATATGATGTTAATAAAACATTTAATCTAATTACTACAACTTCACCTTCATCTATTTTAATTGCGTCATTAGATGCCGCTAGAAAATATATGGTTTTTAATGGTAATAAAAATTTAAAAAATGCTATTAATCTTGCAAAAGAAACAATGGAAGAAATTAATAAAATTGATGGGTTTATTGCACATAGTAAAGATTATTTTGTAAGTAAAGGTTCTTTTTCTTTTGATGAAACTAAATTAGTAGTAGAAATTGATAAACTTTCTATTAATGGCTTTGATGTGTATAAATTATTAAAAGATGATTATCACATTCAAATTGAATTAGCAGAAACCTATTGTTTATTACTTTTATTTACAATAGGAAGTAAAAAGAAAGACATTTTTAGATTAATTGAAGCTTTAAAAGATATCAGTAGGAAGTTCTACAATCCTAACATTAAATATATTGATCATCATTATATGAATGGGTTCCCTCTTTTAAAGATTAGACCTAGAGTAGCATATCATGCTCCTTTAAAAGTAGTAAAATTAGATGATGCACTTAATAAAATTTCAAAAGAAACTATTATGATATATCCTCCTGGAATTCCTATTATTATTCCTGGGGAAGTCTTTAATGAAGATATTATAAATGAATTAAAATATTATATTAATACGAATGCAAATATATTATCTGATTGGGATGGAAGCAACGAAGTATCTGTAATAGATGAAGATAACGCTCAAGATTTAAAATTTCTTGAAGAAAACACATATTAAAATTAAAGATTATGAAAATAATAGGATTTCTTATTTATGTTCATAATCTTTTTTTTAAGTTTATGAATTGACTGATTTGATTTTTATATAATTA
>CAVEUC010000038.1:1808-4700 GCA_963619035.1 Lachnospiraceae bacterium GAM79
TCTTTATATTTGACAAAAAAATGAAATAGAATATTATAGAATTATTGTTAGACATAGCTAACACTTGAAGGTAAGAATATGAATGAAAGTAAATATAAAGAAAAATCAGTAAAGGAATTTACAAAAGTTGCATCTAAATATGAATCTAATGATGCTGGTATCTATAAAATGTGTCAGAAAGACTATCCAGATTTATTAAAAGAAATATCTAAAGAATCATTTAATGATTTACTAGATGCAGGTTGTGGAACTTCTCCAATGATTTCATTACTTTCTAAAGAATACCCAGATAAGAACTATACAGGACTAGATATTACTCCAGCTATGATTGAACAAGCAAAAGCAAAGAACATTAAAAATGCAACATTTGTTGTAGGAGATTGTGAGAATTTCCCTTTTAAAGAGAATTCATTTGATATCATTATTTGTTCTAATAGTTTTCATCATTATCCTAATCCATCAGCATTTTTTGAAAGCGTAAAAAGGTGTTTAAGGGCAAATGGAAGGCTGATTATAAGAGATTGGTCAACAGAAAACAAACTTGTAACTTTTTTTATGAACAAAATTGAAATTCCTTTACTTAATTTATTTGGAAAGGGTGATGTAAAAATGGCTTCTAAAAAAGAAATCATTCATTATGCAGAAGCTATTGGATTAAAAGTAGAAAATGCGACGATCAAAAAAGGAAATAGATTACATTGCGTCATTCGTAAAGTTTAAATCTTTTTAATATTAAATTCATATTTATCTAAAGTTTTCTTTTGCAGTTTATCTATAATTTATTTTATGAACATTTATATATGGAATAAAAATAGAATATATTTTTAAGTCATTTATTCTACTAAAAGAATGATTTAAGTAAAGATAATTTTAAGATTTTAATTTTTAGTAGATGATAGTTTTAAATATTTTAAGATGGTGAAGTGAACTTTTTGAAAAGAATAATATTATAGTTATATTTAAATTACATGATAGGTTTATATATTTTGATATTATTAAAATTTATAAAGTTTAATTGGATGTTTAATAAACCTTGACGCAAGAAGAATAAAAAAATTCGACACAATAGTGCCGAATATATTTTTCTTGAATGGGGCGAAATACCGGGATCGAACCGGTGAATGCTTGGTTCACAGCCAAGTGAGTTAACCGCTTCTCCAATTTCGCCATAGCCAAATTATATTATCAAATTAACAATATAAATTCAATTGTAAATTATTTTACTTATAATTCTTTTACCCATAAGCCATGTAAATTACAATATTCATATACTTTTAATGGCTTTTCGTTATCAATATAAAAATCTACAATTGGTTTAGAAAATGCATTTAAGTCAATTCTATGAATTGCTTTATCGGTCAATAAATAAATAAACATAATATGATGTTCTTCGATCATAGGATGCTCAATACTTCCAACTTGAACATGAATATGATTTCCATCAACAGTTACAACAGGTACATGTTTTTCTAAAGAACCATCTTGAGAATTTGGGGTTAATTCAATCATTGGAGATCCGCAACAATATGTTTGACATCCATGAGTTCCTGGAAGAAGTTCCACAATTTTTCCACAAGATTTACATTTTAATAATTTTAATTCCATAATTACTAGGTCTCCTTTTCTAAAATTTTATTTTTAATCTTATATTTTTGCAACATTTTTGCATTTTAATTTTTATTAAGTTTTAATATTTTTTGAAATATTTAATATATAATATTAAAGAGGTATTTTATGAACAAAAAAAAATTAATAATTGATGATACTTTTTATGTTGGATGTAATGATAGAAAAATTGAATTATTTGAAAATATTTATCCTGTTCTTAAAGGCGTAAGTTATAATTCCTATTTAATAATGGATGAAAAAACCTGTCTTTTAGATACTGTAGATTTATCAAAAGAAGACGAATTTATTGAAAAAGTTCAAAGTGTTTTAGGTAATAAAAAATTAGATTACCTTGTTATTCATCATATGGAAAGTGATCATAGTGCATCAATAAAAAGAATTTTAGAGCTTTATCCTGAATGTAAAGCTGTTTTAACAAGTAAAGCTAAAGAGATGTTTTATAATTTTAATTCAATTGAATTAATGAATTTTATAATTGTAAAAGAAAATGATACTTTAAATTTAGGTAAACACTCTTTGACTTTTATTATGGCACCTATGGTACATTGGCCAGAAGTTATGGTAAGCTATGATAATTACACAAAGACATTATTTTCTGCGGATGCTTTTGGTACTTTCAATTGCTTAGATGGAAATTTATTTACGAATAAAGATGATTTTAAAGATAATTTCTTATTTGAAGCTAGAAGATATTATTGCAATATCGTTGGAAAATATGGTCTTCAAGTTCAATCTCTTCTTAATAAAGCTAGCAAACTTGAAATAAAAAATATTTTTCCTTTACATGGTCCATTATGGAATCAAGATTTAGACTTTATAATTGATAAATATAATGTTTGGTCTAAATATGAATATGAAGAAAAAGGTGTTTTGATTGTTTATGGCAGCATTTATGGTCATAGTGAAAATTGTGCTAATTTAATTGGTGAGTATTTAGCAGAAAGCGATATAAAGAATATTAAAATTTATGATTCAAGTAGAATAGATAAATCTATTTTATTAAGTGAAGCTTTTAAATATTCACATTTAGTGATTGTTGCGTCTACCTATAATCTTGGAATTTTTACTCCTTTAGAAGAATTTTTATTAGATTTGAAATATCATAATTATCAAAATAGAATAGTAGGTATTGTTGAAAATGGAAGTTGGGCTCCTACTTCAATGAAATTATCAAAAGAGATTTTTTCATCTATGAAAAATATAAATATTTTAGAAGAAAGTTTTTCATTTAAAAGTTCTATAAAAGAAGAAAATAGAAACGAT
>CAVEUC010000039.1:0-3525 GCA_963619035.1 Lachnospiraceae bacterium GAM79
TCTTTTTTCTACTGATGTTAGTAATATAATCACAAATTTTAGTTTTATTTAAAGCGTTTTTAATTTCTTCTAATTTAGATATATCGTATTCTTCACCTTCTTTAACACCTAAATTTTCAAAAAAATAATCGTAAATTATGTATTCACTTTTTTTAATATAAATAATTTTATAACCATCTCTTTCAATTATTTTATTAATTTTAATTTTACCAACTTCTTCTTCTTGCACGATTATATACCTCTATCATATTACTATAAAATGTTTTATCAGAGAATCTATCAATAGATTCATACGCTCTTTTTTTAATTAAATCTTTATCTTCTTCTTTCATCAATAATATATCATGTAACTTATCTTTAAAATCATCAGTATTTATATAGAAAAAACCATTTAATTTGTTGTCGATAACTCCTAATAACGAATTATCAAATCTACATAAAACAATCAAATTAGAAGCCATAGCTTCCATAAATGTCAAACCTTGAGTTTCACTTGTTGATGCGTTTAAAAATATATCAGCACTTCTATAATAATATTGAGTTTCATTAATATTTACTTTACCAACAAATTTAACATAATCATTAATTTTAAATTGATTAACTAAATCTTTTAACTCACTAATAGCAGGACCATCACCAACAACTAATAATTTTGTTTTAATATCTTTATATGTATTTAAGTAATTTGCATAGCCTTTAATAACTACATCAAAACTTTTTTCTTGAGCTATTCTTCCTAAACATAAAAGAACTTTTTCATCTTCTTTTATATCATATTTTTTCTTTATTTCTAAAATTTTAGGATCATCTTTACTCAAATTTTGAAATCTAGAAAAATCAAATCCAGTAGGAACAATATTTACATATTTATCGACGCTAATAGATCTTATATAATATTTTGTCTTTTCACTTGGAGAAATTATTTCAGTAGCTTTTAACATACAAGATTTACAATATTCTCTAATTACCCATTTTGAAAATCTATCAAAATATCCTTTTAAAATATAATAAGTGTATTCTTCATACATTGTATGATATGTATAAACTGTTGGAATATTAAGCTTTTCACTAATTAAAAATCCAAATTGTCCAATTCCGAACTCTGTATTAATATGAAGAATATCAAAATGAATTTTCTTTAAAAATTTAAAAGCTTTTGAATTATAAATATTAGCAAATTTATATCCATAAATCTTTTTTAAAACTAATCCTGGAATATAAACAACATTATTTTCAACATACGTTTCTTCTTTATCTGTAGAAGTGACTACATATACTGTGTGTCCGTTTTTAGTTAATAATTTATATAAAGAATTGACACTTGTTGCAACACCATTTATATCTGGTAAATATGTATCAGTAAATAAACAAATATTCATAATCATTCTTCCTTGATATCGATTTCATCTGTTAAATCGCTATCTTTTTTTGTTTTTTTCTTAGTATTAATCTTATCTTTTTGTTTAACTTTCAGTTTTTCTTTTAAAACATTTCTTTCATATTGTTTCTCGTTATAAGTAATCGAACTCGTAAGTTTTCTCTCATCCAAAGTTTCCATTTGAATTGTAAGGAAAGTCTTTTTACTATCATCGACAGCATAGAATCTTTCTTCTCCAGATAATCCTCTAGATTTATAAGTTGCTGAAACGATGCCGCTAATAATAAAAGGAATATAGAATGTTCCAAAACGCCATAAAAGCATTAAAGTATTAAGTCCTGCAGTTCCAAAATCAGGATTTGTAAAGAAACCATAAATATAATATTTAACACCATCTTCACCAACACCCCATGAAGCTGTCGTAAATAATCTATTAAAAACATATTCACTAATACCGGCGGAACCAGGAATAGGCACTAACCCAGTCATCATTTGGTGGAAATTCATATAACAAAAAGAACACATTAAGTTATTTAAAAAATCAAGAAAGTTAAAATCACCTTGGAAAGCATTTAATGCGTAACCACATAATGTTGGTAATGAAGTATTAACAAACATTGTAAGGAAAGTTAATAAGATAATTAAAATTGAAAATGGAATATTGGATTGTAAACGTCTTAACTCGACTCTAAAATTTTCAACTTGAAGTCTTAAACTTTCTTTCTTCTCTTCTGGTTTTTTAATTAAATGAATTTTAGCTAAGAAATTAATAACATGATTTAAAACGAAATTATGTAATTTTCTTGAATACGACATTAAGAATAATAATACAATTAAGAATGCATTTAATAAGTATCCGCCAATAATGAAGATAATAACAGGAATTGAGAAATTCCAACCAAAAATAGATAAATCAATAGCGCTAATAGCTAAAACATCGTTTATTTTAATCATTGAAATAAGACCACAAACAACTAAAACAGATTGATAAACGATGAAACTCATAACCAAAATACTTGCACTTGTAGATAAAGGTATACCTTGTTTTTTAAATGTGTAAGCTTGAGCAAATTGACCACCACTTGATCCAGGTGTTATATTAGAATAAAAAACTCCAACCATGTGATTTGCTAAAGCTTGATGATATTTATATTTTCTAGTATATAATCTAGCGTAAACCATCAAGTTAAAAGCATTTAATAAATTATTTAAAATGATTGTACCAATAAAGATAAAGAAAAATAAGATAGTTTTATTAGAGCTAAAAATGCTACCAAAAAGACTAGGAACAGTTTCATAAACCATCTTTTCTTCACCATCGACAATTGTTTTTTGAGTTAATGAAATTCCTAAAACAATAGCAGTAATGATTAAAATTATTCCTAAATAAAGTACGTATTTATACCATTTTTTCTTTTCTTTTTTCTTGCTATTTTTCTTATCTTCACTCTCTTTTTTTAATTCATCAACGTCTTCTAAAATAGCATCTTTACTAGCAATAATTTCTTGTTCTTCTTGTTCTTTATTTTCGTTTTCGTTAATTCTATTTTCTTCCATAGTAATATTTTATAGTTTTCTTTATTATTAATAAAGAAAAAATAATATGTAATTTAACAAAATAAAAAGACCATTTCTGGTCTATTTATTTTCTTTATCGATAGCTTCGATTTCTTCTTTATATTTTTTAACTTCATCTTCATTAGCTAATATAAAGTGATCTGGTAAAATCTCTACAAATTTAGGCTTATTTACACTATAATCATGAGATTTTTGAGGATCGTAAACTATTCTAACTCTATTCTTTTCTGTTAAAGGATTTGGTTTAGGAATAGCACTTAATAGTGATTTAGTATATGGGTGTAATGGATGTTTAAATAATTCATCACTACTAGCAAGTTCAACCATTTCACCAAAATACATAACAGCAATTCTATCACAGAAATATTTAACAACACTCAAATCGTGAGCGATAAATACGATTGTTAATCCCATCTCTTCTTTTAATTCGTTTAAAAGATTGATGATTTGAGCTCTAATCGAAACGTCTAACGCACTTATAGGTTCATCACAAATAAGTAATTTAGGATTCATGATCAAAGCACGAGCAATACCGATTCTTTGACGTTGTCCACCACTAAATTCGTGTG
>CAVEUC010000040.1:0-12922 GCA_963619035.1 Lachnospiraceae bacterium GAM79
CAATTATATAATCCCAATCAATAAAATAAATAATGAATACACATATAATTTAATTGGGTTATCTAAAACCATTAAAAGAGTTTACTTAATTACAACAAATTGTGAAGACTCAAGCGGAACATTTGATTTAAAGTTAAATTATACTAATCATAATTTTAGTAATCATTATTGTACATTATGTGGAGAATATTTAGATAATCATTCTTATACTTCTAAATATAATTATTTAAACAAAACTTCTCATTATGCATTTTGTGATTGTGGAGAAAAAATTTTGACTTCTCATGTGATAGAATCAGGCTCATCAGCCATTAAAAAGACTTGCTTATATTGTGGTGCTACTGGTGTTTTTGGTATTACAAAAGAATAGGAGATTACTATGAATAAAAAATTTTTATCATTACTACTATTATCACAATTACTGTTTTCTTGTACTAAAGAATTAACACTATATTCAGATAATGAGTTTAATACAATACCTTCTTTTTGCACACAAAGCGATATTTTAGAATTTTATAAAAATAAAGAAAATTATACATTATCACTTGTTAAAATCGAATCTATTGATAACGATACATATATGCAATCATACACAACATATTGTTCAGATAACGAAAAAGATCCTAACACTGGGTATTTATCATTAAAAGGATATGATAATCAAATTAGAATTTTAATGATTAAATGTAAAATTATAAAAGATTATTATTCAAAGGGAACTAACGATTCAATAATTAATATTCCTTTCTATTTAAATTATTCTAGTAATTCATACTACAACAAAGAAGATTTAATAACATTTTTTAATTCTTTTGATAAAATGCTTTTTTATTTTAATATAAATAAAATACAAGAAAGGACTTACTTTGAAAACAATATTTCTCAAAAAGAAATTAATTTTTCAAATTGTTATAAAGATACCTTACTCCATTATAACTATTTTATGCCAGTTACCAATGATAAGTTAGATATATCAAAATACAATTCTCAAACAACATTCGACCATGTTTATGGTAATTATACCGATTATCTTAAAGATGGGAGTAGTTTAGAAGAACTTGAAAAAGGCATTAAAAAAATCGAAGAAAATGCAGATAAAGCAGTTCCTGAATATTGCTTTTAGGCCATTACACTAAAAATTATTTTAATATAAAATTATTTAAGTTTTGAATATTCTACTGCAGCTAAAGCTCCTAATTTTGCGTTATTTAATATCAAGTGAATATTAGCCTCTAAACTTTTTCCATTTGTTAATTCAACAATTTTAGAAAGCAAAAATGGTGTTTCTTCTTTTCCTTTTATACCTTTTTTATTCATCTCATCAATAGCTTTATCAATTTCTTTATTAATATATTCACTTGGAAGAGAATATTCTTCTGGAATAGGATTACAAATTAATATTCCTCCATCAAGTTTATATTCTCTTTTTTCTTTAACTATTTTGGCGATTTCTAAAGGTGATTTAACATTGTAATCTACCTTTAAATTACTAGTTCTTGTAAAGAATGCTGGTAAACAATCACTATTATATCCTAAAACTGGAACACCTTTAGTTTCTAAATATTCCATTGTTAAATTTAAATCTAATATAGCTTTAGGACCAGCACAAATAACTGTAACATTAGTTTTACCAAGTTCATCTAAATCAGCACTTATATCAAAAGTTTCCGTAGCTCCTCTGTGAACTCCTCCGATTCCACCTGTAACAAAGAATTCAATTCCAGCCATAGAAGCTAAAATCATAGTAGCACTAACAGTAGTGGCACCCCATTTTTTTGTTGCAAAAATTATAGGTAAATCCCTTCTTGAAGCTTTTTCAATACCTTTAGTTTTTCCAAATATTTCTATTTCTTCAGGAGTCATTCCTATAATTGGTTCGCCATCAATAATTCCTATAGTTGCAGGAATTGCTCCGTTTTCTCTAATAACTCTTTCAACGGCTAAAGCACATTCTACATTTTTGGGATAGGGCATACCGTGTGAAATAATAGTACTTTCTAAAGCTACAACAGGTTTGCCTTCTTTAATTGCTTTTTCAACTTCTTTATTAATTTTCATATGAAATCCTCACTATTTTAATTTTAATCCAGCCTTAAAAGCCTCTCCTACAACACTTCCAATTTCTCTATATGTATGAGATGTTGGATCGTAGGATATTAAATGCATATCATCAACTTTAATCTTCCCTTTTTCATCGATATATTTTTCATCAACTGAAATATTAACTATTTCACCAATTAAATTACCTCCATCAAAAGATTTAACAACACATTCTAAAGTCATTGGGTATTCTAAAATAATTGGAGCATCAACAAATTTACTTTTTTCAATATGCATTTTAGCTTTCTCTATTTTATTTTCTTTATTACCACTAACAATACCAAAATAATCAGATTCAATTAAAGTGTCTTTTGTAGCAAAAGAAACCGTAAAACAATGCTTAATTGATAAATTTTTAGTAGTTTTATGTTCGCTTAACGAAATAAAAATTTCATTAAAATCATAAGCACCACCCCAAGCAGCGTTCATAGCGTTAGGAACATTATTTTCATCATATGTACCAATAATTAATACTGGCATCGGCATAACATAAGTATCTTTTTTTAAATCTTTTCTCATATAAAACCTCACTAATTCAATTTCTAATATTTTATTATTTTTTAATCTTTTTTAATATTAAAATAAACTTAAAAATTATATTTCTTCACAAACAGCAATAATATAATCTTCGTATTTAAATTCTTTTATACACCATTTTTTCTTGCTAATGTTTTGATCAATAAATATAGCATCATTCGAAGGTAAAATAGTGCATTCTTTCATTTTATCGTTTAACCCTATTCCTATAGCCTTAAAAAAACCTTCCTTATATACCCAAATTCTAGTAAAACTTTCATCCTTATTATTAGAATTATTTATATAATCTATTTCTTTTTGACTAAAACATTTATTCATTACCTTTTCATTGCATTTTGTAATTTTTTCTATATCACATCCAACTTCTTTATTCGAAATTGCGCATATAGCAATTTTATTAGAATGAGAAATATTAAAATAAATATCATTTCTATTTTTAATATAAGGTTTTCCATTTTTTGTTAAATAATATTCTACATTCTTTTCTTCTAAATTATATTCTTTTAAAGCGTTGTTTAAAGCTATTCCTCCAGCAACACAAGACTTTTTATCTTTATCAAAAACATATTGTTTTGCCTTCTCTTTTCTAAAAGAAGATAATAAATCAATACTGTTTTCATCTAAAGAATCAATATTTACATAATACAATTTAGCCATAATTTACCTATAATATTCTAATTATATATCAATATAATATTATCTTCTATCCATAAAAATAACGTTTTTTAAATTAATAAACATATAATATTTATAATAATTTTTAATGTTATAATATTCATATCAATTAAATGACATCTAAAAGTCATAGGAGGAAAATATAATGAAAAAATTAGTAGATGAAAAATTTAAGAATTTAGACCCTAAAGATAATTTTTATCAAACATCTTTATTCTTTCCAATGCCTGTTGTTATGGTTGCTACACTTACAGAAGATAACAAAACAACTGTAGGACCATATTCATTAGTAGCACCTTATTACATTGCAGGAAAAGGATATTATGCAATGTTACTTGAATGTAGAAATTCATCAAACACCGCACAAAACTTATTAAGAAACGGTAAATGTACATTAAATTTTATTCCTGATGATTCTAAACTTTTTAAAGAAGCTGTAAGAATGGGGTGGCCCGGAGATAAACCTGAAGAAAAAATGAAAGATTGTATATTTAATTTTGAAAATAGCCAATCTCAAAAAGAACATCCTACTGAAGTTTATCCTAAAATAATATCTGAATCTTACCAATCAATTGAATGTACATGGATGAGAGAATTAGATAACGCAAGTTCAGATAAACCAGGAAAATTAGATGGTTATGAAGGACCATATCATGATTTTAATGGTATTACTTCTAAATTTGGTGCTCATTTTATTTTAAGAATTGATCATATCAATATGAAGGAAAGATATTGGAATTCGATTGTTAATGGTGTTAATAGAAATAATTTCCCAAAAGTCCCTGTCGATTATGGATATAGAGATAGTAAAAATTTCTGGTGTGCAAAATTTAAAAAACCTTATGGAGAAATGCTTCCTATGAGAGAAACTAGTGTTTCTAGTGTTAGATACGCCGCAGAAAGACTTCAAACAGATGTTAAATTTACAGATGAGGCACTAAAAAGATTAGTTAAAGTTCCTAGAATTTTCTTACCAACCGCATTAAAGGGTTGCATTAAATGGGCAGAAGAAAATAATTGTAAATTAATTACAGAAAAAGAAATGGACATAATAAATGATAAAAGAGCTAAAGAAAAACAAAAATAATTGATTTAGAATTTTAAAATGCTAGAATTACTATGTTTACCGGAGGGTAAGTTGTAATTAATAAAACAACAAGCTGGATAAGGTGTAGGCTGAAATGCCTATTACCTATCCAGCTTTTTTTAGGAGAAAAATATGGATTTGTTAAAAGACGATATTAAGAAATTGTATTTTAAATATTTATTATCAGCATTTGGGAGTGCTCTCATTGTCTCAATCTATAGTATTGTCGATATGGCAGTAGTAGGACAATATCAAGGTTCAGACGGGACTGCTGCTTTAGCTGTAGTTGCTCCTATTTGGAACATCATTTATAGTTTAGGACTTTTTATGGGAGTTGGGGGAAGTGTTATTTTTTCTTCAATTAAAGGTAATAAAAGCAGTAACAAAGAAGAGGCGAATCAATATTTTACAATATCTTTAATAGGTGCATTTGTATTATCTATAATTGCAACAATCTCAATATTTTTATTTGAAGAACCTATTCTAACTTTTTTTGGAGCTACAAATGAAACTTTATTAAATTTAGCAAAAGATTATTTAAAATCAATACGATTTACCGTTCCTTTATTTCTATTCAACCAATTTTTAGCATCATATTTAAGAAATGATAATAATCCCTTATTAGCAACTATAGGTGTATTGTCCGGAGGATTATTTAATGTTTTTGGAGATATTATTTTTACATTTACTTTAAATATGGGAATATTTGGAGCAGGTCTTGCTACAACTATTGGATCAATAATTTCTTTTTTAGTTATGATAATCCATTTCTTCACAAAGAAGAATTCTCTTAAATTATCAAAATTTAATAACTTCTTTTTAAAATTAGGCAAAATAACTCAATGTGGATTTTCTACTTTCATTGTAGATGCAGCAATGGGAATATTAACAATTTTATTTAATAGACAAATAATGAAATATCTTGGTCAAGATGCTCTTTCGGTATACGGAACAATAATTACCATATCTACTTTTGTACAATGTTGTGCATATAGTGTCGGTCAAGCCTCTCAACCTATTATTTCGTTAAATTATGGGGCTAATAATACTTATAGAATTAAAAAAACTTTAAAATACGCTATGATTTCCGCTATATTTTTCGCTTTATTACGGACTTTATTAAGCTTAATCTATCCAAATTTATATATTTATATCTTTATAAAACCTACTGAAAATATTTTATCTATCGCTCCTTATATAATTAGGATTTATTCTTTGTCATTTTTATTATTACCAATAAATGTATTTTCTACATATTATTTTCAATCAATATTAAAACCCAATATAGCTTTAATAATTTCCATAATGAGAGGAATATTATTTAGTGGTATATTAATAATATTATTACCATTAATAAGTTCTAATTTGATATGGTTTGCAATGCCTATAACAGAATTACTAACATTTATATTTGTTGTAATTTGTTTGGTTTTATCAACTAAAAAACTACCAATCAAAAATTAAAAACAACGAGGATTTCAATGTGTTTTTAATAAACTGTAGACTCAATATAAAGTATTATTTCACTATTTTCGTTAGTGTATAAATAATATCTTAATGTAACTCTTGTATAGTCTGAAACATAAGAACAATACAATTTTTCTTTATCTTTAATTACATAAGCACTCTTTAAAGAAATATCAGTAGTATTAGAATTAAAATTAGGTTTATACAATAAAGATCCTTTGTAATTAATTGAAACATCATCAACTGCATCTTCATCATATTCATCATTATCACTTTCCCATTTTGATTTACTAAAATCTGATGGAACAAAATTATCATATACTAATGTTTTCGCATTTTCTTTTGTTATCGAACTTCCTAAACTTAATGTACAACTTTCTCCAATTAATTTCTTTCCAACACTATATAAATCAGCTCTAGTATAAGTTTCATATCCTTTGTTTTTTAATAATTTAATAACATCATCTAAAACAGTAGAATAATTTATTGTTTTAACAACAGTAACAGTGCAAGTTGTAGAATGTTCAACATTATCACCATCAACATAATAAGCTTTAATTGTTGCTTGATCTCCATTTTTAACATCATCGCTAGTTTTTACAACTCCATTATTATCTACAGTTATATTACCAGTTTCATCCGAAGAACTATATGAAATACTATATGGAATCATATTTGTTTCTAAATTTAAATTCAATTTAGAGCCTACTCCAATTTCATAATTATCTTTACTAAATTTAAATGTAGGTTCATGAGCTTCTCCGCTTCCTTTACTAATAGTAATACTAGTATAACCATCATCAGAATATGGTGTATTTAAAACAGTGATTTTAATTTGTCCAGTAGGATCTTCGTATATATTTCCCCAGCTATCACTTACTTGATACCATCCAGCATTAAATAATGTTTTCTTATATTCTTCATTTACTTTATATCTAGTAACATAATCGATTTGCTCATCTAGTTTAGAATCATAAAAAGATAGTTCAACACCGACAGACATTTGAGAATCAGTATAGCCTTTTGCTATCATTTCTATTTCTTCTTCAGTGCATGTATCGCCATAATTTTCCTTAACTAAATTATAATAATATTCATACAACTCATCATAATCTTTTTGAGTAAACACATTGTATTTCATATCATTTTTTAAATTTAGCGATTCTAAATCTATACTAGGAATCTCTACATTATTAATATTTAAAGATTCTTTTAAACCTTTATTTATTCCTTCGGTTGGCCAAGAACTTGAGAAAGTACTACTAGGAGTACTCTTTTCAAAATATAATAAAAATGCAGTAGAATCTCCATTATCATCTTGAAGAATATAAGCATGAATGCTTAATTTTTCATCCCAAGAAAATAATTCACTTCTTACATTTGTTGCATACTCAAGATAATCAAAATTATCATCTAAATCATAGGTGTAAATATAATGAACATCATGTTTATTATAATAATTATATTTACCTCCATCTTTAACACTAAAACTAGGAATCTCTACACCTGTTTCTTCTTTGATTTCACTAATTAAATCACTAGGCCAGGAAGAATATTGGTAAGTTTTAGGGGTATAGTAAAAATAAAAATTATTACCATTATAATATTGAAGCAAAACATCGATAATTGAACCATCTTCCATGACTTTACTTAATATATATTTATCTTGTAACGTACTAGTTCTTCTATCTAATGTAAAACCATTTTTAATAAGTATTTCACTATAATCTTTAGATAAATCTTTAATGTAATAATCATAAATATATAATGTATTATCGTTTAAATTAGTTATACCATATTTTTCACCTAAAGAAATATAAGGAATAGTAGAAGTAATAACAAAATCTATAACTTTACTATCGCTTTCTGACCAACTATTTTCTTTTCTTTCTTTACATGAAAAGTAATTATAGCAAAGTAAATAATTATATGAAGATTCATCAGTACTAGAAAAATAATACATAATTTCATATCCTTTTGAATCATCAAGAGCATATTTAGTTAATTCAACATATTCAGTACTATTATTTTTTTGTATTTTATTTTCGTTAAAACTAGAAATAGTACTCCATTTATTTTCTTCCAATTGAAGATAATAATCTTTAAGTGTAAAAGTAGTAGATTCATTACTCATCAATAAACAATATTGTTGACTGTTATTATCATATTTTTCTTCCAATGTTATTGTTCCAGTTATTTTTTCTGGATATGGTAAAACCTCTCCACAATATTCAAGCATCAATTCTTTTTCATCTTTACTCCATTTAGAAAAAGAATCATCTCCATCTTCGTGTGTGCCATCGTCTTTAACATCATTACAACTTACCATCATCAACGAACTAATGATTGGCAATATAAACAATAAATTTCTCTTACATCTTTTCATAATTAATACCTTGTTATATTTTAGTACTTAAAAAATTTTAGTAATTAAAAAAATTATTATTTTAACAATAAATTAATATATAGGAGTTTACGCACTATTTTTATTTATTTTCTTTTCTTTTTTCTTCTTGGTTATAAATTCTTCAGGAACACCTTCAATTTCCCATTTTGTATCAAACACATTGTCTGGTGCTTCCATTGCAAAAAATATTCCAGTTTTAGGAAATTCTACACCTTTCTTTTTTACTCTATTATAAATCGGACAACCATAACGAATTGGATAATAAATTATTTTTTTATTATTTTTCGTGCTTGTTTTAACCCAAACCCTTCTTTTTTCTCCTGGTAAAAATATTGCAGGTCTAGTAGTAGCGTAAGCCCAACGATCCAAATTAAAATAATCATACTTCCTTCCGTCTTCAGTAACTCCTTTATAAGTTTGTAGTTCATAAACCAAAACCTTATCCTCTTTGACATCTAATACATAGAAAAATATATTATACCCATAATACCAACTACAAAAGACATTCCCATATTCAACACCATCTTTATTTTCGATTATTGGATCATCGTCATCATCATTATCGTAAACTTCATCATCTAATTTATTTAGTAATTCTTGTGTATAATCTTCCATGTAATCTCCAGATAAAATATCAATTAATATAAACATTTATTTTGATGTATTTTCTTTATTATTAATCAAATTAAGTAAAAATTAAAATGGAAAATACCATAGTTTTATTCATTTTTAATTAAGATTATAATATTAATATGGAAAGAAAAAGATGCAAATGGTGCAACTTAAAAAACAAAAAATATATAGAATACCACGACAACGAATGGGGTATTTTAAATACTAATGAAAAATATTTATATGAAATGTTTATTTTAGAAACATTTCAAGCAGGTTTATCTTGGGAATGTATACTCAATAAAAGAGAATACTTCAGATTAGCATATGATAATTTCGATATAGATAAAATAATTAAATATAACGATGATAAAGTTAATGAATTAATGAATAATAAAAATATAATAAGAAATAAATTAAAAATTAAATCTAGTATATCTAATTCTATAATTTATAAAGAAATAGTTAGGAAATACACTAGTTTTTATAATTATTTACTAACTTTTACTAATGGAAAAATAATTTATGAATCAAATAAAACAACAAACGAATTATCTGATAAAATATCAAAAGATTTAATTAAAAGAGGTATGAAATTTGTTGGTTCTACAACTATATATTCATATCTACAAGCTATTGGTATTATAAATTCTCACGATGAAGATTGCTTTTTATATAAACAATAATTTATTTATATTTTTCTTGAGCATCTTTAAAACAAATATATAAATAATTTCTAGCTTCTTTTCCTAATTTTGTTTTACTACCAACTAAATCAAAAGCATGGTAACATCCTTTAAATTCTTTTATCTTAACCTTTACTCCACATTCTTTTAATCTTTTAAAATAATCAATTGTTTCATCATAAAATGGTTCAATAGTTCCTATATAAGTACATGCTTCAGGTAAATTAGATAAATCCAATTCTCTTGAAGGAGCTGCATAGCTTGATACTTTATCCTTATCGATTCCTTTTAAATATAAATTCCATGCTATTTCGTTTGATTTACTATTCCAAACAGGAGCATCATTACCTTTGGAAGAAAGCGTAATTTCTCTATCATCCAACATAGGATATAAAGGCATTTGATAAGCTATTTCATATTGTTTTTTATCTCTTGCTAATAAACACAAAGCAGCAGCTAATCCACCTCCTGCACTTTCTCCTCCTACAAAAATTTGCTTTTTATTAATACCTAAAGATTCTGCGTTTTCATGCATATATTTTAAAGTTAAATAGCAGTCATCTAAAGCAGCAGGATATGGTTTTTCTATCGATTTAATATAATCAGGAAGAATAACAACGCTTGATCCATCTTTACTAAATAATGAAGCAAACATATAATCTTGTTCTGGTAATCCTATCGCATAACCTCCTCCATGAATCCACAAAACTCCTGTTAAAGGTTTGTTTAATATTATCTTTTTAGATCTACAAATTAATAGTCTTAATTTAGTTCCATCTTCTCTATCAATATAAATAGTATCTACATAAGTTTTTGAATCTAACCAATGACCTTTAATATATTTATCCATTAGCTTATTACATTTTTTAAATTTATCTTCAGTAAAATAAGGATTGATTTTTCTAACAATCTTACCAATCAACCTTATCCTTTTATCAATATCTTTATTCTTAATTTTATATTGTTTTCCCATATAAATAATATATTTTCTACAATTCCATGTAATCAATCTTAATCTTCATTCATTAATAATTTTATAATCATTTAATACATACTTCTATAAAAAAAATTAAGCTAATATTATTTTAGTCATTTTTAAATAAGTATAAAAAAATTCGATACTAAGATCGAATATATTTTTTTAAATGGAGCAGGTGACGGGAATCGAACCCGCGTAATCAGCTTGGAAGGCTGATGCTCTACCATTAAACTACACCTGCATGCTTAATAATTATAATAAAACTTATAAATATTTCAAGAGAAAAATATTCATACAACAACTAAGAATAGAATACATAACACTTATTAATTAAAATACGATTTAAATAATGTATTTATTTTTACCGTTTTGTTTAGCTTTATATAATTTTTTATCAGCTTTATTTTTCGCTTCTTTAAAATCATCAATAGAAGTAATCAAACTTACTCCTAAAGAAATTGTAACATCTTTATTATCAACTTTTATTTTATGAATATCATTCATTAATTTATCTAAAAAATCTTTAATAGAAGAAATATTAGAATCTACTAAACCGATGAATTCTTCTCCTCCAATACGAGCAACATTATTTTTTCCTAAATTACACGCAAGTGTTTCACTTACTTTTTTAAGAACAAAATCACCCATATCATGACCGTAAGCATCATTAATTTTCTTAAAATCATCAATATCTATCATTAATAAATATAAAGAAGGAAATTTACTTAAATTATCTTTAATCATATGTTCCAAACCGTAACGATTATATAAAAGTGTTAATTGATCATGAGAATAGTTATCAATTGCTTTATTATAACGTTCTATTTGAAGTAAAACTGGTGTTAAAACCTCTTTAATAAGAGATATTAAATAAGTAACCTCTTTTTTCTCTAGATTGTCCATTGTTGGTAAACCGATAATTATATATAAATAAGAATCTAACTTATTATCATGAACTTTAATACAAGTTAAAGAATGACATTCCTTTCTTAAAGCATTAGGTAATTCTTCACTTTCAAAAATATAATATCCATCAATTGAAGAAAAATTTAAACCACAATATTCAAAATCTTCTTTATCGATAAAAACATTAACAAATTTAGCATTTAGTATATCAATTAATGAGGATTTAATATGTTTTTCTAATTTTTCTGGAGTATCTAAATTATTAATTTCTTTAATAAAGTTAGTTAATTTTTCCATCTTTTGATATAAAAATTTATAACGAAAATCTGCAAATGCATCATACATTTTTTTATCTTGATTAGATACTGATATAAGTGTTTTATTTACTTCTTCTAAATAATCTTCTTTAGATATCAATGCTTTTAAATACAAGCTAGAATCTTTATCTTTAAAAGAATTTATAGATTCATTTAAAGCAATTAATTTCCATCCTAAAAGATTTTTATATCTAGCATATACTTCTTTATACCACTTAAAAGATTCTTCATTATTACCAATAGTTTTATAATATCTAGCAAGAGCTAAATAAGCTTCATTTATATCTATATTATCTTTAATATCTTCGTTAAATGATAATTCTTTTAATAATTCCTCTATATAAATTTTAGCTTTAGAAACATCATACTTAGTATAAGATTCTACTAAATATGAATTGATAAGGTATTTATCCAAAATACCTTCACTTTCGTTATATTTCTTTAAATCAATAGCTTCTTTTATACATTCATCATACTTTTCTAAACAATAAAAAGTTTTTATCTTTAAAGTTTTCATAATAGCAATATTAGAAGGTATCAAAGTAACATTATTAGATTCTAATTTATTTAATATTTCATAAGCTTTTTCAAAAAGACTAGCATCTAACAATAAATAAAAACAATTAACTGAAAAATTAAAATAATAATTAATATTTTTATTTTGTTCAGCGATTCTCATTCCTTCATTTAACAATTCATAAGATTTATGCAATATTCCTAAATAATTGTTATAAATTATTTCGTTATTTAAAACTGTTAAATAACCATTTTTATTTTCATAATCTTCAATTTCTTTATATAACTTTAAAGCAATTTCATTATATTTATGTGCTTTTTCAATATCTTTACCGTGATATATCCAAAAATACATCGCTTGAGATAAAGCATAACCCACTTTATCATTAATTTCTTTTGCTACATTAGCAAAATAATCAATATATAAAACAATATCAGCTTTTGTATAAAGATGATTTAAAATATAAATTCTAATAGAATCATTTAAATTATGATCATTTCGATAACTATCGATTAAATCTAAGAATTCCTTTTCCATACCAATACAACAAAGCTTCCTTAACGTATAATAAATTTATTATAAATTATGATATTGAAAATAAAAAGTAATATCGAATTGTTTAATATTAGAAG
>CAVEUC010000041.1:0-33716 GCA_963619035.1 Lachnospiraceae bacterium GAM79
AATATTTGAAAATATTATTTTCATTTTGAAAAGTTTATTATGTAAATAATTTTTTTATATTTTTTTGAATACTTTTTTGGTAAAATATAAGTATCAATAAAAAGGAATTTTTTTATGGCATTTGGAATTTTATATGACTTCTTAATGGGTCAATCTATTGAAGCTTTCAAATATTTTGGAGCTCACTTTGAAAAAAGAGAATTTGAAAAAGTTGTTGATGTACCTTTAAAGAAAGATTCTTCTAAAACTAAAAAAACTAAAATTAAAGAAGAAGTTGAAGGTGTTTGCTTTAGACTCTATGCTCCAATGGCAAGTGATGTTAGTGTCATCGGAGAATTTAATGATTGGAATCCTTTAGCAAATAAAATGGAAAAAGTTGATGAATGCGGAGTTTACGAAACCTTTATTCCTAACTTACACAATTATCAATTTTATAAATATCATTTTAAAAATGCTAATGGTGATTATGTTGATAAAGCTGATCCATATGCATTCTTTAGTGAATATAGACCTGGAACTTGTTCAAGATTATTCAATGTAGAAGGCTTTATTTGGCACGATAGACCATTTTTAACTTCAAGAAATAGAAATTTTGATAGACCATTAAGTATTTATGAAGTTCATCTTGGCTCTTGGAAAGGAAAAATTGATAATCGTAATTTAAGTTATGAAGAAATTGCTGATTATTTAATTCCTTATGTTAAAGAATTAGGATTTACTCATGTTGAAATTATGCCAATTTGCCAATATCCTTTCGACGGAAGTTGGGGCTATCAAGCTACTGGATTTTATAGCGTAGATTCTAGATATGGAAATCCAATGCAACTTATGTCTTTTATTGATAGAATGCATCAAGCTGGAATTGGTGTTATCTTAGATTTTGCTCCAGTACATTTTGCAAATGACCCTTGGGCTTTAGCAAAATTTGATGGAAGTTGTTTATATGAATATAGCGATACTCATATGTACAATTCTTGGGGTAGTTTAAATTTCGATTTAGGAAAAGATCCGGTTAGAAGTTTCTTGATGAGCGCTATGAATTATTTTATTAGCTACTTCCATTTTGATGGTATTAGATGCGATGCTATTTCTAATGTAGTTTACTGGGATGGCAATAAAGCAAATGGTGAAAATACTGGTGCTACCGAGTTTATTAAAAGATTAAATGCAAAAATCCATATTGCTCATGATGATGTAATGATGATTGCTGAAGATTCAACAGATTTCACTAAAGTTACTAAACCTACCGAATGGAACGGTTTAGGATTTGACTATAAATGGGATTTAGGTTGGATGAATGATACTTTGAAATATTATTCTTTAGATCCTGTTTATAAAAAATTTGATCACAATAAAATCACATTCTCAATGGCTTATTTCTATAGTGAAAACTTCATGCTTCCTTTAAGTCATGATGAGGTTGTTCATGGAAAAGGAACTATCTTAAATAAGATGTGGGGTGATTACGATCAAAAATTCAGTTTGATTAGAAACTTATATGCATATCAATTTGCTCATCCAGGCAAAAAGCTTAACTTCATGGGTAATGAACTCGCTTCTTGGGATGAACGGAATGAAAATAAATCATTACCACGGGATTTAAAACGTTTCCCAAAACATGATTCTGTATCTAGATTAGTAAGAGATTTAAATCTTATTTATAGACACGAAGAAGCGCTTCATGTTGAAGAACACAATCCTGTTCATTTTGATTGGTTGATGGTTGATAATTCTAAAGATAGCGTATTCGCTTTTGAAAGAAGAGTTGGTGATTCGCATATTGTCTGTATCTTCAATATGACTCCAAATTACTATGAAAATTATGAAATCGGAATGTATAGAAGCGGAACTTATGAAGAAATATTGAATACCGATAAAGATGTTTACGGCGGAAGTAACGCTTATAACGGATTAAGTATTCATACAGAAGATGGTGGAGTAGATGGAAAACCATTTAAATTAAGAATAAAATTAGCAGGTTTTGCAGCATGCTATTTTAAATATATTAAAGAGTAGAGGTAAATTATGTTATTTAACAATAAAGAAGAATTTAAACAAATGTATGTCGAAAGACTTACTGCAAAATATGGTAAATCTCCTGAAGATGCTCATATTTATGAAAAATATGATATTTTAGGAGAAATGGTTAGAGATTATAGTGGTACTTATTGGCGTAATACTCGTCAATATGTCGCTGATAAAAACGATAAACAATTAGTTTATTTTTCAATGGAGTTTTTAATTGGTAGATTATTAACTTCAAACATGATGAACTTAGGAATTTTTTCTATTTGTAAAGATGGATTAAACGACTTAGGAATCGATATTGGTGAACTTGAAGATATGGAAGATGATGCAGGTTTAGGAAATGGTGGTTTAGGACGTTTAGCTGCTTGCTTCTTAGATTCTATCGCTAGTTTAGGACTTCCAGGAAACGGAAACTGTATCCGTTACGAATACGGATTCTTCAAACAAAAGATTTTAAATGAAAACCAAATTGAACTTCCTGATCAATGGTTAAGTAATGGTTTCGTTTGGGAGATTAGAAAACCAAAACATTCATGTAACGTCGAATTCTATGGTAATGCTGAAACTTACCTTAAACCAAATGGTGGATATGGAATTAAAACAGTAAACGCAACAACTGTTAAAGCTTGTCCTTACGATGTTTATGTTGTCGGTTATAAAAATGGTGTCGCTAATACTTTAAGACTTTGGAGTGCTCAACCAAGTGATGAAAATATGGAAAGTGGCCAATCTTTTAATGAATATTTAGATACTTTACAAGAATTATCGCACGGTTTATATCCTGATGATACAACTGAACACGGAAAATTATTAAGACTTAGACAACAATATTTCTTTGTTAGCGCAGGTCTTCAATCTGTTATTAGAGGTCATTTAAGACAATATAAAACATTAGATAACTTAGGTGAAAAATATGTTTTCCAACTTAACGATACACACCCAATTTTAGCTATTCCTGAACTTATGAGAATTTTAATGGATGTTCATGGATATGGATGGGATGAAGCTTGGAATATTGTCACTAAGTGTTTTGCTTATACAAATCATACCGTCATGCCTGAAGCTTTAGAAAAGTGGCCATGTGAATATATTCAAAGACTTATTCCTAGATGTTATATGATCATCGAAGAAATCAATAGAAGATTCATTGAATGGATGAGAAAAAATAATGTCGAAGAAAGTGATTTTAATAACATGTTAATCATTAAAGACAACATGGTTAGAATGACAAATCTTGCGATTGTATCATGTTTTTCAATCAATGGTGTCGCTAGACTTCACACAGATATTTTAAAAGCTATCACATTTAAATCTTTCTATAAATTCTATCCAGAAAAATTTAATAACAAGACAAATGGTGTCACTCATAGAAGATGGCTCATGTATGCTAACCCTGAATTAAGCGACTTATTAGTCGATAAAATCGGTGAAGAATTCACATATCATCCAGAAAAATTAGAAGATTTCTTAAAATATAAAGATGATAAAGAAGTTTATGCTGAACTTAGAAGAATTAAGCATAATAACAAGATCAAACTTGCTAAATACGTAAGTGAACATTTTGGAATTGAAATTGATACTCATTCGATTATCGATACACAAATCAAAAGACTTCACGCATATAAACGTCAACTTATGAATGTATTTAGAATTATGCATTTATATTATGAGATTAAAAATAATCCTGAATTTAAGATGTATCCTCATACATTTATCTTCGGTGCTAAAGCTGCTCCAAGTTACGTCTTTGCTAAAAATATCATCACTTTAATTAATGCAGTTGCTAATGTCGTCAATAACGATCCAGAAGTAAATAAATATATGAAAGTTGTATTTATTGAAAATTATGGTGTAAGTTTAGCAGAATTAATCATTCCAGCAAGCGATATCAGCGAACAAATTTCATTAGCTGGTAAAGAAGCAAGCGGAACAAGCAACATGAAATTTATGATGAACGGCGCTTTAACCTTAGGAACATTAGATGGTGCAAACGTTGAAATTAACGAACTTGTCGGAGATGAAAATTCATTTATCTTCGGTCTTAAAGTAGAAGAAGTCGAAAAGATTAAACATGATGGAAGCTACAATCCTTGGGATGAATATAATAGCAACAAAAAAGTTAGAAGAGTTTTAGATTCATTATTCAACGGCCCATGGTGTGAAGGTCAAGAAAATAGATTCAGATCAATCTTTGATGAAGTTATGAATCATAATGATGAATATTTAATCTTAAAAGACTTCGATAGCTACTTAAAAGCATGTAAAGATATTGAAACATATTACACAAAACGTGATGAATGGTGTAAATCGAGCATCATCAACATCGCTAAATCAGGTTATTTTAGTAGCGATAGAACAATCGCTCAATATAACGATGAAATTTGGCATTTAAAACCTATAAATTTCAAAAAGTAAATTTAATTATCAGCTAGGAGAAAATCCTAGCTGATTTTTTTACTAAAATATATCAAAATTTATGTTAAATTTATTTACAATCGACTAAATTTTTATTATATTATTAGTGTTAAAGAAATTTAACGAAGATTAACTCGAAAGGGTGCCCTGGTGGCATTCTTATTTTTTTATAGGGGGTATTGATGGAAACTATTGAAGACATTAAAAAAATAGTTAATGAGTTATTGGTAAGTTTAGGTTATTCACTTTATTCATTTAAATATAATGAAGGTAAAAAAAGTGGTACGTTAGAGATAATCGTAGATCGAGATGAAGATATTAATATCGATGATATTACCGATGTATCTACAAAGATTTCTGATTTATTAGATGCTCATGAGTTTAATAATGTTCCTTATACTCTCGATATTTCAAGTTTAGGGATTGAAAAACCAATAGAAGTATCAAAATTAGATAAATATCTTAATAAATATGTAAATGTTCATCTATCTAATCCTTATAAAGGAGAAAATACATTAGAAGGATATTTAGTAAATGTTAGTGATGAATTTATCACTATCGAATATAAAGTTAAAACAAGAACAGTTGTCGCTGTTATTAAAAGAGACACTGTAGATAAAGCAAGATTAGCAATTAAATTTTAGGAGAAAGTTATGCCAAGAAAAAAGAAAGTTCAAAATACTGAATTTGCAATTTATTTAAAAGAAGTTAGCAAATCAAGAAGAATCGATGAAGATATCGTTGTTGATGCTATTAAAGAAGCTTTTATTATCTCATATACTAAAAAGCTTGAAGATGAATTAAAGATACCTGCATATTCAAAACAAAAGAAAGTTGCAGCTAAATCAAAAGATGGTATCAAATTATCTAACGCTTTAATTAGATTTGATATCGATTTAGATTCAAATAAAATGGAATTATATCATCAATATAAAGTTACAAAAGAAGATGATATCCAAGATGATTTTATCGAAATTAGCGATGAAGATCCAAGAGTCGTAGAACTTGGTCTTCAAGTTGGTGAATATTATGAAGAACCAATCGATTTAAAAACATTCACAAAAACAGATGTCACTAAATTTATTAATACTTTCAATCAAAGAATAAGCCAAGCTGAAAAGAGTGCATTATACGAAACATTTAAAGGCAAGATTGGTGAAATTGTCACTGGTGTTGTCGAAAGAAGCGATAACTTCAATGTTTTAGTTAATCTTGGAGCAGGTAGAGAAGGAGCTTTAGCTACTTTATCTTCAAAAGATTTAATCGGTAATGAAAAATATAAAGCTGGTGATTCAATTAAAGTTTATGTTGAATCAATTGGAAAAACTGAAGGAAAAGGTGATAAAAGAGATAATTTAATCAAAATCTCTAGATCTTGCTCAGATTTCTTAAAGAAATTATTCTTCAATGAAGTTCATGAAATTTATGACGGTACAATCGAAATTAAAGATATCGCTAGAAGAGCTGGTATAAGAAGTAAAGTTGCAGTATTTTCCCACGATAAAGATGTCGATCCAAGTGGAGCATGTATCGGACCTAACGGAAGTAGAATTCAAGCTATTGTCTCTCAATTAGGAAACGCTAAAGATAGCAAAGAAAAAATCGATATTATCGCTTATAACGAAAATAAAGGTGTCTATTTAGCTGAATGTTTAAAACCTGGTGTTGTTTTAGGAATCGTATTTGATGATGAAAACAATTCTGCAAAAGTAGTTTGTGAAGATGATACTCAAACAGCTGCAATCGGTTCAAAAGGAATCAACGTTATTCTTGCTAGACAACTTTTAGGTTTAAAAGAAATTTCAATTATTTCAAAAACTGAAGCTGATGAACAAGGTCTTGCTTATAAAACAATCGATGAATACGTTGTTGAATCAAGAGAAGAAGCTAGAAAGAAAGTTAGAGAAGAATCTTTAAAGAAATTAAAAGAAGAAGTTGCAGTAACAACAGTTGATACTAAAGAAGATTTCTTATCTAAAGACGAAGATGATGAAGAAATTAGCGAATTACCAGAAGTAAACGAAGAAAAAGCTGTTGAAGAAACTCCAGTTGAAGAAGTTAAAGAACCTAAAGTTGAAGAAAAAGTTGAAATGCGTGAAGTTAATACAACTATTTCTTTAAACGAATTAGAAGCTAACTTAGAATCTGAAAAAGAAACTTTAAAAGAACAACCAAAGAAGAAAAAGAAAGAATTCAAGGTTGAAAATAAAGAAGAGAAGAAAGAAGAAAATAAAAAATCAGTAGAAAAGATGAAGATTTATACTGATGAAGAACTTCAAGAACTTGAAAATGAAGATTTTGAAGATTACGAAGACGAAGATAGCGACTTCAGCGAATATGATGACGATTCATATTACGAGGATAAATAATGAAGAAAATTCCATTAAGAAGGTGTTTAGCAACAAATAAGTCTTATCCAAAGAAAGAATTATTTAGAGTTGTAAAAACACCTACTAATGAGGTTGTTCTCGATATTTCAGGAAAAGCTAATGGAAGAGGTGCATATATTTCAATGAATTTTGAAGCTATTGAATTAGCTAAAAAATCTAATTGCTTAGGCAAAGCTTTAGAGATAGAAATTCCTGAAGAAATCTATACGAGAATGGAAAACTATTTAAAGATGAAATAAAGGGAGGAAAGTTAATGAAAGAAGATAAAAACCAACAAAAACGTGCTAGCAATATCGTTACTAACAAACAAAAGAAAAATGAAACAAACAAAGTTAATGGTGGAGTTTTTGTTTTCACAAAATCATTAACTGTTGGTGAACTCGCTAAAGAATTAAATATCAATGTTAGTGATATTATTAAATATTTCTTTATGAATAAAAAACTCGTCACCATCAACCAAACTTTAGATGATGAATCAATCGGTGAAGTTTGTATTCAATTTGGTTACGACTTCAAAAAAGAAGAGGTTGTCGCTGAAGAAGATTTTGAAAAAGCGATTATTGATGATGATCCAAAATTATTAAAACCACGTCCAGCAGTCGTCACTGTTATGGGACATGTCGATCATGGTAAAACAACTTTGATCGACGCTATTAGAAATTCTAATTTAGTAGCTGGTGAATTCGGCGGAATTTCTCAAGAAATCGGTGCTTATGTAAAAGAATTTAAAGGTCAAAGAATTACATTTATCGACACTCCTGGGCACGAAGCTTTTTCTGCTATGAGAGCTCGTGGTGCTAGCGTTACTGATATTGTTATTTTAGTTGTCGCTGCTGATGATGGCGTTATGCCTCAAACTATAGAAGCTATCGACCACGCAAAAGCCGCAAACGTCCCAATTATTGTCGCAATCAATAAAATCGATGTTCCAGGAGCAAATCCTGATAAAGTTTTAAACGAACTTATGCAACATGATGTTATCGCTGAAAGTTATGGCGGAGATGTCATGACTGTTGAAATTTCAGCTAAAAAGAAGATTGGTATTGAAGATTTACTCGATACAATCTTAGTTCAAGCTGAAATGTTAGAATTAAAAGCTAACCCAGATAGATATGCAATCGGTACAGTTTTAGAAGCTGAACTTGATCCAGGATGTGGACCTAAAGCTACTTTATTAGTTCAAAATGGAACTTTATTAAGTAGTGATTATGTCGTCGTTGGTACAGTTTATGGTAAAGTTAGAAGAATGACTAACGAACATAATAAGATTTTAAAATCAGCTACACCTTCAGTTCCAGTTTCTATTATCGGTTTAAGCGAAGTTCCTTTAGCAGGTGATAGATTTATGGCTTTCCCAACAGAAAAACAAGCTAAAGAAATCGCTTTAAAAAGAAAAGTAAGAAAGATTGAAGAAGAAAGAGCTGCTACTAACGGAGTAACTTCTTTAGATGATTTATATAATAAAATTAATGAAGGTCAATTAGCTCAAATTAACATTATTATTAAAACAGATTCTACAGGTAGTGCTGAAGCTGTTAAAGCTAGCTTAGAAAAATTAAATAATGACCAAGTTAAAATAAATATTATTAGAGCTGCTGCAGGTGCTATTAGCGAATCTGATTTATTATTAGCAAGCGCATCAAACGCTATAGTTTACGGATTCAACGTTAGACCTAGCGCATTTATAAGAAGCAAAGCTATCGAAGAGAAAGTTGAAATTAGACTTCATCGTATAATTTACGCTTTAATCGAAGAAATGGAAGATGCTATCAAAGGTCAAATGAAGAAAGAAGAAGTCGAAAAAGTACTCGGACAAGCAGAAGTTAGAAATGTCTTTAAAGTTTCTAAAGTTGGTACAATCGCTGGTTGTATGGTTATCGATGGTTCTATTAAAAATAATGCTAAAGTTAGAGTTTTACGTGATGGAAGCATCGTTTACGAAGGTGAAATCGACTCTTTAAAACGTTTTAAAGATGACGCTAAAGAAGTTAAACAAGGCTACGAATGTGGTATTAAAATTCTTAATTTCAACGATGTCCATGAAAGCGACATATTAGAAGCTTACGAAATGGTTAACAAGGAGTAAAAATGGCTAATCAACAAAAAAGAATTAAAGCTGTTATCGATAAAAATATTAGAGATATCCTTCTTTTTGAATTGAAAAATGAAGTAGGTTTTTTAACTGTCACTAAGGTCGATGTAACAGATGATTATAGTTATGTAAGAATCTACGTTTCATTTTTTGATCATCCAAATGAAAATTTTAAAAAATTATGTAAAGCTAAAGGATTTGTAAAAAGTAGTTTAGCTAAGAAAATATCGTTGAGAAGAAGTCCTGAAATTGAATTCATATTAGATGATGGATACTTCAAAGAAAAGCATTTAGATGAGATTTTAAATAAAGAGAAAATCGAATTAGAAGAGCTTAAGAAATAATTTATAATAGGAGTTATCAAATATTTATATATTATTGATTGTTTGATAAAATAAAAATATGAACATAGAAGAAATAATTGAAAAGAAAAGAGATGGATTTAAATTAACTAAAGAAGAGATTCATTATTTTATTGATGGATATTGCAAAGATACTATAAAAGATTATCAAGCTAGTGCCTTGCTTATGGCTATTTATATTCGTGGAATGGATAATGAAGAGATTGCTAATTTAACTGAAGAGATGAGAGTTAGCGGTGAAGTGTGGGATTTAAGCGATATTGAAGGATTAAAAGTTGATAAACATTCTACAGGTGGGGTTGGTGATAAAGTTAGTTTAATTTTAGGTCCTATGATTGCTAGTTTAGGTGCTAAACTTGCTAAGATGAGCGGAAGAGGTCTCGGTCATACTGGTGGAACGATCGATAAACTAGAATCCATACCTGGTTTTAAAGTTAATTTAACTAAAGAACAATTCAAAAAACAAGTTAAAGAAGTTGGAATGGCTATAATTGGACAAGATAAAAATATCGATCCTGCAGATAAAAAATTATATGCTTTAAGAGATGTTACCGGAACTGTTAGTTCAATTCCTTTAATTGCTTCTTCGATTATGTCTAAAAAGTTAGCTAGTGGCGCCGATTGTATTCTTTTAGATGTTAAATACGGAAATGGAGCGTTCATGAAAACTATCGAAGATGCTAAAGAATTAGCTGTAACGATGGTTAATATTGGTAAATCCTTAAATAAAGATGTTAAAGCTGAAGTTACTGATATGAATCAACCTTTAGGATGTGCTGTCGGTAATTCACTTGAAATTAAAGAAGTTATTGAAACTTTAAAGGGAAACGGACCAGAAGATATAACTTCAATTTGCGTTTCTAGCGGTGCTATTTTACTTGTTCAATCTAAATTGTATTCAAATGTTGAAGATGCTAAAAAAGCTATTTTAGAAAATGTTAAAAATGGAAAAGCATTTGCTAAATTTGTAGAATTTGTAAAAGCTCAAGGTGGAGATGAATCTTATATTTTAGATCCTTCAAAATTTGAAGTTAGTAAAAATATTATTAAAGTTTATTCAACTAAACCTGGATATGTAAAAACTATCAACGCTTTAGAAATTGGTAGAAGTAGCATGCATTTAGGTGGTGGAAGAGAAAAATTAGATGATGTTATCGATATGAGTGCAGGTATCGTATTAAATAAAAAAATCGGTGATTACGTCGAAGAAAACGAATTATTAGCTACTTTATACACTAATAAAGAAGATTATAAATATATCGAAGAGGATGTATTGAATTCGTTTGAAATAGTTAAAGAAAAAGTAGTTAAACCAAGCGAATTAACACACGAAATTATCGAATAATTATTTAGAATATTTCTTTTTTAAATAAGCAATATCGGAGCTTCTTATGAAGCTCTTTAATTTTTTATAATTGTCATTTAAATATTTTTCATAAGTAGAATTACTTTTTGAATTTGGTACGAAAAATTCTTTATTTTTAATTAATTCAGGCAAATATTGTAAATGTACCCACACATCTTCTTGATCGTAAGGATATTTTTCTTCTTCTTTTAAGTTAACTGGAGTGTACTTTAAATAATTTAAAACATCTAAAGGATTATCATTTGCTTCTTGATATGCTTTTTCAATAGCTAAACATGCAGATTTAGATTTAGGAGATAAACATAAATCGACAATAGCGACTCCTAAAGGAATAATAGCTTCAGGTAAACCTAAAGTGAGAGCAGAATCGATTGCAATTTTTGTCCTCATACAAGCCCCAGGATTAGCGATACCGATATCTTCATAAGCAGTTACTAATAATCTTCTTGTTAAACTATTGATATCTCCACAAACTAAAAGTCTACAAGCGTAATATAAACTAGCATTAACATCGCTTCCTCTAATAGATTTTTGTAAAGCACTAACAGCATCGTAATGTCCATCTTCGTCTTTATCTAGTCCATAATTAGGAATAGAAACGACTTTTTTAGTCATTTCTATATTAATATATTGATTAATATAAGTAATATTTAATATTTCTAAATAATTTAATGCAAAACGAAAATCACCATTACTAGATTTAGCAATATACATTAAACTTTCATCATCTATCTTCAATTTATCATTAAAACCATTTGGATTTTTAATAGCTTTTTTTAAACCATCAAATATATTTTCTTTTGTTAACGGTTTAACTTCTAGTAGATGACATCTACTTCTAATAGCTTTATTGATACTAATATAAGGATTAGCAGTAGTACATCCGATTAAAAATATAGTTCCGTCTTCTACAAAAGGGAGCAATATATCTTGTTTATCTTTATTTAGTCTATGAATTTCATCGATAATAACAATTGTAGGATGATTTTCTTTCGCTTCTTTAATAGCGTCTTCAATATCTTTTTTATTAGATGTAACCGCATTAAGTTTAATAAAATGAATTTTTAAACTTAATGCATAAGCTATCGCAATAGTAGTTTTTCCACATCCTGGATCACCAAAAAGAATAAAAGATATCGGAGTTTTCTCTTTAATTGAATTATATAAAAATCCATTTTCACCTACTAAATGCTCTTGTCCGATAATATCTTCAATTTTATTTGGTCTTACTCTAAATGCTAATGGTTGTAACATATTTAAAATTATAGCATTTTTTAATATTTTATTTTACATTTTGCTTAAATTTATCTAAAATATTTAAGAAGAAAAAGTTATTAGATTATTTTATTTAGAGAGGGCTACATGGTGAAAAAGCCTTAAAATAAAGATGACGAGCCACTTCGATGTCTACTTTTATTAATTAAGAGTCTTTACATATGTAAAGAAAATAGGATGGTACCGCGATAATTTCGTTCCTAATTTTATTAGGAACTTTTTTTATTCTTAAGGAGATATAAATATGAAAAAAATGACAAGTCAACAAATAAGAGAAACATGGTTAAACTTCTTTAAAGAAAGAGGACATATGATCGAACCTGGAGCTAGTTTAATTCCAGTCAACGATCCAAGTTTACTTTGGATTAACGCAGGTGTTGCTGCACTTAAAAAATATTTTGATGGAAGTAAGATCCCAGAATGTAAACGTATTACAAACGTTCAAAAGTGCATCAGAACAAACGATATTGAAAATGTTGGAAAAACAGCAAGACATCACACTTTCTTTGAAATGTTAGGTAATTTCTCTATCGGGGATTATTTTAGAAAAGAAGTTATTGAATGGGCTTTTGATATTTTAACAAATGAGAAATATTTTGGTTTAGATAAAGAAAAATTATATATAACTTACCATCCAGAAGATTTAGAAACTAGAGATTTATGGATTAAACAAGGAATGGATGAAACTCACCTTATCCCATTAGAAGGAAATTTCTGGCAAATCGGAGAAGGACCTTGCGGACCAAATACTGAAGTTTTCTTTGATAGAGGAGAAAAATACGATGAGAATCATTTAGGTATTAAATTATTAAAAGAAGATATCGAAAATGATAGATATATCGAAATTTGGGGAATTGTCTTCTCTCAATTTAATGCTCAAAACGGAGTTGATAGAAAAGATTATAAAGAATTACCTCATAAAAATATCGATACTGGTGCAGGATTAGAAAGAATTGCTTGTGTTTTACAAGAAACTGAAACTAATTTTGAAACAGATTTATTCATGCCTATTATTTTAGATATTCAAAAATTAGCAAATAAACCTTATGAAGGAAAATATTTAATGCCTTATAGAGTTATCGCCGATCATATTAGAACATGTGTATTCGCTTTAGCTGATGGAGAAACTTTCTCAAACGAAGGTAGAGGCTACGTTTTAAGAAGATTATTAAGAAGAGCTATGAGATATGCTCAAAAATTAGATTTGTACGAACCATTTATGTATAAATTAGTAAGAAGCGTCGCTAACAACATGAAATCTTTCTATCCTTATTTAATAGGTAAAGAAGAATTTATCGAAAAGATGATTCAAAATGAAGAAGTTAAATTCATTAAAACTTTAACTAAAGGTGAAGCGATGTTAGTAAGTATGATTAAAGGTAAAACTCAATTAAGTGGTGAAGATGCTTTTAAATTATATGATACTTATGGTTTCCCTATTGAATTAACTAAAGAAATAGCATTAGATAATGGTGTAAATGTTGATTTAGTTCAATTTGAAGAATGTTTAAATAAGCAAAAGGAATTAGCTAGAGCTAATAGAAAAAATATCGATTCATTCGCTAGACAAAGTAAAGATTTATTAGATTTTAATTTACCTTCAACTTATACTTACGAAGATTTAGATGTTAATAGTGAAGTTATCGGATTATTTATCGATGGTAATAAAGTTGATGAAATTAATGAAAAAGGTAATGTAATATTCGATAAAACTAATTTCTATGCAGAAATGGGTGGAGAAGTTGCTGATACTGGTTATATTTTTAATGATAATTTTAGAGCTAATGTAACTTATGTAACTAAAGCGCCTAACGGAGAACACCTTCATACAGTCGAAGTTTTATATGGATCTTTAAAAGTAGGAGATAAAGTTACTTTAGTAATCGACCATATAAAACATCAAAATATTATGAAAAACCATAGTGCAACTCACTTATTACAAGCTGCATTAATCAATATTTTAGGTGATGGAATCAAACAAAAAGGTAGTTTTGTAAACGATAAATATTTACGTTTTGATTTCTCTTATTTAAATAAAATCGATGAAATTACACTCTCAAAGATCGAAAAACAAGTAAATGAATATATTAATCAATCAATTCCTAGAGTTACAAAAGTTTTACCAATAGAAGAAGCTAAGAAAGTTGGTGCTATTAGTGAATTTAGTGAAAAATACGGTGACACTGTTAGAGTCGTTTGTTTTGGAGAAGTAAGTAAAGAATTCTGTGGTGGATGTCATGTAAATAATAGTAGTGATATCGGTTGCTTTATTATTAAACAAGAAAGTGCAGTCGCTAGTGGAGTTAGAAGAATCGAAGCATGCACAGGTATTGAAGCATATAAAGAATATAAAGATAAACATTCATTATTATTAGAAATTGAAAAGCAAGTAGGTGTTAAATCTATTAATGAAATTCCTACAAAAATCACTTCATTAAACGAAGAAATATCTTTATTAAAATCAATGAATACTTCATTAAATATGAAGATAGCAAACTATCAAACAGAATCATTAGTTAATGAATTTAAGTTAATAAATACTAAAAATATACTAGTTAAATACTTAGATAATACTAATATGAATTCTTTAATAAATATTTACGATACTTTAAAAAATAAAGTTGAAGATTATGTTATTATTTTAGTTGGACATGATGAAGATAAATATCCTCTTATCGTTGGAAGTAGCGAAAATTATATTAAAGAAGGGTTAGGCGCTAAAAACTTAATTAAAAACGTCACTTCTTTATTGGGAGGAAACGGTGGAGGAAAAGATAACTTAGCAAAAGGTAATGTTAAAGAAATTTCTTCACTTTCAAAAGTTTGGGATTTATTTTAAAAGATGGAAAGATATTTAGGTTTAGACTTAGGAACAAAAACAATCGGGATAGCAATATCTGATTCTTTAGGTATAGTTCATGGTAAAGAAAACTTTTGTTTTAGTGAATTTTATTATAAATTAGCTAGAACTCATGTAATTTCTTTAGCAAAAGAAGAAAATATTATAAATATCGTTCTAGGATTACCCCTCCAACTTGATAGAAAAGAAGGAAAAAGATGTGAATCTGTTAGAAGATTTGCTGATGATTTAAAAAATGAGTATCCAGAAGCTAATATTTATTTTATGGATGAATCCTTTACTACGATTGAAGCGAGAGAAAGGCTTAAAGAACAAGGTTTGAAAGAAAATAAAATTAAACCTATTATCGATATGATGAGTGCTGTTATTATATTAGAAGATTATATAAAAACTATTAAAAAATAAGGAGAGAATTATGGAAGTATTAAATGATAACGATATTGTCATGACTGATGATAATGGTAAAGAATATTTGATGAAAATATTATTTACATATGAAAACGAAGAGAGAGGAACAAAATACGTTTACGTCTATGAAGAAGCTAATCCAGATGATATTTTTGTATTTAAATATAATGAAGAAGAAACTGATTTATTAGTAGTAGATGATGAAGAAGAGCTTGAAGAAGCACAAGAAGTACTTGAAGCTTACGATTCCGATCCAAAAATTCAAGATATTAAATAAAATTTCTATACTTTTACATTAATAATTGATAAAATATTTAATCAGCAAGAGGTAATAAAAATGAACGAAAAAGAAAAAAAAGAGATTACTAAAGAAGGTCTTGAAGCTCTTGAAAAAGAATTAAGAGACTTGATTGATGTTAAAAAACCTGAAGTCATCGAAAAACTTGCAAATGCTAGAGCAATGGGTGACTTATCCGAAAACGCAGATTATGATGCTGCAAGAAATGAGCAAGCTAGAATCGAAGCTCGTATTAAAGAATTAGAATACATTAAAGCTAATTATAAAGTTGTTGAAATTAAAAAAGGTGATAAGACTGCTTCAATCGGAAAAACTGTAAGTTTTGAAAGATTGGATAATCATAAAACATTCACAATTAGTATTGTTTCAAGCCAAGAAGCTGATGCATTATCAAATATGGATAAAATGAAGATTTCTAACCAATCTCCAATTGGAATTAGCCTTGATGGTCATAAAGTTGGTGATGTTGTAACAATTAAAATCGCTAAACCATACGAAGTTAAAATTTTAGATATTAAGATTACACAATCTGATAAATAATAAAATTAATATGTAAAAATACCTCCTAAATATACGTCTTGTATGTAAAGGAGGTATTTTTTATGGTAATTAAAATCGTTTTATGTGTCTGTGTTGCCGCAATCATCGGTATTGTTGCATTTCAATTTATTGATCCTAACTTGAATAATAACAATAATACTACGATTACTGATGATGACAATCGCCTTACAATTGGAGTAACGGGAGAAGTAGCCAAACCAGGTGACTATCTATTTAGTGAAGATGCAACTATGGAAGATTTAATTGGAGCAGCAGGAGGAATTACAACTAATGGTGATGACCGTTGTTTTTATTACGAAGCTACAATTGAAACTAATAAGAGTTATTATATTCCACCAAAATACGATAATTCTAATGTATGTAACGATGATCCAATTTCTAAAGTTAACATCAACACATCTTTAAAAGAAGAATTAATGACGATTACCGGCTTTGGTGAAGCGATAGCAACAGCAATTATTAATTATAGAGAAACTAACGGAACATTTTATACTTTAGAATCGTTAATGAATGTTGAAGGTATCGGAAACGCTAAATTTAATACATGTAAAAACTATATTATTTTACATGAATAATGTTTTACATATCTTTACTTTTAATATTTATTAGTGGATTAATATTAATTTCTAAAGATTCTTATTTTATCGCTATATCTTTATTAGTTATTTCTTTATATATATTTAGTAGAAGAGTTGATTTTAGTAAAAAAAGATTAGCAATATATATAATTACATTTATTATAGGTATAGGATTAAGTTTAACTAAATATATTGAATTTAATTCTAAAACTATAATAGGAATAGTAGTTGATAAAGGCAATAATTATATAATAATAAGGACTTTATTTAAAAAATATTACGTTTATACGAGCGATCAAATAACACTTTATTCGATTTTAAAGATTAATGGCAGTACGGGAAATTATAAATTTAAGACTCTTGAATCTGCATTCGATTTTAATAAATATTTACAAAATAAAGGTGTTTTTAATCAATTTTATATAAAAAACTACAGTTTTATAATTAAAAATCCGCTAAATTTAGAAGTTATTAAACAAGCGTATTTAAATAAATATGATGCTTATAATCAAGATTTAGTTAATTCTTTATTATTTAATTCTTCAAATTATAATAATGCGTATATTTATAAAGCTAAAAGTTTAAATTTGATCAATCTTATATCTTTAACTGGGATTTATCTTAATTTCTACCTTTACGGAATTTTTAACTTAACAAAAAAGTTTTTTAACACTAAGGCAGCTTATATTGTATCATTAGTTTTATTTATTCCTATTTTTATAATAAATTCTGATTCGTTTTTAACATTAAGAATCTTTTGTTTATTTGTCATTAAATTCATCTTCTATTTAAAAAATATAAAATATGATGAGATTAAGATTAAGACCATATTTATAATGGTGCTGTTACTTTATGATCATTATTTAATATATTCATATTCATTCATTCTTTTTGTATTTATATTTGTATCATTTACATTTTTGAATCTTTTATTATCAAGGTATAAGGGGATTAAAAGAAAAATATGTATTTATATAATATTCATTTTATTGTTTTTCCCATTTCAAATACAATTCAATAATTCTTTTAATATTTTCTCATCATTTATTGCGATGATATTGATGCCAATTACTAAATTGTTGTTTTTAATGGTTTTAATCGGGTTTTTTGGGATTTATTTTAGCTTCTATAATAAAATAATTGGATTTTTTATTAACATGCTTATACGTTTAAATTTTGATCAATTAAATATAAATATTCCGCCGTTTAACCAGTATTTAATCGTTTTATATTATCTAATTCTTTTTATAGTATTTTATGTATTAGAAACTAATAATAAGAGAAAAATTGTTACATATTCATCTATATTAACTGCATTCGTAGTCTTATATTCTGTACCAATAGAAAATTATTTAAAAGTAAATTTTACTTTTTTAAATGTAGATCAAGGTGATGCAACATATATTAATTATAAAAATACATCAATACTTATCGATACTGGTGGACTAACCTATCAAGATGTAGCTAAGAATTCGCTAATTCCATTTTTAAGAAAAAATCGTATATACTCAATTGATTACGTTTTCATTTCCCATTATGATTTTGATCATTATGGTGCATTAGATTCATTAAAAAATAATTTTAAGGTTAAAAATATTTACGATTATAATTCAGATTATCCTGTATATATAAAAGATATTAAAATTGAAAATTTAAACATTTATACTAATTTGTGGGAAGAAGAAAATGATAAATCCACAGTACTAAAACTAAACATTAAGGATAAAACATTCATTTTTTGTGGTGATGCACCTAAAAAAATAGAAAAAGCTATTATTGATTCTAATATTAATTTAAAGTGTGATTATTTAAAAATTGGGCATCATGGTTCTAATACATCATCTTTAGAAGAATTTATTAAAAAATGTTCGCCTAAAGAAGCTATTATTTCATGCGGATATAATAATAAATTTAAACATCCACATGAAGATACTATTAAAACATTAAATAAATATAAAATCAAAATTAGAAGAACGGATATCGAAGGTAGTATTGTATATAAATTTTAAGTTAGAAAATAACATTAAAAAAGAGTATAATAATACATGAAGGTATAAAAATGTTTAATGTAAAAGAAAAGATTTTAGTAAGTAATGTCGGTGTTTGTGAAATTCAAGAGATTGAAACAAAAGACTATGGCAATGGTGAGAATCAATACTATATTTTGTATCCACTTTTTGAAAATAAAACTAATAAAATAATGATACCAGTTAACACTAAAATTTATTTACGTTCTCTTGTAAGTTCTGAAGAAGCTAATAAAATAATGAATTCTTTTGATGAATATGAGGATTTTTGGTTAAAGGATCCTAGACAAAGAAAAGAAGCTTTTTTTGCAATAATCAATAGTGGTGATATAACAAGGTTCAAAAGTTTATATCTTACAATTCAAAATAAAAAGATTGAATTATTAGAAAATAAAAAGATGTTAAATTCAACTGATAAGTCTATTTTAGATACAGTTACAAAGGTATTAGCGGAAGAAATATCAGTAGTTTTAAATGAAGACTACAATGATATTACAAAAAAACTAATAGAGCCATTTAAAGTAGTAAAGTAGAAGTATAGTGAGTATTTAGTAAATTTTTAGTAATTAATTAGTATTTATGGAATTAAATTTTTATAACAAGACTAGAAAAGATTTAACAGGATATAACGAAAAATATTTTAATTTATTCAATAGAACAAAGGAGATTCTAAAATTAAAAAACGATTTTACAATGTCGGTAACAATTGTTTCAAAAAATAAAATTCATGAACTTAATCGTGATTATAGAGGAATCGATAGACCTACTGATGTTATAAGCTTTGCTTTTTTAGATGATAAAAACGAAATTTTAAATGGTGATTTTCCAGTTGATTTAGGGGAAATTTATATTTGTTATGATGTATGCAAGAAAAATGCATTAAAATATGGCAATACACTTGATAGGGAACTTTGTTTCTTGTACGTTCATGGGTTATTACATTTATTAGGCTATGATCATCAAACAAAAGAGCAAGAAAAAGAAATGTTCTCGTTACAAGATGTAATTTTACCACCAAAGGAGATGTAAATATGACAAAAGAAGAATTAGTTGCAAAAGCAATTGAAGCAAGAGAAAGATCTTATTCACCTTATTCAAAATTTAAAGTTGGCGCTGCTTTATTAACAAAAGATGGTGAAGTGTATTTAGGAACAAATATTGAAAATGCTTCATATCCAGTTTCGATGTGTGCTGAAAGGAACGCAATTTTTAATGCATATTGTAATGGTGTTGAGTACGAAAATATTGAAGCAATCGCAATTGTAGCTGATACAGAAGAACCTGTTTCTCCTTGTGGAATGTGTAGACAAGTGCTTTCTGAATTATTTCCTAGAGATGCAAATATATATTTAGCTAACCTTGACGGAATGATAAAAGTAACTACAATTGATGAGTTATTACCATACGCTTTTGATGGAGATGATTTATAATGAAAAGTGGATTTGTTAGTATTATCGGGAAACCAAACGTTGGAAAATCAACTTTATTAAATAAAATTATAGGTAGTAAAATTTCAATCGTCACACCTAAATGTCAGACTACAAGAAATAGCATTCAAGGAATCTATAATGATGGTGATTCTCAAATTATTTTTATTGATACTCCTGGAATTCATAAACCATTTAACGAATTAGGAAAAGCTTTGGATAAAGTTTCTTATTCGTCTATTAGAGATAGTGATATTAGCTTATTAGTGGTGGATACAAGCAAAAATTATTCCGATGATGATGCTTTTTTGACTGATCATATTAAATTCGATAATAAATTAATTGTTGTTTTTAATAAAATCGATCAAACAAATATTGAATTGATTACAAAAATCAAAGCAAAATATAAAGAACTTTATCCAGATTGTGAATTTATCGAAATTTGTGCTTTAGATGGATTTAATGTTGATGGACTTATTAAACTTATTAAAGAAAATTTACCTGAAGGTCCACAATATTACGATACAACATTAGTTACTGATCGTGACTTATCTTTTAGAATCCAAGAAATAATAAGAGAAAAGATTTTATTATTACTAAAAGAAGAAGTTCCTCATGGTGTATTAGTAATTGTTGAAGAAATTCAAAAAGAAGATGGTCGACCAAACATTTATGCTAAAATCATAGTCGAAAAAGAAAGCCATAAAGGCATTTTATTAGGAAAATACGGTTCAATGATTAAAAAAATCGGAACATATTCAAGACAAGATATCGAAAAAATGATAGGAAAACATGTTAATCTTGAATTAGTGGTTAATGTTGTTTCTGATTGGAGAAATTCAAGTAGATTTTTAATTAAAGCAGGCTATAAAATTTAATGCAAGAATTTGAAGGAATAATCGTTAGCGTTAATAAATATAAGGATAATGACGCAATTTTAAATATTTTAACTAAAGATAATTTAATACCAATATTAGGAAAAGGGATTTTTAAAGAAACTAATAAGAACCATAAATTTGTAAATAAGTTCATTTATGGTGTTTTTGATTGCTATGAAGGTCCTGTTAAAGGGTTAAAATTAAGAAATGTTCAAGTCATAGAGTTTTATCCTATAAATTTTAAAAGTTACACTTCCTTAATAATAGTGGACTTTTTAAGTGAACTAATTATTAAGACAAGTGAGAATAATGATTATTGTTTTTTATTTAATAATCTATTAAAAATATTAAATGTTTTAAAAAGAGAAAATGATGATAGTGTTCTTTTTGGATCAGCTTTGATGTTTCTTTTTAGTTACATAGAAAATTTAGGGATTAAACCTATAATGGAAGACGATGACATTCCATATTTTTCATTTAAAAATGGCGAATTTTTAAATATTTACGAAGATTTTGATTATAAATTAAATACAGATGAACAAAGTATTATTAAATCTTTATATAATAAAGAAGATATAAATAAATATTCAGTTGCTACAATTATCTCTATTTTAAAACTTTTTATAACTTTTTTAGAATCCTCATTTGATATTAAAATTAATTCTAAAGAAATGTTTTAAAAAGTTCACTTATAATAGGTTGACAAATAACATCAATTTCTTTAAACTAATAAACTATTGAGGTATTTTATGGAAAAAGAAAACAAATTTGAAACTGTTGCAATGCATTTACAAACAACAGGTTATATTTTTCAAGGCTCAGAAATTTATGGTGGGCTTTCAAATACTTGGGATTATGGCCCATTAGGAAGTGAATTAAAAGCTAATTTAAAGGCTTTATGGTGGAAAAAGTTCGTTCACGAATCACCAACTAACGTCGGAATTGATTCAGCAATTTTAATGAATCCTAAAGTATGGGAAGCAACTGGCCATGTAACAACCTTTAATGATCCTTTAATCGATTGTAAATCTTGTAAATCGCGTTTTAGAGCAGATAACTTGATTGAAGAACAATTTAGTGATGTTGATGTTAACGGCATGACACAAGAAGAAATGAATAATTTTATTAAAGAACACGCAGTTACTTGTCCAGTATGCGGTAAATCTAATTTCACAGATATTAGACAATTCAATATGATGTTTAAAACTCATATCGGTGTAACAGACGATTCTAAAAGTGAAGTTTATTTAAGACCTGAAACTGCACAAGGTGTTTTTGTTAATTTTAAAAACGTTCAAAGAGCAACCAGAAGAAAACTTCCTCTAGGAATTTGTAATGCAGGAAAATCATTTAGAAACGAAATTACTCCTGGAAATTTTACTTTTAGAACAAGAGAATTTGAACAAATGGAATTAGAATTCTTCTGTAAACCTGGAACAGATTTGGAATGGTTTAAATATTGGAAAGATTTTTCTATTAATTTTGTTGAATCACTAGGTATAAAAGAAGAAAATCTTCGTTTTAGAGATCATGAACCTGAAGAATTAGCATTCTATTCAAGAGCAACAACTGATATCGAATATAAATTCAGCTTCGGATGGGGTGAAATTTGGGGTATTGCTGATAGAACAGACTACGATTTAAAAAGACATCAAGAATATTCAAAAGAAAGTTTAGAATATCTTGATCCTGAAACTAACGAAAAATATGTCCCATATTGTATAGAACCATCTTTAGGATTAGATAGATTATTCTTGATGGTAGTAAACGATGCTTATGATGAAGAGACACTTGAAAATGGTGATGTAAGAAAAGTTATGCATTTAAAGCCTTTCTTAGCACCTTATAAAGCTAGTATTTTACCATTAAGCAAACAATTGAATGAAAAAGCATTAGAAATTTATAATTCATTAACTCCTTATATGAATTTATCATTTGATACAACTGGAAGTATCGGTAAAAGATATAGAAGAAATGACGAAATCGGAACTCCTTATTGTGTAACAATCGATTTTGAAACAGAAAACGATCATTCAGTTACCGTCAGAGATAGAGATTCAATGAAGCAAGAACGTATAAAAATAGAAGACTTAAAAGATTATTTATTGGAGCATACTTTTTATAAATAATGGAAAAGACAGATTTATTCCAAATAGCTGATGACATCTTAAAACAAATAGACATAGTAGAGATTGTTTCTCATTATACAAAACTTCAAAAAAGAGGTAGAAACTATACTTGCCTATGTCCTTTTCATGATGATAAAAAATTGGGTAATTTCTACGTTTCGCAAGAAAAACAATTTTTTAAATGCTTTTCTTGCGGTACTTCAGGAAATGCTATTAATTTTGTCCAAAAAAGAGAAAATATCACATATATTGAAGCATTAAAGAAGGTCTGTGAAATTGCCGGAATAAACGAACCTAGACTTCAAAGCAAACAAAAAAGCAATATTTCTCCGTTATTACAAGAAACCTATAAGTGTCTAACGGATATAGCTGAATATTATAAAGCAGGATTAACCTCAATAGATGAAGGAAAAGATGCAATAGCTTATCTTCATTCAAGAGGATTAAGCGATGATGTAATTTCTTATTTTAATATAGGGTACGCATATAGTAACGGAACTCGTTTAGTTGAGTATTTACAAGAAAAGAAATACAGTATTAAAACAATTGCTAATACTGGTATAGTTCATCTAAACGATAATCCTTTAAAAGATATTAATGTTAATAGGGTTATATTTCCAATCGCTAATAGAAATGGTCAAATAGTTGCATTTAGCGCCCGTGTTTTTAAAGGGACAAGTGATGCGAAATATATTAATACTCGAGAAACCGAGGCATTTAGAAAATCAAATGTCTTATATAACTTCCATAACGCTATAAACGAAGCAAAAAAGGTCGGTTACATTTATGTTTTAGAAGGTTTTATGGATGTTATTGCTTGTTATAGAATCGGCATTAAATCTGCTGTAGCGTTAATGGGTACTGCATTAACAAAAGAACATCTTCAATTGCTAAGATATTTAAATGTCGAAATTAGATTATGCTTAGATTTAGATTCACCTGGACAAGACGCCATGGCTGAAATAGTTAAGCAATTCGATAAAGAAGAGCTAAATTATAAATTAGTTAATAATATGACAAGTTATGTTGGAAAAGATTCTGATGAAATATTGTCAAAAAATGGTGAAAATGCCCTTTTGACCTTTTTAAATAATTTGATTAGTAAAGGGGAATGGCTATTAAATTACTATTCTAAAAAATTAAATTTATCAAGTTTAAGTGATAGAAAGAAATTAGTTAATCAATTCCTTCCTGTTTTAAACGAAACCAATAACCCTCTCGAATTAGAGGATTATATAGTAAGATTATCGAAATTATCTAATTTTACTGTCGAGACATTAAAAACAATTCTTAAAAACTACAAAAAAACTAATTTAAGTGGTCAAAAAGACAATAATATTTTATGGGCTACAGCACAAAAAACTGTATTAACTAGATTAGAAAATGCTGAAAAAACATTGATGAAATACATCCTAGAAAACAAAGAGGCTTTAAATTTATATAATACAAATTTAGGCTTTATGACCAACAGTATATATTTAAAAATTATTGATTTAATTGAAGATTATATTAGAGAAAACATAAGTGGTAGTTATTCACCAAAAGATTTTATTAATTATTTAAATGTTTTAGATAATTGGGCAAGTGATGAAAATAAAAAACTTATTAGTAATGAAATTATTAATTTAACTAACGATAGTACTAAACTTGCTCCTTATAACGAGAAATCAGCCCTAAATATCATTAAAACTATTAACGATGAAAGAGAAAAGAAGAGGCAAGATCAATCTTATATGGATTCGATAAAAGGTAAAAGTGATGTAGAAAAAGCAGAAATTCTTGAAGGGCGTAAGAACTTGCAAAAACAATTTTTGAAAAGCAAATCAAGAAAGAAGGAGGGCTAGTTATGGAAAATAAAAAAATAGCCACTACTTCAAAAAGTAAAGATTCAGTAAATAAAAAGTTGTTTATTAGTAACGATATAGTAGAAAACACTATAAATGATTCTAATCTTAACGATGCTATTAAAGAAAATAAGATAATAGAAGAAAAAGAATTAGAAAAAATTATTAAAGAGACAGAGAAACAATCTAAGAACAAAAATATCAATTATGATGCATTCTTAGAAAATGTTAATTATATCGATTTAAGTGATGACCAATTTGAAATGATTAAAGAACGTTTCTTAAAAGATGGTTATAAAATTTTAGATGATGATTCTTCCTTTGATGAAGATATTGAACCACTAATAAAAAATATTTCATCAAATAGTGTAGAACAAATAGGAGAGGATGCTAGTAGTTCAAAAGATTGTGATTGTTCAACAAATAACACAGTTAATGTAAAGGATAGTATTAAATTATATTTAAGAGATATCGGAAAATATAAGCTATTAACACCAGATGAGGAAAAAGAATTAGCCCTAAAGGTTAAAGACGGAGATGAAAACGCACGTCAAAAATTAATTAAATCTAATTTAAGACTTGTTGTTAATATTGCTAAACATTATATAGGTCGAGGCATGCAATTCTCTGATTTAATTGAAGAAGGCAGTATTGGCTTAATGAAAGCAGTTGAAAGATTTGACCCAAATATGGGGTTTAAATTCTCTACATATGCAACATGTTGGATAAAACAGGCGATTTCTAGAGCGATATGCGATCAGGCAAGAATTGTTAGAATTCCTGTTCATTTAGTCGAAACTATGAATAAAATTAATAAAGCGACAAGAAAATTAACTGTAGAACTCGCTAGAACTCCAACTCCAAAGGAAATAAGTAAGGAATTAGGTGGTAACATAACACCAAAAAAAATAATTGAACTACAAAAAATGTCTAAAGAACCAATTTCATTACAAACTCCAGTAGGAGATGAGGAAGAAAATAAACTCGAAGATTTTATTGAAGATAAGGAATCATTGTCACCCACACAATATACAAATAAAGAATTAAATAAAGAAAATTTTTATAAGATTATGGGTGAATTAAGCGAAAGAGAAAGAGAAATTCTAATTTTAAGATATGGTCTTGAAGATGGTGAAGAAAGAACATTGGAAGAAGTCGGCAAAATGTTCGGTGTGACTCGTGAAAGAATTCGTCAAATTCAAGCTAACGCTATAAGGAAAATTAGACGCTCTATGAAGGAACAAAATCTTGATGAGAACTATATAGATTATTAATTCGATATATCAAAATTAAATTAATTAAGGAAGGGGATATAAAATGGGAAGAACAAAAAAAGTTAAAGTTGAAGAGAATGAAAAAGCTCTCACTAAAAACGCAAAGAAAACAGAAGTAGAAGATGAAGAAATCATTGAAGAAGAGGAGGAAAATATCCATATTTCTGACGATGATGACGAAGAAACAGAATTAAAAAAAGAAATTAATAAAATTATTAAAGAAACTGAAAAGAATGCGATCGATAAAACTATCGATTACGACGAATTCTTAGAAGCAGCTAAATTTCTTGATTTAAGCGATGATCAATATGATTCAATAAGAACAAAATTTATGGATGATGGATATACCATTATAAATAAAGATGAAGAAAATGAAGAAGATTTGGAAAAGGATTTTAACCCTGACGAAATCAATTTAGAAGATGAAGAAGATACGTTTGATGAAGATGAATTAGAAGAAACTGAAGAGGACGAATCTGTTAAATCGTTGGATGTTGATAACTTTAGTTTACTTGAAAATAGCGATGTTAAGGTTCAAGATAGTGTAAAACTTTACTTAAAATCTATTGGACAATATAAACTTTTAAGCGCAGAAGAAGAAAAAGATTTAGCTTTAAGAATCGCAAAAGGTGATGTTGCTGCACGTCATAAATTAACAAACTGTAATTTAAGACTCGTTGTAAATATCGCTAAACACTATATTGGTAGAGGTATGGAATTCTTAGATTTAATCGAAGAAGGTAATTTTGGTTTAATGAGAGCTGTTGAAAAATTCGATTATACAAAAGGTTTTAAGTTTTCAACATACGCAACTTGGTGGATTAAGCAAGCTATTGCTAGAGCAATCGCAGATCAAGCTAGAACAATAAGAATACCTGTTCATATGGTTGAAAAAATTAATAAAATTAACAAGGCATCAAGAAAACTTAATATCGAACTCGCTAGAACTCCAACTCCAGAAGAAATTAGCGAAGAATTAGATGGTCAATTTTCACCAAAAGAAATCATGGAAATTCAAAAACTTTCTCTAGATCCTGTATCTTTACAATCCCCAATCGGTGATGAAGAAGACACAAAATTAGAAGACTTTGTCGAAGATAAAGAAGCAGTTTCTCCTACACAATACACAAATAGAGAAATGAATAGAGAAAATCTTTATAGAGTATTAGAAGAATTAACTGATAAAGAACGTAAAATCATTATTATGCGTTACGGACTTGAAGACAATAGACCTAGAACTTTAGAAGAAGTAGGAAAAGAATTCAACTTAACAAGAGAAAGAATCCGTCAAATTGAAGCAAAAGCTATCAGAAAATTAAGACATCCAACAAGAACTAAAAAATTAGATGAACATTATGGAGACTAATAATGCTCTCTAAAAGACTACAAAGCATCTATTCTCTTATTGAAAAAGGACAAAATGTTGCAGATATTGGTTGCGACCACGGATATCTTTTAATTGAACTTTGTAAAAACAACATCTCAGATACTTTACTAGGTGTCGATAACAAAATTGGACCTTTAAAAATCGCTGAAGAAAATATTAAAAAAGAAAGATTTACATCGAATATAAATCTTTCTTTAAGCGATGGCCTTGATGTAGTAACAGATAAATATAACTGCGTTGTTTTAGCTGGATTAGGAAGTGATACAATTATAAAAATTATCGAAAAAAATATAAAAAAACTCGATTTTATCGATACTTTTATTGTAGATTCTCATACAGATATCGAAAATATTCGAAGATTTTTTGTTAACCACAATTATTATATAGATAAAGAAATACTGCTTATGGAGAAAGGTATTTTGTATACGATTATTCGTTTTAAAAAAGGTAAAACTAGTTACAACAATTTAGAATATAAATATGGCCCATATTTATTAAAAAATAAAGATAGTAATTTCTTAAAAATTTATAATGATAAAATTGAATATCTTAAAAATACATTAGTTAATCAAACAAATAAAAAATATATAGATAAGTTAAATAGTGAAATTTTAGAATTAGAAAAAATTATAAACTATTAATAGGAGTCTTTATGAAAACAAGAAAATTATTAGTTAAATTAGGAAAAAAATATCCTAGATCGCTATCAGAATCTTGGGATTACCCACTTCATCAAGTTGGAAAAATAAAAGATGAAACAAAATGTATTCTTTTATGCTTAGATTTTGATGAAATTGTTTATAAATACATGGAAGATAATGATTTATTGAATAAAGTAGACTTAATAATTACTCATCATCCATTTATTTTTGGGAAATATGAAGATATCATCAAAAACGACTCCAAAAAAGCACAATTAGTCGATAAAATTAATAAAAATAATCTCGTTATCTATTCTTATCATACCTGTTTTGATAGTGCAAAAGATGGAATGAATGATGCTTTAGCAGAAGCTCTAGAATTAAAAGATGTTCATCCGTTAGTATCAAACCCTATGGCTAGAGGCGGAGAATTAGAGAATGAGATGGATGTATACGAATTCTCTAAATATGCTAAAACCAAACTTAATGTATCATATGGATTATTACTTCCTTATGGAAATAAAAAAATTAAGAGAGTAGCAATTATTGGTGGAGGAGGTTCTTCCTATTATAAAGATAGTATGTTAGAAAGCTACGATATTTATATTAGCGGAGATTGTCCACATCATATTAGAAGAGATATCATAACTAATAACTATAATTATTTAGACTTACCTCACGAAATTGAAAAAATATTTATCAAGCAAATGAAAAAAGTTCTTTTAGATATTGATAGTGATTTTGAAATAATAGAAGTAGACCACGAAAAAGAACCAGAAGTTATTCTTTAGATTTTAAATAGTTTATAACGCCTAAAACATCTTCATTTGATGCGCTTGTTCCACTTAAAACTAAGATGCTCATATCACTTTTAAAGTCGAAGTTAACAATATCGCTATAATCATTAATTATTTCAATATTATTTAATTTAGTAATATTTTGGTATATTTTTAGTAAGTTTTTTGTATTAGCACTAGTAGTATCACCTACAACAAAAGCAAAGTCATAAACATTATTTTCTAAATCTTTCTTTAAAATTTCATATCTTTTAAATGGTTCTAAGCAAATATTTTTATATACAGTTACATTATCCAATTTATTTATGTTTTTTATATCTTCGTTATAAATAGTAGAAGGATAAGTAGTTTGGTTTAAAACTAAATACTTATAGTTTTTATCATTTTTAAAGTAAGTAATGTCAATTATATCTTTATCTGTATATGAAAAAAGATATTTAGATTCAATGTGTTCTTTATTGCCAATAAAAATAAGTTTATCAAAGTCAGAAACACTAATTTTTTTAATATTGTTACTAACAATCGGGCAAACTAAATCATAAAATGTAAACCCTTTATTCAAAACAAGCTCTTTTACTTTTTTGTAATTCCCATGACATGAAAAAACAACAATATTATCGATTGTATCGAGATTTTTAAAATATGAAATCAAAAAATCCTGATCTAAATTATCAATAATTGTGACTCCTTGTTTCTTTAAAACTTCGTTTGTGTTTCTATTATGAACTAATGGACCTACGAGTATAATATTTTTATTATGATGTTTTTCGATAATTTGATTAATCTTTTTTAGTGCATTTTTTACACCAAAACAATATCCAAAAGGCTCTAATACTTTAACTTTCATATAAAAATAATAACATTTAAATCAAAATATGTGAATTCTAATAAATTTTAATGTAAAATATTAGACATGAATTTCAAAGCATTTAATTTAAAAGAAGAATTAGTAGAGGCTCTTTATAAATTAGGATATAAAGAACCAACAAAAGTACAAGAAACAGTAATTCCTAAAGCATTAAAAGGTGAAAATATTATCGTTTCATCTCATACTGGCAGTGGAAAAACACACTCTTTTTTAATACCAATTATTAATAATTTAGAATTTAACAATAATGTTCAAGCTATAATTATCTCTCCAACAAGAGAATTAGCCCGTCAAATTTATCGTTTTACAGAAGATTTTAAAACCTATTTTCCTAATTTAAAGACAAAATTATTCATTAGCGGCGTAGATTTTAATAAAGATTTATCATCTTTAAATAATGGATGCAATATCATTATCGCAACACCTGGGAAATTAGCAAGTCTTCTTCTAGATTCTAGTATTTCATTAGATTCGTTAAAGACTATTGTATTAGATGAAGCGGATATGTTAATTGAAGAAGGTTTTATTGAAGAAATTAATAAAATTATTAAAAAAACAACAAGAAAACCTCAAATTGAAGTATTTAGTGCAACAATAAACAAGAAAGTAGAAGTATTTTTAAAGAAATTTATCGATGCAGATTATACAATCACAATGAAAGATGATATTCCTACTTCTTATACAGTAAATCATTATTTAGTTAATACAAAACATCGAGATGTCTATACTTCAGTATTAGATTTTATAAAAATAAAAAATCCATATTTACTTTTAGTATTTATGAATTCTAAAGAAGAAGTTAAAAAAATGTATAACTTTTTAAGCGAACAAGGTTATAGAATCGGAATTTTAAGTGGTGATTTAGAATCTAGAGAAAGAAAATCAATGCTTAGAAGAATAAATAACGATGAATTTAGAGTTGTTGTATGTAGCGATATTGCAGCAAGAGGCTTAGATATTAACGATGTTAGCGATGTTATAAGCGTATTTTTGCCAAATAACCTCGAATATTATTTCCATAGAGCTGGTAGAACTGGTAGAAACTTTAAATCTGGTAATAGCTACGTTTTCTACGATTACGATCATACAAAACCAATATTTAAACTTTTAGAATCTAATATTAAAGTAGAATATTTAAAATTAGATAATAATGGTTTATCAGCTGATTTACCTTTAAAAAAAGAAACTAAAAAGAAAATAAAGGTTGATACAGAATTAGATAAAAATATAAAAAAAGCTAAATATGAAGCAAAATCTAATAAAGTTAAGCCAAATTATAAGAAAAAAGTTAAATTAGCTATAGATAAAGTCAAAAGAAAGCATAAAAGAGAAATTATTAAAAAAGATATAAGAAGACAACAAACTGAAAGGTATAAAGAAAATGGAAGAAACAAATAAGGATGTTGATATTTTAATAGGTTCTCATGTTAGCATGAATTCTCCAAAATTTTTCTTAGGATCAGTAGAAATGGCTATTGAGAATAACGAAAATACATTCATGTTTTATACAGGTGCTCCTCAAAATTCAATTAGAACTCCATTAGATAAATGCAAAATCGAGGAAGGTTTAAATTTAATTGAAAAATCAAATATCAAATTAGATAAAGTTGTAGTACATGCTCCTTATTTGATTAATTTAGGGAATATCGACCCTATTAAAAATGAATTATCAAGAAATTTTTTGTTATCCGAAATCAATAGAACAAGTGCATTTCATGTTAAATATATAGTTTTACATCCTGGACTCCATGTAAATAACGGAGTTGAAGTAGGGCTTAATAGCATTGTTGAGTCATTAAATGATGTTTTTTCTAAAGATAATAGTGATGTTATTGTATGTTTAGAAACCATGGCTGGAAAAGGAAGTGAATTAGGAAAGACTTTTGAAGAATTAGCTTATATCATTAAAAATGTTGATAAAAACGAAAAATTAGGTGTTTGTTTAGATACTTGTCATATTAATGATGCTGGTTATGATATTAATGATGTTGACGGTGTTTTAAATGAATTCGATAAAATCATCGGATTAGATAAATTAAAAGTAGTTCATTTAAATGATTCAAAGAATATTAAGGGTTCACATAAAGATCGCCATGAAAATATTGGTTTTGGTACCATTGGTTTTGAAACTTTAAGAAGATGGGCAACAAGCGAAAGATTAAAAGACATTCCTAAAATTTTAGAGACTCCATATATTGAAGAAAAAGCACCATATAAAGAAGAAATCAAAATGCTTAAGAGTGGTGTATTTAACCCAAATTTGAAAGAAGATTTAAGATAAAATGGCATTAATTTTAACTAATATGTGTCTAATTTATAATAAAAACAATCAAATTTTACTTCAAGATAGAGTAAAAAACGATTGGCCTGGATTAAATCTTCCCGGAGGACACGTAAAAGAAAATGAAACTTTAATCGATTCTGTTAAAAGAGAAATTAAAGAAGAAACTAACTTAGATTTAATTGATGTAGAATTTGTTGGAATCTTTGAACGGTTTATAAAAGAAACAAACACTAGACACCTCGCCTTATTATATAAATCTAACAATTTTAAAGGTGAAATTAAGTCAAATAGTGAAGGTGTCGACAAATTTTACGATATTAAAGAATTAAAAAACCACACATTAAGTGTGGATCTAGACAAAATATTAAAAATTTATAATATCGATATTAATTAGAAATCTTAGCAATATCTAAGATTTCTTTTTTTAATTCTTCAAAAGCGTTATTTTCATCAATTACTTTAATTTTTTTGCCTTTTTTAAATAAAATATAGCTAGATTTGCCTCCAGCGATGCCGATATCAGCATTTTCGCCTTCCTTAATTCCATTGACCACACATCCCATAATAGCAACTTTTAAATTAATATTATTATCTTCTAAAAATTTCAAAGTCTTTCTTGCTAAAGTCTCTGTATCTTTAACCATACATCTTCCACAAGTTGGACAACTTACAAGAGTTGGATATTCTTTATAAAGATTTAAATCGTGTAAAAGTCTTTTACAAGTTAAAATTTCTTCTTTTCTAGATGCAGTTAAACTAATTCTAATAGTAGAACCGATACCTTCTGATAATAAAATTGATAAAATAGCACAAGATCTTATTATTCCAATTTCTTTTATACCAGATTCTGTAATCCCGATATGAAGAGGATAATTACATTTTTCAGCCAACAATCTATATGTCGATAAACTGATTAAAGGATCGCTATCTTTTACACTAATAACTGTATTAAAAAAGTTCTTGCTTTCAAAATATTTAATATATTCTAATACTTTATCAACCATTTGAGTTGGTATATCTTTATTTTTATCTATTTCAATAGATCCACGATTAATTCCGATTCTAATAGCTATATCCTTTTTGTTTGCTAAAGATAACAATTCATCTAAATCTTTATTATCTTTTGTGTTACCTGGATTAATTCTAACAGCATCAATTCCTTCGTTTATAGCCTCTATAGCATATTTTAAAGAGTAGTGGATATCTGCTACTAAAGGTATAGTTGTATGTTCTTTAATATATTTAATAGCTTTTAAATCTTTATTATCTAAAATAGAAATACGCATAATTTGAGCACCTAAAAGTGCACAATCATTAATCTCTTTAACAACTGAATTTTTCTTGCTTGTTTTATTTTTACACATTGATTGAATCAATACTTTATTATCTCCACCCAATGTTAAATTACCTATTTTTACAATTCTAGTATGCTCTCTTTTCATGTTTAATATTATAAAATAAATAATTATTAAATTAAATATTTATACTTTATCTAATTATATAGATACTTGAGAAATAACATCATTA